>NZ_CAMPQA010000004.1:0-352439 GCF_946902935.1 Yersinia sp. Marseille-Q5920 | reverse complement strand
ATTTTATAACTTAAAAACGGCCCATTTAAGGGCCGAGAATGAGTAGAATAATGTTGGAGATGATTTTTACTGCGGTGATATTGACGGGAATATTTAGCGCCGCGCCAGCAAAAGCCCCACAACCAAACCGACGGTTGCTCCAATCCCGACACTGCACCAAGGTTTTTCGCGCACATAATCATCAGTACAACACGCAAGCGTTTTCGCCCGTTTGATATAGCATTTACTGCGGCCATTCAAACGGTATTGAACCTCCTTTAGGGCTTTTTCCGCGCGGGCTTTGATTTCCTTATAGCTTTCGTCAGCTGCATCGCCCGAGGCGCGCAACACTTCTTCCAGCGTATCAGTGAGCATAGTCAAATCGTCGTCCAGCGAAGTTTGCTGTTCTTTATCTCGATTCATGTAGATTCTCCATGAGTGACATAGGGTTTTATAAGGATAGTCGATAATGGGAGATGGGAGTCGATGGAGCTTCTCGGTAATCAGGTTCGGTTGTTAGAATTTCACTGTTCACTTAACCTCCGATGAACTAACCGCCAAAGGTGGTGGCCCGAGTGAGCCACCAGGGATATGAGGCGACAATGCCAGCAATGAGAACAAACCGAATATCAACCGAAACCAGAGCCGGCTCTAGCCGCCGCTACCCACCGAACCTTTCACCCTAATCCCCATAAATACCACACGCCCCTTGCTCCGCGCCGGACATCCGCTCACGCAGCGCGCCAAATAACTCCCGGCCACATCCCACATGGAAAGCCGAGATATCTGGGACTGCGGGCAGGCGAGTTGCTAACTCGGCTTCATCCACCAGCAGTGAAAGCTCCCCACTCACACCGTCGACCCGCAGCCGATCACCATTGCGGATTTTCGCCAGTAAACCACCGCAATAAGCTTCCGGTGTGACATGAATCGCTGACGGCACTTTACCGGATGCACCTGACAAACGGCCATCTGTGACTAACGCTACCTTAAAGCCGCGATCCAATAATACGCCCAGTGGCGGCATCAGTTTATGCAACTCCGGCATACCAATGGCCCGTGGCCCTTGATAACGCACTACCACCACACAATCGCGGTCCAGCGCGCCAGATTCAAAAGCTGGCCCGACATCATGTTGGCTTTCAAACACCACGGCTGGCCCTTCAATAATCTGATGATCATGCGGAACCGCCGAGGTTTTCATCACCGCTCGCCCCAGATTGCCGCTTAATACTTTGGTGCCGCCATGAGGCGAGAAAGGTTGATTCAGACTGGCAATAACGCTGTCATCCAGTGAGCGCTCTGGCCCGCTGCGCCATTGCAACTGCCCCTCCTCCAGATAAGGTTCCTGCGTGTAACGTTGCAGGCCAAACCCGGCCACCGTGTGAACATCTTCATGCAGCAAACCGCCTTGCAATAACTCTTTTATCAGCAATGCTACCCCGCCTGCGGCCTGGAAATAGTTAATATCTGCCGGGCCATTAGGATAAATGCGACATAACTGCGGGATCACTTCCGACAGTTCGGAAAAATCATCCCAATCGATGATAATGCCCGCCGAGCGCGCCATCGCCACTAAATGCATGGTGTGGTTGGTCGAACCGCCGGTTGCCAGCAGCGCCACTATGCCATTCACCATCACTTTTTCATCCACCAACTGACCGACCGGCAGATAGTTGCCACTGGTTTGCGTCAAACGCGTAACTTGCCGCGCCGCGGCGGCTGTTAGCGCATCACGCAGTGGGGTATTGGGCTGGATAAAAGAGGAACCGGGCAAATGCAGCCCCATCACTTCCATCACCATCTGATTCGAATTGGCGGTGCCGTAAAATGTGCAGGTCCCGGCGCTGTGATAAGAGGCTGATTCCGCCTCCAGCAATGCATGCCGGTCGACTTTCCCCTCGGCAAACAGTTGGCGCACGCGCACTTTTTCTTTATTAGACAAGCCGCTAGCCATCGGCCCCGCCGGGACAAAAACCGTCGGTAAGTGACCAAATGACAACGCCGCCATCAGCAACCCCGGCACAATTTTGTCACACACGCCGAGATACAATGCGCCGTCAAACATATTATGTGACAAGCCGATCGCCGCTGACATCGCAATCACATCGCGGCTCATCAGCGATAACTCCATCCCATCCTGGCCTTGCGTCACACCATCGCACATGGCTGGAACGCCCCCCGCCACTTGCCCGACCGCGCCCACTTCATGCAGCGCATCTTTCAGTTGTTGCGGATAATCTTCATAAGGTTGATGAGCTGACAGCATGTCATTGTAGGAGGTGATGATGGCAATATCGCTGCGCACCATATTTTTCAATGAAACTTTATCGTCCGGTTGGCAAGCAGCAAAACCGTGGGCCAAATTGCCGCAGGCCAGTTGTGAGCGGTGAACCGTATTTTCTTTGGCCGCACTAATTCGTTGCAGATAGGCGGTACGGGTCGCCGCCGATCGCGTAATAATACGCTGGGTCACACGGGTGAGAGTCGGGTTCATCGCCATTCCTTATTCGCTCAGAGGAGCCAAAAGTTCAATACTGCCCGCCGGAAGACCAATGAAGTCCGCCAGCACCTGCAACAGCAAATTGTGATCATCCAAATGTGGCGCGCCGGACACATTTACGCTGCCAATAATACCGGCCTGCTTAACTTGCAATGGGAAGCCGCCACCTAGCGCGGCGTAGTCGCGCAAACTGACACCATAGCGCTCCTCAAGTGAGGTTTGGCGCTGTTGCAGCATCAGCCCCGCGGCATAGGAGCTGGTGCCCAGTAACTCCACCACATTGCGCTTGCGCCGCAGCCAGTCACCATTTTCTGCACTGGTGCCCGGCATGGCGTAACTGAATAAAGTTTGCCCATTTACCCGGATATTAATCGCCAGTGCCCCCCCTTGCCGTTCGGCCTGGCACTTTATTTTTTCGCCTAACTGCCAGGCGATTTCATGATTAAAATACGTCAATTGCAGCTGTTGTTGATGCCGTTGGCTGAGGGTAAGTTGCTGTTGTAAATTCATGAGATTCTCCGGTGATAAATGACGGCGGTCATACCCTTTACAGTAAAGACCGCTTGGCGGCTTAAGCGCGTTTAACTTTCGCTAACCCTTTGTCAGAAATACCTTTTCCCTTGGCTTCAACTTCAACATCACACTCTTTTGGCAGGGTTAAGGTAATCAGCCCGGCAATAATTAATGAGCCAGCTAACATGCAAACTGCTGCACTTTGGCCGTAGAAGAAAATCATCACGCCGACCAAATAGGGGCCACAGAAGCCGCCTAAATTACCTAACCCATTAATCACACCACGCGCACCACCGGCCACTTCTGGCACAGCAATACGGCCTGGAATAGACCAGAATGGGCTGGTTGCAGCTTTGAGGAAGAACCCGCACACCACTAAGGCCAGGTAAGAGATCAACACGTTGTGACGGAAAATAACCGAGGTCACCAAACCGGCAGCAAAGCAGAACAGAGAAATCATGATCAGCAGACGGCGTTTACCGGTTTTATCTGATAGTGAAGAAATGACATAAATACCGGCGGTGGTGGCAATAAACGGCAGAATAGCCAGAATACCAACCGAGGCCATATTACCGCCGGTCAGATTTTTCAAAATAGTCGGCAACCACAAGGTGTAGCCATAATCCCCGGTCTGATAAAAGAAGTTCAGAGCAACCAGTTTCATCAACCCTTTATTTAGAAAGACAGCTTTTAACGGCGCATTGGTCACGGGCGCATCCAGCATCCGCTCCGCCCGTTCACGCGCAAGCTCGGTGACCAAATAATCGCGCTCTTTGGTCGACAACCATTTGGCTTCTTCCGGTCTGTCACTGATGACAAACCACCACATTATCAACACTACCGCGGACAGCGAACCTTCGAGGAAGAACAGCCAGCGCCAGTCTAACGCATTGATAATAAAGCCAGATAAAGGTGCGGTGAACATACCGCCGATCGGGGCGAACATCATGACGAATGCATTGGCGCGGCCAATTTCGCGTTCCGGGAACCAATTGCTGACCATGGTCAACACCACCGGCAGCATACCGCCCTCAGAAACCCCCAGCACAAAGCGCAGGAATAACAATTGATAATGGTTAGTGACAAAACCGGTCAGAATCGAAACGATAGCCCAAACTGCAAGGGAATAAGCAATGAATTTTCTACCGCTGCCATGAACAGCAATACGGCCACCCGGTACTTGTAAAAATAAATAACCAATAAAGAAAATACCGCCCGCTAAACCCGCCATTTGGCTGGTAATAGCCAAATCATTTTCCATGCCCCCCGGTAGCGCAAAACTAATATTAACCCGGTCCATAAAAGAAATAATACAAGCAATCATTATTGGCACAATAACGCGGAACCAACGGGCATTAGGGATCTTACTGTCCATATCAACACGCCTCTTTCTCTAGCTGAATAATTCCTACACTATTCAGAAAATAGCGTAGAGAATGCCGCTAACAAATTAGAATAATTTGCCAGTTATTTAAAATGCACGATGTGGTCTTTTATTTTTATTATAATAAGTTGAGGATTAATTTAATTAACCCTCATATCTCTTCTTAATTAGTAAGTAATGGCCGTAGGTGCTTTCTCGCCAGAGAAATGAGCATGAATATTTGAGAATACAATATCACTCATTTGAATCCGGGTTTCTATGGTGGCGCTGGCGATATGCGGTAGTAATACCACATTGTCCATTTCGATTAATGTTTGCGGCACATTAGGCTCATCTGCAAAGACATCCAAACCCGCCCCGCCAATTTCTTTCTGTTGTAGTGCACGGATTAAATCATCCTGATTGACCATACTGCCACGGGCAATATTAACCAGCAGAGCATGGTTTGGCATAGCGTCGAAAATAGCTTTATCAATCAGACCAATACTGTCTTTACCGCCCGAAATAGCCACGACCAAAATATCACTTTGCTTAGCAAGGCTAATTAAATCCGGCACATATTGATATGGCAGACTTTCGATGTGCACGGTGTCGGTATAGGCAATTTGCATATCAAAACCAGCTGCGCGACGGGCAATGGCTTGACCAATCCGGCCCATACCAAAAATACCCAGACGTTTACCGGTCACTTTAGATGCTAATGGCAAGCTACTGTGCGGCCATTGACCAGCGCGGAGGAATTTATCGGCCTGACATAGACGCCGCGAAGTTGCAATAATCAGTCCCAGAGCTGTATCGGCCACATCGTCGGTCAATACGCCGGGGGTAGTAGTTACAATGATATTGCGCTCGCGAGTTGTGTCCAAATCCACTGCATCCGTGCCGACACCGAAGATTGAGATAATCTGTACTTCGGGTAATAACGTCAGCACTTCGTTGGTTACACCGACATCACCTCGAGTCACAATGCCTTTTATATTCTTGCCCTGCGCCGCAAAAAACTCAGCAGTATCCGTAACCTGAAAGAGTTTGTGAACAGTGAAATTCTGTTCCAACTTCTCCGTCAAATAATCCATTACCGGGGCGATAATCAATACGGCTTGTTTGAAGGAAGATGACTTGCTGTTTTTCATAATGAGTACCTGATCATGTCAATAAATCAAAACCAAAATGGCGGCGGGTAATCATCGGATGATGAGCCATTCAGCGAATGTCATTATGAGACCTGTTTTCAATGTTTTATTTTGTGACGCAGGTCACTGTAAATCATGTTAAGAAAACATGTTACCGGTAACGTGACCGACCTATCATTGTTCCTGCTGAATTGTTTCAGCTAATCAAGCCAGCGTTAATGATTAATCCCATGACTTAAGCAAAATGTTATGGATTGGCGCTATTTGTTATGTTCAGGAGGAGTATCTTGGTGGACTATTCGAGGGAAAGACTCACTGCCATTAAAGAGCACAATGGCAGTTATAGATAATTTGTATATCTTTCAGCAACAGCGAAAGTATTAAATAGTTCCCCCCAGTGAAATACGATAATGTAGGTCAACCTGTTCAATTGTAGGGATTTTTTTGATTTTCTTAATCAATATTTCAGCAGCCACTTTGCCCATTTCAAAACGCGGAGTGGTGACACTGGCTAGCACTGGGGTGGTCGCCTGGCCGATATCCAGCCCATGAAAACCGGAAATCGCTATTTCCGCTGGCACCGCCATGCCCAGTTTCAAGCATTCTTGTAACACGCCCACCGCCATATCATCATTGGTACAGAAAATAGCATCAACTTGCGGATACATTTGTCGTGCCAATGCCAACATACCGGCACCAATAGAGACAGATGAGACTTTGTTGGGCGTAATATGCAGCGGTGCGAACCCGGTATCAATCATTGCCTGGCTATATCCTTGATAACGCTTGCGATCTCGCACATCAGACATAGAACCGAAATAGACAACATGCTGTTTGCCGCTTGCCAACAGTGTCGCCGTCATATCATAAGCCGCCTGATAATTATTAAAACCGACGGTAATACGGTTGAACTGTGGTTCCAAATCCATCACTTGCGCGACCGGAAGTTCCGAAGCATTTAGGTACTTATCCGCACGTAAAGTATGTTCAGAATCGGTGAGTATCAACCCGGAAATCTGGCATGACAATAGATTAACTATTTGTTCTTCTTCACGTTCTTTATTGTAATTATAGTTAACGACCAGCGTTTGATAGCCACTAGCAGCAGTGACCGACTCAATACCAGCCAGTAAATCGGAGAAAATTTGGTTATTAAAGGATGGCACCAAAATACCAATTCTTGGACTTTTTTGATTGAGGCTAGTTTCCCCTTCTGAATCAACACTATAATTGACTTCAGTCATCACTTGGGCAATACGTTCACCGGTTTCTGGGGCCACTTTTTCCGGCGTGCGTAAGTAGCGGCTGACTGTCATTTTGGTCACGCCTGCTAGTAACGCGATATCCTGTAACGTAACACGCTGGTTTTTCATGGCATATACCTGGAACAAGAGTGTGGGATGGGATGAAGTGATTATGCACTGTTAGCGAAGGTAATGAAAAGCATGTTACTGATTTAAAATACAATAACAATCATGATTCCTATTATTTAGTTCTATTATTATCAATAAGTTAATCTGCATCCGCCCCCAGAGATGAATAAAGCCCCCACAAATAGTCGTATTTTGCCGCTCTCAAGGCGATGTCGCTCACGTA
Source organism: Yersinia sp. Marseille-Q5920 (assembly GCF_946902935.1). Taxonomy (NCBI): domain Bacteria; kingdom Pseudomonadati; phylum Pseudomonadota; class Gammaproteobacteria; order Enterobacterales; family Yersiniaceae; genus Yersinia; species Yersinia sp. Marseille-Q5920. Next base: position 345,331 of record NZ_CAMPQA010000004.1, on the reverse strand, counting down.
AGTGGTAACAGCTTGCCGTAACATGATTTAAAGTGATCTTCGTCACAGTTTGATGAGACAGAAAACGGTTTGATAGGCACATGTTTTCACGCAGTCATTATTCAATAATATTGATTTTATAGTGTCGCTTAATAAGCGTCATTTTCATCAGGAATTCATTATGAAGAATTTATTTTCGTTAGAAAACCGCAAAGTATTAATTACCGGTTCTGCACAAGGCATTGGGTTTTTATTAGCTAAAGGTCTGGCTGAATTTGGTGCAGAAATAATAATTAATGATATTACCGCAGAACGAGCAGAAAAAGCCGTCGCCGAATTACGCGACAGCGGTTTTGTTGCTTATGCAGCGGCATTTAATGTCACTGACCATGATGCTGTTAATGACGCGATTGCACAAATAGAAAATAACATTGGTGCCATTGACATCTTAATTAATAACGCCGGTATTCAGCGCCGCCACGCTTTTACTGAATTCCCAGAAAAAGATTGGGATGATGTGATCGCGGTAAACCAGAAATCAGTATTCTTGGTTTCACAAGCTGTCTCCCGTTATATGGTTAAACGCCAACGCGGTAAGATTATTAATATTTGCTCAATGCAAAGCGAATTAGGCCGCGACACTATTACGCCATATGCCGCCTCTAAAGGGGCAGTGAAGATGTTGACGCGCGGGATGTGTGTTGAGCTGGCCCGTTACAATATTCAAGTGAATGGTATTGCGCCGGGTTATTTCAAAACCGATATGACAAAAGCACTGGTCGACGATAAGGCTTTCACTGATTGGCTATGCAAACGCACGCCAGCCGCCCGTTGGGGAGATCCGGAAGAGTTGATTGGGGCGGCAGTGTATCTGTCTTCCAAAGCATCAGACTTTGTTAATGGTCATCTGTTGTTTGTTGATGGTGGCATGCTGGTTGCAGTTTGATCCGAATTCAGTCAGTTATCTGCTTGATAGGTAACAGAGGAAAGCTATGTCTGGTAAATGCATTATTGTTATGGGCGTATCCGGCACAGGTAAATCCTGTGTGGGTCAGGCGCTGGCGCTGGCGCTTAACGCCAAATTTATAGATGGTGACGATCTGCACCCACGCGCCAATATCCAAAAGATGGCATCGGGTCAGCCGCTTAATGATAGCGACCGTGCTCCGTGGCTTGAGCGGCTAAGTGATGTGGCATACAGCTTACAACAAAAAAATGAAGTGGGTTTTTTAGTCTGTTCGGCACTAAAAAAACAATATCGCGACCGTTTACGTGAGGGGAATCAGGGTATTCGCTTTCTGTGGCTGACCGGCGATTACGATTTAGTGTTGCACCGAATGCAACAGCGGGCGGGGCATTTTATGCCGGAAAGCCTGTTAAAGAGCCAGTTCGCAACACTGGAAACACCTGATGCCCGTGAGCCGGACATCATTCCAATCGATATCTCGCCTGACATTGTCGGTGTTGTTGAACACTGCATTGCCGCGCTGGAGCCAGAAAATAATATCAGTCATTGTGCTTAAGTGCCCGGCATGATGTACACGCAGGAATATGGGAATAATTATGATACTTGATGAACTAAAAAGCGCGGTGAATAACCCACTTTATCCGGATGCTATCCGCCGCACACTGGCCGCCATCAGCAAAATGGATTTAGTCAATCTTCCTGCCGGGGAACAAGATATTGAAGGCCGCGAGATTTACCTAAATCACATTATTGCCGCGTCCAAACCTTTGTATGAGCAAGCGCCTGAATTGCATCATTATTACATTGATATTCATATTTTGCTGGAAGGTAGTGAGGTGATTGGCGCTTCACCGTCAGCTCAGGGCCAGCGCCCAACGATGGATTTTGATACTGAGCGGGATTTCGGTTTATTTGAAGGTATTACTAGCGAAACCTTGTTAACACTGGCTCCCGGCGATATCGCTCTGCTGTTCCCTGGCGAGTTACATCGCCCGATGGCAACACTGGGAGAAGTTGCGCCGCTGCGCAAGATAGTGGTTAAAGTGGCAAATCATCTTTTATGATTTAATTTGATGATCCTGTTCGGTTGTCAGAACTTTACGGTTCGCTTTACCGCCATTGCCTCAACCGCCAAAGGGTGCCGGCCTGTCCTCCGGCTCGGTTGAGGCGCTGAAGATCAAGTAAGAACAGATTGAATATCAACCGAAAACTGATCCGATCCTGTGTCTCCCATTCAACTTAATCAACCTCTATCGAAGACTCCAAGGAACTTCCCTTTTGACTCCGCCGCGCCGCCAACCACAACCCACTGTTCTTCATCGCATAACCAAATACCACCCCGACTAACAGCGAGACAATCACCAGTTTCCAATGGCCATTACCAGCGAAAGTGGCGCAAGCCCCAATAAAGGTGCCGGGGACAAAGGATAGCCACTGCTGGCAGGCCTGGATACACATCAAAAACGCCACCATGCCGGTCAACACATAGCCAAGGATGGCCCATTCAGGCTGTAAGGCACTACCCTGAATAATCATCATCGCCCAGAATACCCCACTCACGCAGGTTAACAGGGTGATAAGCAACCCTTTTAAGCCGCCTTGTGGGCAGGCAAAGTAGGCGGTGCAGCCGAGAAACCCCGCCCAACTGATAAGCCCGAGGCTAACCGCAACCCAACCCCAAATACCTGAGAGAATGCCAGTGGTAATAGCAATCATCAGAATAATGTTCATCAGTATTTACCTGCGCAACAAAGGTTAAAAGAGAAAGTGTATTGCATGAAAGTCGCGCAGTTTACCTGAATTGAGAGAATTTTTTGCTATCCATATCTCATAAATAATTAAATAGTTAATTGGATTTCATCAAAAACGTGATGTTCATCACCTAAATGAAAAGCTGCGGATAAAGTGATCAAACTGCTGCCGTTCAGCTTGTGTCGATAGAACCGCGACCTTTGTATCTTGTTCAACTTTTTTCTTAATACTTACGGCTAATTCATCTGCTAATGTCGCTTTTTCACTTTCGGTCCAAAACACACTTTCAACAATTTCTTCAATACAGTCGACTATAAAACTATCTGTAGATAATATTTCTTCCATTTTTTCTGGAATTTTATAGTTGTAATATTGGATAACTTTTGCTGAAACAATGGCATTAATATCAACATTATCATGTCTATCTTTAGCCCAAGATAACATTGCCCTCGTTAGCGGGTTTATCTTGACCCACTCACCATTATTAATATCGGAACGTTTTACACCAGTGAACTCTTTGGCGATAATTTCATAGAGTATTTCGTTGCTTTTAATCTGATAATCTTCTTTTGACATCACCAAGCCCTGCTTGAATACACTACTCAAACAGTCATACTTTTCATCTATTTTTCCTTGCAATATTCCCGTGTATTTCAGAGCCGTCATATTGGCTCTATCACTCTGGTTAATAATAATATTTACTGCGCAGTTATAGTTCCCATAAGTAAAATGACAGGCATCTTCAATTATCAAAGCATTAGATAGATCAGTTTTTGGCTGAGATATATCATCAACCACATAACTATATGGTTGAAAAGAAGAATCATTACTTGCTTGAACAGAAAAACAACCCATAAATATCCTTGAAGGTAAAATAAAAAACCACCTTAAAGATAGCCAAATATAACCCGCTCTCCCCTCCGACTTTTACCCCACCTCCACCTTAAACAAGCTTAACTTCAATGGCACATATAAAACAAAACCCCCGGCCAGTTTTGCTGAACGGGGGTTGGACTTGCCGATTTAACAATGAATTACATCAGCGGTTGAGCTAACTGCACCAGCGAAATCAACGGCTGCGGGTAGACACCCAAGAACAGCACCAGAATCGCGGAAATCAGTACCACCACACCACCGGCAGTCAATGCCCAGTTGCTTGGTGTGTCGCGGACCAATGTTTCCGGCGCACTGAGGAACAAACTGACAGTCACGCGCAGATAGTAGTACAGGCCAATGGCGCTGCCCAATACCACAGCACCGGTCAGCCACCACAGATTGGCGCTCACACCCATTGCCACCACAAAGAACTTACCGATAAAGCCCAATGTCATTGGGATACCCGCCAGAGACAACATCATCACCGTCATCACCGCAGACAGAATGGGCTTGTGCCAAAACAGCCCGCGGTAGGAGAACAGTGACTCGGCATCCGGGCCTTTGTATGGGCTGGACATCAAGCTGACCACCCCGAAAGCCCCCAAGCTGCTGAACAGGTAACCGGCCAGATAGACGCCGACAGTTTCCAGTGCCAGCTGATGGGTTTGCACCGCCACCAACGCAATCAGCAAGTAGCCAAGGTGGGCGATAGAAGAATAACCCAGCAGACGCTTGATGTTAGTCTGGCTGATCGCCATCAGGTTACCGAACAGAATTGATGCCACCGCAATCAGCGAGAGCACCAAACGCACCGCTTCACTGTCAGCGGCTGGCGCATACAGGAACAAGCGCATCACCACGGCAAAGATGGCAATCTTACTGGCGGTCGCCAGGAAAGTAGATACCGGGGCAGGTGCGCCCTGATACACATCCGGCGTCCACAGTTGGAACGGCACCAAAGATAACTTAAAGCCGAGACCGACAATCATCATCCCGAGGCCCGCCAGAATCAGCGGCCTGTGGACCATCGAGTCACTCAAACTTTTGCCCAGACCGGCGAAAGACAAGCTACCGGATTCCGCATACAACAGCGCCATGCCGAACAGCAGGAATGACGATGCCGCCGCAGACAGCAGCATGTATTTGATACTGGCTTCCAATGAGCGCTTCTGGCGATAGGCATAACCAATCAGACCAAACAGCGGCAAGGAAATCAGTTCAATGCCAAGGAACAGTGACGCCAGATGATTGGCACTGGCCAGCAGAATGCCGCCCATAGTCGCAATCAGCACCAGCAGATAGAACTCTTCGCGGTTATCCGGATAGCCATTCAGCCACGGATAAGCAAAGGTGCTGGTCGCCAGACTGGCCACAATCACCAGCCCGGTATAGAACATCGCGTAGCCATCAACCCGCATCAGCGGCGTGACATCCATCGGCCCGACCTGGCCGACAAAATACAGTGACAGCAGCGCCAGGTTAAGCCCGATAACCGTCAGAGTGGCGTTGATAAAGTGGTCGCGTCGCCACGCAATGGACAGCATCACAACCACCACCGTCAATCCGACGATCAACAGCGGTAGCATCGCGATCAGTTGTTGAGGAGTTATTGTCATGGCGAATTACGGCCTTGTTGTTGGAATGGTTGAAGCATTGAACCACTGCTGTACATTACTCATCGCAGCATGGGAGGTGTCGAGAATTGGTTGCGGGTAAACCCCCAGCAATACTAACAGCACCACTAACAGCAGGATGATAGACAGTTCCCTTGCACTCATACCCGGCAACGCTTCTTCAGATTTCGGCGCGCCGTAATAGGCACGCTGCATCATGATAAGCGAGTAAACCGAAGCAAAAACCAGCCCAAAAGTAGAGATCACGGTAATCACCGGAACCACCTGGAAGCTGCCGAATAGGATCATAAACTCACCGACGAAGTTACCGGTACCCGGCATCCCCAATGTTGCCACCGCGAAGAACAGTGATAGCGCAGGCAAGTATTTGATTCGGCTCCACAAACCGCCCATTTGGCGCATGTCGCGGGTGTGCAAACGCTCATACAGCTGGCCGCAGATGATGAACATACCGGCGGCTGACAAGCCGTGGGCAATCATCTGGATAACCGCACCTTGGTAAGCCAGTTGGCTGCCGGTGTAGATGGCAATCAACACAAAACCCATGTGCGATACGCTGGTGTAAGCAATCAGGCGCTTGATATCCGTCTGGCAGAAGGCCATCCATGCACCGTAGAAGATGCCGATAACCCCTAGCCACATAGCGATTGGCGCAAACTCTTGCGAGGCCGTCGGGAACAGTGGCAAGCTGAAACGCAGCAAACCATAGGCCGCGGTTTTCAGCAAAATCCCCGCCAGGTCGACAGAACCCGCCGTTGGTGCCTGACTGTGTGCATCTGGCAACCAGCCGTGCAATGGTACCACCGGCATTTTCACCGCAAACGCGATAAAGAAGCCCAGCATCAGCAACCATTCAACATTGTGGGACATCGGGGTTTTCAACAAATCTTCATAGTTGAAAGTCCAGATACCGGTGGCCTTGTAGTGTACAAACACCAGCCCCAAAATGGCGATCAGCATGATAAGACCGCTGGCCTGGGTATAAATGAAGAACTTGGTGGCCGCCGCGATGCGCGTTTTACCGTCTGATGCTTTGTGACCCCACAAAGCAATCAGGAAGTACATCGGCACCAACATCATTTCCCAGAAGAAGAAGAACAGGAACATGTCGATGGCGAGGAACACGCCGATAACCCCACCCAGAATCCACAACAGATTCAGGTAGAAGAAACCCTGGTTGCGCTGAATTTCACGCCACGAACAGAGGATAGCCAGTACGCCCAGTAGGCCGGTCAGCACCACCATCAGCAAAGACAACCCATCTAAAGCCAGATGGAATGAAATGCCGAACCGTGGGATCCACGGCAAGGTGAATTCTGACTGCCACTGCGGGATACCCGCCGGGTTCATCAGTGAATAGTTGCCCTGCACCCACAGTTGTAGGGAGAGCACCAATGTCAGCCCCATCGCGAGTAGCGCTATCCAACGCGGTACTCTGGTACCGAAGCGTTCACACTGCCAAGACAGTAAGCCGCCGATAAAGGGGATAAGAATTAGCCAAGGTAATAGCATGGCGTTTTGTGTCCCTAATTAAACGAAAAGCAACAGAGCCAGTACAACGACTGCACCCAAACCTATAGACGCGACATACCAACGCACCTGTCCATTTTCACTGACGGTCAAACCACGGTTACTCCAGCGCGCAAGCACCGCCGGGGTATTCATCAGTGAGTTCAGCGGATCACGTTGCAACAGTTTTGCAATCCACAGATACGGGCGGACAAACACGTTATGGTACAGCCAGTCGAAGCCCCACGCATGGAACCACCAGACCGTGAAGAAACGGCCCAATGCACTTTGCGCGATGCTGTTGACCAACTGACGTTTGCCCAAATACAGGAACGCGGCCAATGCTATGCCAATCACCACCAGCACGCCGGAGAAGATTTCCAGCGGCATTTTGCCCTCTTCACCGAAGTGAAGCTCTGGCAATACACCTGCGAGTGGAGGGGTTATCAGCGCGCCAACAAAGGTCGACAGCACCAGCAACACCATCAGCGGCAAGCTATGAGTGATCCCTTTGACCGGATGCGCTTTGGTTTTTGGCTCGCCATGGAACACAATGAAAATCATCCGGAAGGTATACAGCGCGGTGAGGAATGCCCCAACCAGCCCGGCGACCATCAGATTGATATGGCCACTGGCCAATGCGCCCCACAGAATTTCGTCTTTACTGTAGAAGCCTGCGGTGACGATTGGCAATGCTGCCAGCGCCGCGCCGCCCACCAGGAAGCAGATATACACCAATGGAATAGTCTTACGCAGACCGCCCATTTTGAAGATGTTTTGCTCGTGGTGACAGGCCAGAATCACTGAACCCGAGGAGAGGAACAGTAACGCTTTAAAGAAGGCATGGGTCATCAGGTGGAAGATAGCGGCATCCCACGCCTGAACGCCGAGCGCCAGGAACATGTAGCCAATCTGGCTCATGGTGGAATAGGCCAGCACCCGCTTGATATCGGTTTGCACCAATGCCGCGAAGCCCGCCAACACCAAGGTTACAGCCCCGATAATACCCACCAAATGCAAGACTTCTGGTGCCATCAGGAACAGGCCGTGAGTACGCGCAATCAGATATACACCGGCGGTAACCATGGTAGCCGCATGGATAAGCGCGGAAACCGGGGTCGGGCCAGCCATCGCATCGGCCAACCACGTTTGTAATGGCAACTGCGCCGACTTACCGACCGCACCACCGAGTAGCATTAGCGTCGCCCAAGTAATGGCCGTTGAGCCCATTTCCAGTTTCTGCGGTGCCAATACCATCAGCTCACGAATGTTCAGCGTGCCCAATTCTTGATAAAGGATGAACAGCGCGATGGCCAGGAACACGTCACCGACGCGGGTCACGATAAAGGCTTTCATCGCCGCCGCGCCATTAGCCGGATTGGTGTAGTAGAAACCGATCAGCAGGTAACTGCACAGACCCACGCCTTCCCAACCCAGATACATCAGCATCAGGTTATCCGCCAGCACCAAAACCACCATACTGGCGATAAACAGGTTGGTGTAGGCGAAGAAGCGGGAGTAGCCCTCTTCCCCACGCATATACCAAGAGGCATACATGTGGATCAGGAAGCCCACGCCAGTGACTACCGACAACATGGTCAGCGACAGGCCGTCCAGTGTCAGAGTCAGCGGAATGTTGAAAGTGCCGACCGACATCCAGTTCCACAATGTCTGATTAAACACCTGTACACCGGTGGCCTTTTGGCTGAGGAAATCCACGGCAACATACAGTGTGACTAACGCAGTCAGGCCAATCGACCCCACCCCGACAGTGGCAGAGGTATTTTCAGACCAACGGCCACGGGAGAATGCCAACAGCAAGAAACCCAGCAGTGGCAGCAGAATTGTTAAATATAATAGGTTCATCCGCGCATCTCACTGACTGTGTCAATATTCAGAGTATGACGGCGACGATACAGCTGTAGCAGCAATGCCAGACCAATACTGGCCTCGGCTGCCGCCAGCGTAATCGCCAGGATATACATCACCTGACCGTCAGCCTGCCCCCAAAAACTGCCCGCCACGACAAAAGCGAGCGCCGCTGCGTTGATCATCACTTCAAGGCTTATCAGCATAAACAGCAGGTTGCGACGAATAATCAACCCCGTCAGCCCCAGCACAAACAGAATGGCCGCTAAAATCAGGCCATGTTGTAGAGGGATCATGCTTGTTCCTCCGTTTTTCTTTTCGCGCTGTCACTTGCGCCCAGCACTTCACCCGGCTTGTGCTCACGCCCGATATGGAAAGCAACCACCAGACCGGCCAACAACAGCATTGACGCCAATTCAACCGCCAGCACATAAGGGCCAAACAAGCTGATACCCACCGCTTTGGCATCGACCATTTCGCCAGTGATACCCTGATGAGTTAACGAGCTAATGGCATAAATCAGTACCGACAACAGCACCAAGGCCAGTAAACCGGGGCCAATCCACAAGCTCGGTTTCAACCAATCGCGCTCTTGTTGCTCGACATTGCCCAAATTCAGCATCATCACCACAAACACGAACAGCACCATAATGGCACCGGCGTAAACAATGATTTCTAACGCACCGGCAAAGTAAGCCCCCAGCGAGAAAAACACCGCCGAGATAGCCAACAAAGAGATAATCAGGTACAGCAGCGCATGTACCGGGTTGGTGTGAGTGATAACGCGAATAGTCGCCACCACTGCCACCAATGCTGCAATATAAAATGCAAATTCCATGGACGCTGGCTCCTAAGGCATCAGACCTTTAACGTCGATCGGTTTGGCTTCATTTTCAGCTTCGCCTTTCGGCTTGCCGTCAACCGCCATACCGGACATCCGGTAGAAGTTATATTCCGGATATTTACCCGGCCCCGAGATCAACAAGTCTTCTTTCTCATACACCAGATCCTGGCGTTTGAACTCACCCATTTCGAAATCCGGCGTCAGCTGGATAGCAGTCGTCGGGCAAGCTTCTTCACACAGGCCACAGAAAATGCAGCGGGAGAAGTTGATACGGAAGAACTCCGGATACCAGCGCCCATCTTTATGCTCAGCTTTCTGTAATGAAATACAGCCAACCGGGCAGGCGACGGCACACAGGTTACAAGCAACACAGCGCTCTTCACCATCAGGGTCACGCGTCAGCACGATGCGGCCACGATAGCGCGGCGGCAGGTAAACCGGCTCTTCCGGATACATTTGGGTTTCACGCTTGTGGAAGGCATGAAGGCCAATCATCCACAGGCTGCGCACTTGGGTGCCGAAACCAACCACTAACTCTTTCAACGTCATGGTTCATTCACCCCTTATTGAGCGTTGTACAAAATGACCGCGGCAGTCGCCAGCAGATTCAGCAGGGTCAACGGCAAGCAAACTTTCCAGCCGAATGACATCACTTGGTCATAACGTGGGCGCGGCAAGGATGCACGGATCAGAATGAACATCACCATGAAGAAAGCCGTTTTCAGCGCAAACCAGATAAATGGCGGCAAAAACGGGCCTTGCCAACCACCGAAGAACAAGGTGACTATCAGTGCAGAGACAGTCACGATACCGATGTATTCACCGACGAAGAACAGACCGAATTTCATACCGGAATATTCAATGTGGTAACCATCGGCCAGTTCTTGTTCAGCTTCTGGCTGGTCAAAGGGATGACGGTGACAAACTGCCACCCCCGCAATGGCAAAGGTCAGGAAACCAAAGAATTGCGGAATAACATTCCAGACGTGTTCCTGAGAATTAACAATATCCTGCATGTTAAATGAGCCAGCCTGTGCCACCACGCCCATCAAAGACAGGCCGAGGAACACTTCGTAACTCAGGGTTTGTGCTGATGCACGCATCGCCCCTAACAGAGAATATTTGTTATTACTGGACCAACCGGCGAACAGCACAGCGTATACCGCCAGCCCCGCCATCATCAGGAAGAACAAAATACCGATATTAAGATCCGCAACCGCCCAGGTCGGGCTGACCGGGACGATGGCGAAAGAGAGCAGCAGCGAGGTAAAAGCAATCACCGGGGCCAGAGTAAAGATGGCTTTGTCGGAGAACTTCGGTACCCAGTCTTCTTTGAAGAACATTTTGATCATGTCAGCCACTAGCTGCAATGACCCGCCCCAGCCCACACGGTTTGGCCCGTAACGGTTCTGGAACAAGCCCAGCAAGCGGCGCTCGCCGAAGCTCATAAATGCACCGCAAGTCACCACGACCAGCAGAATCACTACCGCTTTCAGGACAGAGATTAAAATCTCAATCAATTCAGGGGTAAACCAGCTCATAGTACTGCCTCCCGCAGATTCTCAACGCGTGCACCCACCATAATCGGCGGAATACCCGGTAAGCCAAGCGGCAAGCCGACCTGACCCTGAGCCAAGGTTTCACTCAAACGCACTGGCAGACGCAAAGTCTGACCGGCGCAGTTGAATTCCACCAGCGTACCGAGGTTAACCCCGAGACGGGCTGCATCAGCAGGATTGACCATCACATAAGGTGCTGGCATACGCTGCTGGATCACATCTGAACGCTGAGACATCTCTTCACTACCAAACAGGTGGTAGTAAGGGGCAATCTGCCAGCCGTCAGCCTGAGCGGTAAAGGCCGCCGGTACTGAATCAAAGTAACCCAGTGTTCCCTCTCCAGCTTCAATCAGGCGCACACCCGGATCACCAAAGCGCAGACTGCCACCCACTTCCGCCTGGAATTTGTTCCATGCTTGCGGTGAGTTCCAACCTGGTGCCCAGGCAAATGGGATCTGCTGGCGGTCAGCCAGTGGGCTGTTGTTCCCCTCCATTGAGAAGGCAAACGGCGTGTCGATATCCTGCGGTTGGCGCGGTTCGTGCACACTGATATCCGCGCGCATGGCAGTACGGCCACTGTAACGAATAGGAGAACGCGCCAGTTTCTGACCACGGATACGGAAAGTGGCATCCGGCGCGGCTTCAACAATCCCTTCCAACTGCGGCAATGCGGCAACACAGGCTGCAATCACGTGATCAAGTTGCGTCCAGTCCACATGGCGGCTGGTGTAAGTTGAGTGCAGCGAGTGCAACCAACGCCAGCTTTCCAGCATGATGCTGTTGTTTTCCGGTTTTTTCGGGTCGTCATAATAGGTTGGGTCATAAACCTGGAAGAAGCGCTGAGCGCGGCCCTCCTGATTGACCAGCGTCCCGTCACTTTCAGCAAAGCTAGCTGCTGACAAAATCAAGTTCGCTTTGTCCATGATGGCGGTGCGCTGATGATCAACCACAATCAGGTTGGCGACTTTATCCAGCGCCGCATCAACTTTGTCTTTCGCTGCATGGCGATAGAGATCGTTTTCCATCACGATAACGCTATCAGCGTCACCTTGAGTCAACAACTCCAGCGCTTGATCCAGAGAGCCGCCGCCGATCATGGTCAGGCCCATGCTGTTAGCCGCACTGGCGACAAAAGTAATACCGACGTCAGAACCACGGCCTTTCAGAGCTTTCGCCACGTTAGCTGCGGCTTCAATGATGGCATCGCTGCCCGCATTGCTGCCGGTAATAATCAGTGGCTTCTTCGCACCGGCTAGCGCCTGCACGATGATATCCACTTTACCTTTCAGCTCTTTCGCTAAGTCATCCACTGCTGGCGCGGATTCATCCAATGCATGAGCAATGGCAAAACCTAACCGGGCCTGATCATCCACCGGCGCACGGTAGTTCCACGCCGCGATGTCATCCATGCGAGTGTTATCAACGTTAGTGATAAACAGCGGATGTTTGGCATGCTGGCCAATGTTCATAATGGCGGCAATCTGCCAGTCAGCCACTTTTTGTGCTGCGGCCATTTCACGGGCTTTGCCTTTCACCGCCTGACGGACAGACAGCGCGATACGTGCGCCGGTCTGAGTCAAATCTTCGCCCAGAATCAGTACCGCATCATAACTTTCAATTTCGCGCAGTGACGGCGTATAAACTCCGCCTTCTTGCAGAACTTTCAGCATCAATTGCAGGCGTTGTTGCTCGCTTGCGGCGATACCGGTATAGAAGTTTTCCGCGCCGACCAATTCGCGCAGCGCAAAGTTGCTTTCCAAACTGGCGCGTGGTGAACCGATACCGATGGTTTTCTTCGCCTGACGCAGAATATCTGCAGCAGCGGGCATCGCCTGTTCAGCGTTCAGGTGGATCCAGTCATTGCCACGCAATTGCAGCGGCTGACGTGGGCGGTCTTTGCGGTTGACGTAGCCATAACCAAAACGGCCGCGGTCACACATAAAGTAGTGGTTCACGCTGCCGTTGTAACGGTTTTCGATACGGCGTAATTCACCATAGCGCTCGCCTGGACTGGTGTTACACCCCACGCTGCACTGTTGGCAGATACTTGGCGCGAACTGCATATCCCATTTACGGTTATAACGCTCGGAATGGGTTTTATCGGTGAATACGCCGGTCGGGCACACTTCTACCAGGTTACCGGAGAACTCGCTTTCCAGCGTGCCGCTCTCGGTGCGACCAAAGTAGACATTATCGTGCGCACCGTAGACGCCAAAGTCAGTGCCATCAGCATAATCTTTGTAGTAACGCACACAGCGATAACAGGCGATACAGCGGTTCATTTCATGGGAAATGAACGGGCCGAGATCCTGATTTTGGTGAGTCCGTTTGCTAAAGCGATAGCGGCGGAAACTGTGGCCGGTCATCACTGTCATATCTTGTAGATGACAGTTACCCCCTTCTTCACAGACCGGGCAATCGTGCGGATGGTTTGTCATCAACCATTCAACCACACTCGCGCGGAACGCTTTGGCTTCGCCGTCATCAATGGAAATAAAGGTTCCATCGGTGGCTGGCGTCATACAAGACATCACCAAACGCCCACGAGTGTCGTCCGCGTTTTGGTATTGCTTTACCGCACATTGGCGGCAAGCGCCGACGCTTCCCAGCGCCGGATGCCAGCAAAAGTAAGGAATATCGAGTCCCAGGGAGAGACAAGCTTGTAACAGGTTGTCGGCCCCGTTTACGTCGTATTCTTTGCCGTCTACATGAATCGTAGCCATAGTCAGCATGCTTCCAAGTGGCTTGCCATAAGGCAAGCGTTAATCAAAAATTCTGGCGGGATGAATGACCGGTTCCGGATAAACGGGACAGATGCATTCATCAGGGCTACCAACGTTGCTTCAATAGGTTATTCGGTTGAATACCGGCTATGGCTTGGGTGTTGCCATAGTCTTTCGCTGCGATCCCGGCTTCGAATTCTTCCCGGAAATATTTGATCGCGCTTTGTAGTGGTTCAACCGCGCCCGGCGCGTGAGCACAGAAGGTTTTACCCGGCCCCAAGAAACGGCAAAGCTGTTCCAGCGTCTCGATGTCGCCCGGCTGACCTTCACCGCGCTCCAGTGCTCGCAGGATCTTCACGCTCCATGGCAAACCATCACGGCAAGGCGTACACCAGCCACAGGATTCACGGGCGAAAAACTCTTCCAGATTACGCACCAACGGCACCATACCGATTTCGTGGTCGACGGCCATTGCTAACGCAGTCCCTAAACGACTGCCCGCTTTAGCAATATTTTCGAAGTCCATCGGCAAATCCAGGTGGTCGGCGGTCAGGAAGTCAGTGCCCGCACCACCCGGCTGCCAGGCTTTAAATTTCAAGCCATCGCGCATGCCACCGGCATAATCTTCCAGAATTTCACGGGCGCTGATACCAAATGGCAATTCCCACAAACCCGGATTTTTCACCCGACCGGAGAAGCCCATCAGTTTGGTACCGGCATCGTTACTTTTACCGGCGGTAATTCCCTGATACCACTCCACACCATGCTCAAGAATGGCCGGAACGTTACACAGAGTTTCCACGTTATTCACGCAAGTTGGTTTCCCCCAAACACCAGAAGATGCTGGGAAAGGCGGCTTGGAACGTGGGTTGGCACGGCGGCCTTCCAGCGAGTTAATCAATGCGGTTTCTTCACCGCAGATATAACGCCCAGCCCCAGTATGAACAATCAGCTCAAAATCAAAGCCGCTGCCCATGATGTTTTTGCCAAGCAGTCCCGCTTCAGTGGCCTCGGCAATCGCACGGCGCAAGTGAACGGCGGCCTCGATATATTCGCCACGCAGGAAGATGTAACCGCGGTAAGCTTTCAGCGCAAACGCACTGATAAGCATCCCTTCCACCAGCAGATGCGGCAATTGCTCCATCAGCAGGCGGTCTTTATAGGTACCCGGTTCCATCTCATCAGCATTGCACAGCAAATACCGGATGTTCATGCTTTCGTCTTTTGGCATCAAGCTCCACTTCAAACCGGTGGAGAAGCCAGCACCGCCACGCCCTTTCAGGCCCGCGTCTTTGACTAAGCTAACAACATCAGGTGGTGCCATGCCTTTTAAGGCTTTTTCAGCACCCAAATAACCGTTTTTGCTGCGATATTCATCCAGCCATACCGGCTGTTTGTCATCGCGCAAACGCCAGGTCAGCGGGTGCATTTCCGGCGTGCGCACAATCTCTTTGGTAAAACCTGAATGAATTGTCATGGATATTGCTCCAGTAACTTCTCAATATCTTCAGGTTTCAGGTGGCTGTGTGTATCGTCGTCGATCATCATGGTCGGGCCACGATCACAGTTACCCAAGCAGCAGGTTGGCAGCAGTGTAAAACGGCCATCAAAGGTCGTCTGACCTGGCTGAATGCTGAGTTTTTTCGAAATCGCAGCTTGGATCCCCTGATAACCGGTGATGTGGCACACCACGCTGTCACAGTAACGGATCACATGGCGTCCAACAGGTTGGCGGAAGATCTGGCTGTAGAATGTCGCGACACCTTCAACATCACTGGCCGGGATACCCAGCACTTCAGCAATGGCATGAATCGCCCCATCCGGTACCCAACCGCGTTGTTTCTGCACAATTTTCAGTGCTTCTATCGACGCGGCGCGGGCATCTTCGTAATGGTGCTTTTCATGTTCGATAGCATCACGTTCTTCAGCGCTCAATTCGAAAACTTCAGCTGTGATGGCTGGTTCAGCCGCATTGACTGCCAGATTCGCCACATTTTGGCTTTCGTTACTCACCTGAGTCTCTTTTTGATCACTCATAATTAGCGGTCCACATCAGACATTACAAAATCGATACTGCCCAGATAGACGATCAGGTCAGATACCAGGCTGCCACGGATAACCGATGGGATCTGCTGCAAATGGGCATAGCTTGGCGTGCGTATCCGAGTGCGATAGCTCATGGTGCTGGCGTCACTGGTCAGATAGTAGCTGTTGATCCCTTTGGTCGCTTCAACCATTTGGAATGATTCGTTAGCTGGCATCACTGGACCCCATGAAACTTGCAGGAAGTGAGTAATCAGCGTTTCGATATGTTGAAGCGTACGTTCTTTCGGTGGCGGAGTCGTGAGTGGGTGGTCGGCCTTGAATGGGCCTTCTGGCATGTTTTTATAACATTGCTCCAGAATGCGCAGGCTTTGACGCAATTCCTCCACTTTCAACATCACGCGGTCATAACAGTCGCCGTTGTTGCCGACTGGCACTTCGAAATCAAAGTTTTCGTAGCCGGAGTATGGACGCCATTTACGCACATCAAACTCAACGCCAGTAGCGCGCAAGCCAGCACCGGTCACGCCCCATTCCAATGCTTCTTTGGAATTGTAGGCAGCAACACCGATAGAACGCCCTTTCAGGATACTGTTCTGCAATGCAGCTTTGACGTAGGAATCAAGGCGTTTTGGCATCCAGTCAAGGAAGTCACGCAGCAAACGTTCCCAGCCACGCGGCAGGTCATGTGCAACACCGCCAATACGGAACCAAGCCGGGTGCATACGGAAACCAGTGATTGCTTCCACTAAATCGTATACTTTCTGCCGATCGGTAAAGGCAAAGAACACCGGCGTCATTGCACCGACGTCTTGGATGAAAGTACTGATGTACAGTAAGTGACTGTTGATACGGAATAACTCGGACAGCATAACGCGGATGGTTTTAACGCGATCCGGCACTTCAATGCCCGCCAGTTTTTCAACTGCCAGCACGTAAGGCATTTCGTTAACACAGCCGCCAAGGTATTCAATACGGTCGGTATAAGGAATGTAGCTATGCCACGACTGGCGCTCGCCCATCTTCTCCGCACCACGGTGGTGGTAACCTACATCCGGCACACAGTCGACAATCTCTTCACCATCAAGCTGCAACACGATACGGAACGCACCGTGTGAAGAGGGGTGGTTTGGGCCGAGGTTAAGGAACATAAAGTCCTCGTTTTCGGTCCCGCGCTTCATACCCCAATCTTCAGGTTTGAAAGTCAGTGACTCCATTTCTAGATCTTCTTTCTGCTTGGTCAGCACAAAGGGATCAAACTCGGTAGCACGAGCTGGATAGTCTTTTCGCAGCGGGTGGCCTTCCCAGCTCTGCGGCATCATGATGCGCGTCAGATGCGGGTGACCATCAAAGGTAATACCGAACATTTCCCAAGTTTCGCGCTCATACCAGTTGGCATTAGGGAAAATCTTGGTCGCTGTGGACACGTGCAAGTCTTTTTCAGACAGTGCCACTTTCAGCATGATGTCGCGGTTGCGCTCGATGGAAAGCAGATGATAGAAAACAGAAAAATCCGCAGCAGGGAGACCCTGGCGGTGAGTACGAAGGCGCTCATCTACACCATGCAGGTCAAACAGCATGACATACGGCTTCGGTTGTTTTCTCAGGAACGTCATTACTTCCAGCAATTGTTCACGCTTCACCCATACCACGGGCATACCGGTACGAGTGGCTTGAACAACAAAGGCCTCTGGCCCAAAACGGTTCGACAGTTCACCAATCACCGGGTCATCAAGATGGTCTCGGGTCTGCCATGCTGGCTGGGTGCTGTCGGACGTCGTTAAATCGGTCATTATTTATTCACCACACTGTTTTTTCACCACACTGAATGTGTCATTTTGTGGTTATTTGCCGCACACATGTTCTGGAAGAAAAAAGGGTCTCTCCAAAAACAAATCACTTACGCACCAAAATCTTGCGCCTAAAGGCAATATTAGATTTCGTCAGGTGTACGCAGGTTAGTTACTGCAATTCGTTCAGCATGCTTACGTTCTCTTTCTGGCTGCATATTGGCGCGATAAACACCTTGATCACCCACAACCCAAGAGAGAGGACGGCGCTCTTTACCGATAGATTCCTGTAGCAACAACAATGCTTGCATATAGGCTTCTGGGCGCGGTGGACAGCCAGGGATGTACACATCTACTGGCAGGAATTTATCCACACCTTGTACTACAGAATAGATATCGTACATGCCGCCGGAGTTGGCACAGGCGCCCATGGAAATGACCCATTTTGGTTCTAGCATTTGTTCATACAAACGCTGAATAACTGGGGCCATTTTAGTAAAGCAGGTACCGGCCACGACCATGAAATCGGCCTGGCGCGGGGAGGCACGCAATACTTCGGCACCGAAACGTGCCACGTCATGTACGGCAGTGAACGAGGTCACCATCTCGACATAACAACAGGAAAGACCGAAGTTATACGGCCAAAGAGAGTTCTTACGCCCCCAGTTCACCATGTCATGCATGGCATGCTCAAGTTTACCCATGTAAACACTACGGTGGACATGTTGCTCGAGAGGATCGCCGCTGACGGTTTCCTGAGTTTGCAGGGGGTAACGGTCATTCTCACCGTTAGGGTCTATGCGGGTGAGCGTATAGTCCATGTTAATGCCTCGCTGTATTTATTGACCACTATACCTTTTGTACTTGAAGCCACAGGGTGGTTAGCTGTGCGCCCTCACCCGATAAGTTTACCTAGGTAAGCTTATCGGGGTTCGCTCGCTTGCTGCCGACCTGCAACATCAATCTCTTTGGGTATATCTTGCGGATGACTGCTGGCGTATCTGACTATGCTCGGTTTGCTCACGCGGCGGTTAGAACGCGTAGGAGTCCAATCTAGAGCGCCAATACGCACCAGATAAACCAAACCAGCCAAGAGCACCAAAATGAAAATGGTTGCTTCGATAAAGCCTATCCAGCCACTCTCTCGGATAGAGATTGACCACGCATACAGATACAAGGCTTCAACATCGAAAATAACAAAGAACATCGCGACCAGGTAAAATTTAGCAGACAGGCGCATGCGCGCGGAGCCTACTGAATCAATACCCGACTCGTAAGGGACGTTTTTGGCGCGGGCCCGAGCTCTCCCGCCCAGAAAGAACGCACCTAGCAGCATCAAACCGCACAGCCCGATAGCGCCGATCAGGAATACAGCAAACGCCCAATGATGAGCGATAACTTCAGTGGTTGTTGACATACTCATTGCTTACTCATCAAAAGTGGCGTCGAACATCCTGCTCTTGTGTTGGCAGTTAGTGCACCACATCGATTCAAAGGGAAGGATAAAAACCACACAAAACACACTGTCTTTACAACTGTTTAGCCAGTGTTTTACTGTGGGCTTTTTACTCCTTTCAGTAACCTTTTGTCAACTTTGACAAAAGTAACTACAGATTAATTTACAAACGCACGATCTTACTTAACAATTGGTGCGAACCTGTAAGCTAAATCGAGTCAGTAATTTGTTAAGTCAGAACATACACCTATAAACCAATGTGGATGTTTCGTTATAACTATACCATTGTCTCAGGAATAACCGGTTCTTCCACTCACTAGCTAGGGGTATTTTTTTGATCCAGAACACGTTTTGAGTGTTATTTCATAAATATTCGGCACGAAAAGTTTCATTTGTTTATTTAAAATAAATGAAACGGTGTTTTATTAAAAAATACATTTTTAATAAAAAAAGCGATATTAACCACTAATTTAATAAGGCTTATGACTGTTGTCCGTGGCAGAAAAACCTCTATAAGTAAAATAAAACGACGTTTTACTCATGAAATTAAACTTAAAGTGATAAAAAAGGGGTTTTCATAAAAATGAAAATAAAAAAAGCTCCTAAAATAAGGAGCTTATGATAATTTATGTAAACAGAAACTTAATTTTGATCGTCTATTACATAATCAGAATTAAGCATTAAATCCACACCGGACTGCAAACCATGTTGATGACCAGTCTGCATAGCGTCGAAAATGGCCAAGGCCAATTCATTACCGCTCCCACTGACTTTGCATAATGAATAATGGGTTTCAGGCAGGCGAGGTAGCCCTTCTATTTCACCCAATACGCGCAAATCAGGACTCATCATCTCTATCGGTCTGGCGGTCACACCCAGCCCTGCTCTCACTGCTGCACGGATGGCAGAAAGTGAAGAGGCAACATAGGCAATACGCCATGCTATACCGGCTCTGGTCAAATACTCTATTGCCATATCACGGAATGGGCTTGGCTCATCCATAACGACTAAAGGTACTGATTCGCCGGGCTGGAACTGATAATCGGCAGAACAATACCAAAGCGTCGGTGATGTTCTTAAAATCACATGAGGGTGGTTGTCGACCTTAGCGGTGGTAATAGCCAGGTCAACTTCGCCATGACTCAGCATGTCAGCAATGAGTGGGCTACGTTTTACCCGCACATCGATAGCCAGTCGAGGATAGAGCGTCGCCACTCGATTTAGCAGGAAAGGCAACAGTGTATCGGCAGTATCATCAGATGCGCCGATAATAAGTGACCCTTCTACATTGCTATACATCAGCGACGTACAAGCTTCATCGTTGAAACGTAATATTTTTCTAGCATAGCCAAGTAACTGGAGACCATGTTCAGTGAGTAATTTGTTACGCCCGTGACGGGCAAATAACTCCTTACCAACCAACTGTTCTAACCGTTGCATTTGTTGGCTAACTGCTGATTGAGTTCGACAAACCGCTGCCGCAGCAGAGGCAAAAGTATTCAAGTCAGCAACAGCTACAAAGGTTCTAAGCAGATCGAGGTCGAGATTAATTATCGGACGATTTGCATTTGTCATAGTGTATTCTTCACTTTTTTGAATTCTAATTACAAACTACCCTGGTGTTTAAGTATTAGCGCCATCAATAAGGAACAACGCTAAGTATGACAGTACCCCACTCATTAGAGTAGGGCAAAAAATTTACTTATATTTCGTTACCGCTATCTCTTTTTAAAAAAACTATTGGCGAAACTCTGTATTTGTTTGTGGATATGATCATAAAAATTCGCTAAATCTTCGATAAATGAAGATTTTTTCCTTTAGAAACTCTGATTTTTTGAAACATTTATAAAGCGGAAAAACCCCACTTTAAATAAATCATCCAGATTTACCCTCCATAAAATATTAAAAACATCAATATTTTCTTGGCTGATTTTTTTATTTAATTTAGTAATTTCAAACATTAACATTTAACAATCGATAAGCCACTACAAGGATAACATTAGACATTCTTAATAGTTTTCCTATTTACAAATCTGGCTTTCTGCGCCCCACTATATATGTATGATGATATAAACTGTTGAATTCAGATCCTAACCATTAAAACTCAACGTGATTGGATGCCAATATTTTCCATATCCGTCTGTCTTCATACAATAAAAAAACGGACCTTATTTTATTGATAACTATTTTTTGCTGATACCCGCAGACGCCAAACTCTGTCAGAAAAAACTTCAGGCAAACTCATCAATCAAACATCACCAGACAGGTTTGACGACAAAAAACATCCGCCATACCCCGGCACTTTTCACCTGGAAGCCACTTGCATTAACGATGTATATAAACTCTAAATAACTCGAGTTGTAGGAAAGCGGTAAACGAACAAATCCCGCTGAGTTGACGCCAGTCAATAATTCGGGTTACAAACCTGCCTGGAGCAGAATTGAACGCTGTTCGCAGCGACCTCAACGAGACGAGACCCATGAACGGGTGAGTAATGAGAGTAGCCAGTACACATTCAGTTTGTAGTATGACGAGTATAGAGCTTCAAAAATCAACGGCGTCGGAGTACATTGAACACCTTGCCGTGTTCTACGCGAGGACACGCTTTTACCAGCAAAAGGCTCAATTTTTTATGTCCCCCATTGAGAAATCCAGCAAACTAGACAACGTCTGTTACGACATTCGTGGCCCAGTGCTAAAAGAAGCTAAGCGTCTTGAAGAAGAAGGTAACAAGGTTCTGAAACTGAATATCGGCAACCCTGCCCCGTTTGGTTTCGATGCACCAGATGAAATTCTGGTGGATGTGATCCGTAATTTGCCGACTGCACAGGGCTATTGCGACTCCAAAGGCCTATATTCGGCGCGCAAAGCCATTATGCAGCACTATCAGGCTCGCAATATGCGCGACCTAACAGTGGAGGATATCTACATTGGGAATGGCGTTTCTGAGCTAATCGTGCAATCCATGCAAGCATTGTTGAACCTTGGCGATGAAATGCTGGTACCCGCCCCGGACTATCCGTTATGGACGGCGGCAGTGTCGCTTTCAAGCGGCAAAGCTGTGCATTATATGTGTGATGAAGAATCAGGCTGGTTCCCTGATTTAGATGATATCCGCAGTAAAATCACCCCCCGTACTCGCGGGATAGTGATTATCAACCCAAATAACCCCACAGGCGCGGTCTACAGCAAAGAGCTGTTGCTGGAAATTGTCGAAATCGCCCGCCAGAATGACCTGATTATTTTTGCCGATGAAATCTACGATAAGATTTTATACGATGAAGCTCAGCATCATTCGATTGCCGCATTGGCACCTGATTTACTGACGGTGACCTTCAATGGTTTGTCCAAAACTTATCGCGTTGCCGGTTTCCGTCAGGGCTGGATGGTATTGAATGGGCCGAAGAAGCATGCCAAAGGTTACATTGAAGGTTTGGAAATGCTGGCATCCATGCGCTTGTGCGCCAACGTGCCAATGCAGCATGCCATCCAAACAGCACTGGGAGGCTATCAAAGCATCAGTGAATTTATACAACCGGGTGGGCGTTTATATGAACAACGCGACCGCGCCTGGGAACTCATCAACCAGATCCCCGGAGTTTCCTGCGTAAAACCCCAGGGCGCACTGTATATGTTCCCGCGCATTGATCAGAAAAAATTCAATCTGAAAGACGATCAGAAATTGGTATTGGAC
Source organism: Yersinia sp. Marseille-Q5920 (assembly GCF_946902935.1). Lineage (NCBI taxonomy): Bacteria > Pseudomonadati > Pseudomonadota > Gammaproteobacteria > Enterobacterales > Yersiniaceae > Yersinia > Yersinia sp. Marseille-Q5920. The sequence goes on along the minus strand of NZ_CAMPQA010000004.1, from coordinate 322,636 downwards.
CTGCTGTTGCAGGAAAAAGTCTTGTTGGTGCAAGGCAGTGCCTTTAACTGGCCGTATCCCGACCATGTGCGAATTGTGACCTTACCGCGCGTGGATGAGTTGGAGATGGCCGTTGGTAAACTGGGGCGCTTCCTGGAAAACTATCACCAATAATTGCTTGTATAAATAGTGAGATAATGACAAATAATATTGAGACTTAACCAAAATATTATTTGTCATAAATATTTTTATCTAGCTAAATATTCACTTTATATCATCTTGGAATATACCCAACATTGAGTGTAGAATAGTTAAATAACTCATCTACACTAGTTAAACTCATTCAATAAATGAGTTTAATAGACTTGAATAGTATCGATAAAATCTCTATGTATTCTATATTTAGAATACAGGACACAACACACCAAATTTACCATGCATACCATGCATACCATGAACATCATGCATATAGAATATAGACAAGGTGAATATTATGACTTATATAAAATCGATATCTCTATGTAGTTTATTGCTCTCGGCCATCCTTATAACGGCTCCTATCACTGGGCATGCTGATATGTACCAGGCACAACAACCTGACTTTTGTACTAAACCCGTGGAATCATGGGGTGTACATGATGTACTGATGGCTCCGCTTAGAGGGTTTATGTTGATATTTAGTCGCTCATGTGACTAAAGAAATCATAATCGCTCTATAGTTAACACCTATTCAAGTCTATTTAATAATTTTTCAAAAATAAATCTGGGATCAATAATATAAAAGGTCATATTATTTTAATTACATCCGTAGAAATGAATATTTATAAGAGTAACTTATAGGAATCATCAGTTATATATTACAGGGCAATTAACTTGTATTACCGGCAAGATGGTCAGAAAGTGAAATTCAACAATCAGTCAATGGGTTTAGATGTGCGCAACCACTCCACTGCAACTTCAAGCACGATGGGTATATAATGTCGCCACTGAGCCATCTCGGCATCCTATAGTTGCCGACAGAAAACTGAGATTAACATGAGCCACTTTTTTGCCCACCTATCCCGTTTGAAGCTGATTAATCGCTGGCCACTGATGCGCAATGTTCGCACTGAAAACGTTTCTGAGCACAGTTTGCAGGTGGCCTTTGTCGCTCATGCACTGGCTATCATTAAGAACCGAAAATTTAATGGCAATCTCAATGCTGACCGTATCGCGCTGCTGGCGATGTATCACGATGCCAGTGAAGTGATAACCGGCGATTTACCCACCCCTATCAAGTATTACAATCCTCAGATTGCCCATGAATACAAGAAGATAGAAAAAGTCGCTCAGCAAAAACTGATTGAAATGCTGCCAGAAGAGTTACAGCACGATTTTCGCTGTCTGCTGGATGAGCATTATTATAGTGAAGAAGAAAAAGCGTTGGTTAAACAAGCTGATGCGCTATGTGCTTATCTAAAATGTTTAGAAGAATTATCCGCCGGTAATAATGAGTTTATTCAAGCTAAAGCGCGGTTAGAGAAAACTCTCGCCATGCGCCAAAGCCCGGAAATGGATTACTTTATGGAAGTCTTCGTCCCCAGCTTTAGCCTGTCACTGGATGAAATCAGCCTCGATTCACTGGATTGAAGTCAATTTTTAAAAGCACATTTGAGCTGCTGAATGAAGATTATAGGCAAGGAAAACGGGCAGGACGCCCGTTTTAGGCGTCACGCGCTTGTGACCCCTTTGGCGGTTGAGGCACCAAGGGGCAAGGTGAGCACCAATCTCATATCAACCGAACTAAACACAACTCTTACCCTGTAGCATCCCAATCAGAATGGAAACAGCACTGGCACCACCATTACACTCACGATCATCACCAATACAGTGAACGGCACCCCGATTCGGATAAAATCACCAAATTTATAGCCGCCGGGGCCTAATACCAAGGTATTCACCGGCGATGAAACCGGCGTCATAAAGGCCGCTGATGCAGCAATACCGATAATCATCGCGAATGGATACGGGGAAAGCGACATCTCACGAGCGGCGGCGATGGCAATCGGTGCCATCAACACCGCCGTCGCCGTATTAGAGATAAATAGCCCGATAGTGGCGCACAGCACAAATAAGCACAACAACATTACCCTTGGCCCCATGCCACCAGCAACATCCATCAGCCCGCGAACAATCAAATCTACCCCGCCGGTTTTTTGTAGTGCCTGCGCAAAGGGCATCATACCGATAATCAGAATCAAACTCGGCCAATGGATTGAGCGGTAAGCACTTTCCATATCAATACACCGGAACTGCCCCATCAACAAACACGCCACCAGCGCCGCAATCACATTCGGCACTTCGTCGGTCAGCATCATCGCCACCATCAGCGCCAGACAGAACAAAGCATGGGGCGCTTGTGAGATAGCTGGCGCGACTTCGTCAACTTCAGCCGGTAGATTCAGTACAATAAAATCACGCGTTTTTTGCTGCAATTGGCGGATAAGTTTCCAGTCGCCGATCACCAATAAGATGTCGCCAAACTGCAATTTGTCATCAACCAGTTTACCTTCCAATGTCTTACCGTTGCGGCGGATACCCACCACATTCAAACCATAACGGGTACGAAAGGTCACTTCGCGTAAGCTTTTTCCCAGCAGGGCGGAATCGGGAATAAGAGAAACTTCAGCCATTCCGACGTTACGCGCCTGTTCTGAAAAATATTCGCCACGCAGCACCATTGGCTCTAACATCTGCTCGGTGCAAAATTCGCGTAAATCCATATCGCAATCTGACATATCAATCAGCAAAACATCATTTTCGCGCAGTTCAGACGAGCCGGTCGCACTGACCATAACCCGCCGAAAACGTTTCCAGCGCTCAATCCCGACGACATTGGCACCATAGCGGGCGCGAAGATGCAGCTCATCAAGAGAACGGCCAATTAAAGGGGAATCGTGGCGGATGGCCAAACGGCGGGCACGGCCGGTGAGTTTATAATCACGAATAAGATCGCGGAAAGTGCGGCGTTTCCACTGCTGTTCTTTTTCTGAGTTTTCCTGTTTCCCACCCAGCCAGTGGCGGGCGACTAACATGTAGCCGACCCCCATCAGTAGAATAATAAGGCCGATCGGCGTGACACCAAAGAAACCAAAGCCTTTGATGCCCTCGCGCAGTAACTCACTGTTAACCACCATGTTTGGCGGGGTCGCGACCAGAGTCATCATGCCACTGATCAGCCCGGCAAAACTCAGCGGCATCATTAATCGCCCCGGCGAAATCTTCATCCGGTTAGCAACACTCAGTACCACCGGGATAAAAATCGCCACCACCCCGGTTGAGCTCATAAAGGCCCCCAAACCGGCGACGGTCACCATGAGCAATGCCAACATTTTAGTTTCACTGTGACCGGCAACTTTCACCAACCAATCGCCCACTTGATAAGCAACTCCAGTTCTGACCAACCCCTCCCCAATCACAAACAATGCCGCGATCAAGATCACATTAGGGTCACTGAACCCGCTGGTGGCCTCACCCAACGACAGCGTGCCGCTCATCACAAAGGCAATAATCACCAATAGCGCCACGACATCCATCCGCAGTTTATTGGTGGTAAACAGCACAATAGCTATCAGAAGTAGCGTCAACACCCACAATAGTTCGCTGTTCAAAATGGCCTCATTGGCAAAAAGTGAAAGAAAATGTCCGACTATACCCAAAGTCATTCGAGCTGCTGGAAAGCAGCCAACGCATATCCAGTTTGAAGGGCATATGGCAGTAAAGCATTAAATTCAAGGGTGACCGCTGTTTGAGATCAATAATGACTGCAAATTTATACGCTTACCATCCCATAATGCTATTAATTATATTTTTCTGAAAAATATTACTGCTCAACATCTCGTCATCTTTTGGGCAATAGAGGAATCGGAAATAATTGACTATCTATACTTGAGGCTAGCAGGGTTTAGCTCACTAACTAAACTAATAAGCTCAATGCTAAACTGCAGGCGGAAAAAGTGCTGGCAGGAGGGCTTAATGGATAATATTACAGATCATCTAATAATACTTTTTCTACTGTCATTTGTACTATTGTGGTGTTCGAACTATGTCGACGTGACCGAGATTTGGACGACGATGCTCGCGAAAGTTTCAACGTCATTCAGGGGGGGCGACACTAACCTTATTATGCCTGATTATTGGTTTCAGTTTTTCCATGGCGATCAATCGCTATAACCTGCGTAAACCTATGAAGAGGCCGAAGCAAATTCAATTAGCACACAATATCTTCGCACTGATTATTTGCCCGCAGCGCCTAACCTCACCTCGAAAGCATTATTAGCACGTTATCTTCATCAACGGATTTTGTTTTACATTACCCGGGATTCAAAACACCAGGCTGAGGTCAATTATCAGACTAATTAACTAGAAAACACCCTGTGGGCCGAGTTGCTGATGCCCGTGAGCCAACACTGTGATTCGATCTTCGCCCTGGTTGTTTCGGGCCTGAATGATGTTTTGAACTCTGCCGGCTACACGCAGCCTCGAGGTAGGATTATTCAAGTTAAACCATTGAATTTATACAAGCTAGAAAGCCGATTGCTCCCCGCACAGCCCCCCTCAGGTCATGCTAAACAGTAAAAAGAGCGCCATCAGGCGCCCTAAGTTTGGCTATTTTGTTGCTATGCTCACTCTTTCAGGCGGACAACTGCACCATTCACTGTTTTTTCAACATCAATGTGCTCAAGTGAACTGAGGACTAAATCGACTTGATCCAGTTTAGGTGTGTCCGCTGGTGCATTTACAGCAATGACCTGACAACCCGCAGCCAGCCCTGACAGAATCCCCGCAGGAGCATCTTCCACCACGATACAATCCGCTGGTGCCAGCCCCAAACGTTCGGCACCAAGCAAGTACGCGTCAGGCATAGGTTTGCCATGTTTCACTTGTTCTGCCGTCACAAAGACTTCTGGCTCCGGCAAGTGGCCCGCAGCACGGCGAGCAGAAGCAACCGGCACCGAGCCGGAAGTGACGATAGCCCACGGAATCGATAGGCTATTAAGCCGCTCCAGCAGCGACACCGCTCCCGGTAGCGCGGTCACACCATCGGTGTCCTGGGCTTCAACCTGTTCTAATGCCAGAAACTCGGCTTTAAGTTCAGCATCACTTGCACCTGGCATAAAATGACGAAGAGAGGTAATTGCTTGTTTACCATGGATAAAACCTAGCACTTCCACAGGGTCAATACCGCGACTTTGCGCCCAGCCAATCCAGGCTCTTTCAACAGCAGGCAATGAATCAACCAGAGTCCCGTCTAAATCAAAAAGAAAACCTTTACACTCCACAAGCACATCCTCGGCAGTAAACCTATGTCGCGATCATTGCGCGCTATCAGTCATTAATAATTTTAGGCATTAATAATTTGCGAAATCTCAACGGCACTCAAATGATATTGGCGCGGGCATGATTGCCAAATAGCCAGCATACGTTGGTATTTGTCCCACATTGGCGTTTGGGAATTAAAACCATGTGTTCCTGAATCAAAATGGGTATAGCGGCCTTCGGTATTAACCATAAAGCGCACATAACTCAGGTAACGGGATTCGGTAGCAGCATCAAAACCAAGGAACGCAATGCGGCGTTCATCTAAATCTTGTTGGCCTTTCAGGTTACCCCAAGAGACTTGCAGGGCGTGATGCATCTCCATGATATTAATGATAGTACGGCAAGTCTCTTCGCTCATCTCACCAAAGTCGCGGTCCAGTTCACGCATCTGCAAACCAAAGCCACGTTCGACAATCGTTTGCTGACGGCGATAGCGTTCAGCGTTTTCTGGGTCCAGCATGGTCATCATTTTGTACTGATTCGACAGAATCAGCCGTTGGGCATTTGTCATATCCATCACTAAACTCCTAAGACATAAATAATGAGGAAATCATCGCATACAGAGTTAGGTCATACTTTGATTTGACAAGGGATTTTGCGTTGCTGTTGATCCGAGGCATAAAAAAAAACCCGGCAGCCAATAAAGCCCCAGTCTCTATTTTTCCTGATAATGTCAGTTCCCTGACAATGCCGCGCGACACATCATAAAAGACAATAACCCGTCATTCGTTTTACAAATCATCAAGAAACGTTTTATCCAACTGCTTAAAAGCGCGTTTAAGCACGTCCGCCAGAGATTGATAAGTCGGCGTTTGTTCAATCGGCGCAACGGCTTGCCCAGCTTCAGCCAGCTTGTTCCGCACTTCGTGGAACCACTGCAATAATGTTGGCGGTAACGGCGTAATAGCACGTTTACCTAACCACCATAATCCTTGCAGAGGCAAACCGCAGGCGAATAATGCCGTGGCGATGGCTGGCCCTAATTGCCCGCCCAGCGCTATCTGCCAGGTTAGCGTAAAAATAGCCAGCGGCGGCATAAAACGGATACCAAAACGGGTCGCCGTCGACACGCGATTCTCCGGAAATACCGGTGCCAGACGTTTGTCAGCCGGCCAGGTCTTCATATAGTGCTGACCGCGTTGGAGTACCTGAAACCAACTTACGGAATCAGAAGGTTTTGTTGTCATGGCTCACCTCAACTTCACAAGCAAAGATTAAAATTTTTTTGTAATCCACAAACTAAAAATTAGTCTGTTAAATATATTTTGTTTTTAGGCGGCGCTATCGGTATCCTAGCTCGGCCTTTTGGCCGCTAGAAGATGACGCAAAATATGTCAACCTTTTACAGCGTTTAAATCAATTTTGTTAAACCGCGCAAGTTTTTACCACCAGGCGTTAACATTTAAAGCGCGATTTTTCCATCATCATGCCTTTTTCACTATCGCATGATGTTAATCATTAATGTCGACGCCAATATGCGCTACGCTTTTGGACAGATTGACGTTTTATTAACCATGTGTTTTTCGCTGTTTTTGTACTCTTGATACAATATTTGTATCGGTCATGTAAAAACAAGCGCCGGACACGACTATTAATAGGTACTTCCATGTCGAGTAAGCTAGTACTGGTTCTTAACTGCGGTAGCTCTTCCCTGAAGTTTGCTATCATCGACGCGACCAACGGTGAAGAACACCTCTCTGGTTTAGCCGAATGCTTCCATCTGCCGGAAGCCCGCATCAAATGGAAACTTGATGGTGGCAAACAGGAAGCAGCATTGGGTGCTGGTGCAGCACACAGCGAAGCACTGAATTTCATTGTTAATACTATTCTGGCACAAAAACCAGAGCTTTCTGCTCAGTTGACTGCTATCGGTCACCGAATTGTACATGGTGGCGAGAAATTCACTGCATCAGCTATCGTTACCGAAGAAGTTATTCAGGGTATCAAAGATTCCATCCCGTTTGCACCTCTGCATAACCCAGCGCACCTGATCGGTATTGCTGAAGCATTGAAATCCTTCCCAAATCTGGCTGATAAAAATGTTGCAGTCTTTGACACTGCCTTCCACCAGACTATGCCGGAAGAGTCTTATCTCTACGCCCTGCCGTACAGCTTATACAAAGAAAACGGTATCCGTCGCTATGGCGCACACGGCACTAGCCACTTCTACGTGAGCCAGGAAGCAGCAAAAACCCTGAACAAACCACTGGAAGAACTGAACGTCATCACTTGCCATTTGGGCAACGGCGGCTCCGTCACTGCGGTTCGTAACGGTAAATGTGTTGATACTTCTATGGGCCTGACGCCACTAGAAGGTCTGGTCATGGGTACCCGCAGTGGTGATATCGATCCAGCAATCATTTTCCATCTATATGATGCCATGGGCATGAGCATGGAACAGATCAGCAAATTGTTGACCAAAGAATCTGGCCTGTTGGGTCTGACTGAAGTCACCAGTGACTGCCGTTATGTTGAAGACAACTATGACACCAAAGCAGATGCCAAACGTGCAATGGATGTATTCTGCCACCGCCTGGCAAAATATATCGGTGCTTACACTGCGCTGATGGATGGTCGTTTGGATGCCGTTGTATTCACTGGCGGTATCGGTGAAAACGCAGCTATGGTGCGCGAATTGACTTTGGACAAACTGGGCCTGCTGGGCTTTGAAATTGACCACGAACGCAACCTGGCAGCACGCTTTGGCAAGTCCGGCACCATCACCAAAGATGGCAGCCGCCTGGCTCTGGTTATCCCGACCAACGAAGAGCTGGTCATCGCACAAGACGCTGCCCGTCTGACCGCATAAGAATTTTTGACATATACCCAAAGTCATTGGAGTTGCAGGTAGGCGGCAAGCGAATAAATCCCGATGAGCTAATTCAGGTCAGTGATTCGGGTGCATGAGTGTAGCCAACAACCCTGCGGCTTCAAGGACGAAGGATGTCCCCAAAGTCATTGGAGTTGCAGGTAGGCGGCAAGCGAATAAATCCCGATGAGCTGACTCAGGTCAGTGATTCGGGTGCATGAGCGTAGCCAACAACCCTGCGGCTTCAAGGACGAAGGGCATAACCGTAAAGAGGTTTAGCCGTGTCCCGTACAATAATGTTGATCCCTACCGGCACCAGCGTTGGTTTAACCAGCGTCAGCTTGGGCGTCATCCGCTCCATGGAGCAAAAAGGTGTGCGCCTGAGCGTATTCAAGCCAATCGCGCAGCCACGTGCTGGTAACGATGCACCTGACCAAACCACCACTATTATTCGTGCGAACTCCAGCATTACTGCTGCTGAGCCGCTGAATATGAACCATGTGGAAACCTTGCTGAGTTCTAACCAGCAAGACGTGTTGATGGAAGAGATTGTTGCCCGTTACCACGAAAACACTAAAGATGCCGAAGTGGTTCTGGTGGAAGGTTTAGTACCAACGCGTAAACATCAGTTTGCTAATGCGCTAAACTATGAAATCGCCAAAACGCTGAACGCGGAAATCGTGTTTGTGATTGCGCTGGGTAATGATTCACCAGACCAATTGAAAGAGCGTATCGAACTGGCTCGCTCCAGTTTTGGTGGCAGCAAAAACAAAAACATCACCGGCGTTATCATCAACAAACTGAATGCGCCAGTTGATGAGCAAGGCCGTACCCGCCCTGATCTGTCAGAAATTTTTGATGACTCTACCAAGGCCAGTGTCGCCAATATCGATCCAAAACAGCTGTTTGCCAACAGCCCACTGCCGGTTCTGGGTTGCGTGCCATGGAGCTTCGAGCTGATTGCGACCCGTGCAATTGATATGTGTAAACACTTGAATGCACGTATTATTAACGAAGGTGACATCAGAACTCGCCGCGTTAAATCGGTGACATTCTGTGCCCGTAGCATCCCGCACATGCTGGAACATTTCCGTCCAGGCTCTCTGTTGGTGACTTCCGCAGATCGCCCAGATGTGTTGGTTTCTGCTTGTCTGGCTGCCATGAATGGCGTTGAAATCGGTGCCATCCTGTTGACCGGTGGTTATGCTATTGATGAGCGCATCAATAGCCTGTGTGAACGTGCCTTCCAAACTGGCTTGCCAGTATTTATGGTTGATACCAACACTTGGCAGACTTCCCTGAGCTTGCAAAGCTTCAATCTGGAAGTTCCGGCAGATGACCATGAGCGTGTTGAGAAACTGCAAAACTACGTCGCCAGCCATATCAGCAGCGAGTGGATTGATTCTCTGAGCGCCACGTCTGAGCGTTCACGTCGCCTGTCTCCACCAGCATTCCGTTATGAACTGACCGAGTTGGCTCGTAAAGCGGGCAAACGTATCGTGCTGCCAGAAGGTGATGAGCCACGCACGGTGAAAGCCGCATCTATTTGTGCTGAACGCGGTATCGCAACTTGTGTGCTGCTGGGTAATCCAGAAGAGATTCAACGCGTTGCGGCGGCTCAAGGTGTTGAGCTGGGTAAAGGCGTTGAAATCATCGATCCGGTTGCTGTACGTGAGCAGTATGTTCCCCGCCTGGTGGAACTGCGTAAGAGCAAGGGCATGACCGAAGTGGTCGCTCGCGAACAACTGGAAGACAATGTGGTTCTCGGCACCTTGATGCTGGAGAAAGGCGAAGTTGATGGTCTGGTGTCTGGTGCTGTTCATACCACTGCGAACACTATCCGCCCACCATTACAGTTGATCAAAACCGCACCGGGCAGCTCATTAGTGTCTTCTGTGTTCTTCATGCTGCTGCCTGACCAGGTTCTGGTTTACGGTGACTGCGCGATTAACCCAGATCCAACAGCTGAGCAATTGTCAGAAATTGCTATCCAGTCTGCTGATTCCGCAGCAGCATTCGGTATCGAACCGCGTGTGGCGATGATCTCTTACTCCACCGGTAACTCTGGTGCAGGTAGCGATGTAGAAAAAGTTCGCGAAGCAACCCGTCTGGCACAGGAAAAACGCCCAGATCTGATCATCGATGGCCCGTTGCAGTATGACGCGGCAATCATGGCTGATGTGGCTAAATCCAAAGCGCCGAACTCACCGGTTGCAGGTAAAGCGACAGTGTTCATCTTCCCAGACCTGAACACCGGTAACACCACCTATAAAGCGGTACAACGTTCTGCCGACCTGATTTCTATCGGGCCGATGCTGCAAGGCATGCGTAAGCCAGTTAACGACTTGTCTCGTGGTGCGCTGGTAGACGATATTGTCTATACCGTGGCTCTGACGGCTATTCAATCAGCTCAGGCTGACGCGAGCGCGTCTTAATCTTCGGGTTAAGTTGCTCAAAGTAAACGCCAGCCTTGTGCTGGCGTTTTTGTTGGGTGCTAAAATGTTAGGTTAGCTTTTTAGGTACTTTGCCGCGGTTCAAATTTATAGCTAAAACTTTGACTTACAGGCTCTTGTGCCTCACCATTTTCGTCATTATCCAGCATATCAATCAACATCTTACCGGCATCTTTCCCCATTTTCTTGTAATCAATACGCATTGAAGTCAGAGTCGGATAAGTTTGATCACAGCTGTCAGAGCCATCCAAACACGCCACCGCAATACCACTTGGTATTTTCAAAAGCCGCCGCTGGCATTCAAATAATACGCCGAGCGCAATATCTTCATGGCTGCATATCACCGCATCCAGTTCTGGCTGACGTTGGAGTATTTCGGTCAAAGCATAGCGGCCAAACTGCAAACTGGCCGTTTCTGGCGTAGTGACCGTCTGATCTGCATTTTTATAATGCTCCAACATCGCCCTGTGCCAACCATTCAATTGCTGGCGTTGCAGACGGTTATCCATATGAGCGCCGATAAAACCAATATTATGGTAGCCACGCCCCAATAAATGCTGGCTTAATTCATAGGCCGACTCAAAAAAAGCCGCTTCAAGAGTAATTTTGGCCCCTTTAAAATAGGAACCAACGACGTTAACGGTGGGGATATGTGCGCGCTCAAGTAATTGATAGGTTTTATCTGCCAGCTGTGAGCCAAATATCACCACCGCCGCTGGGTTACTTTGCAGCAAGGTCATCAGAATTTCAGCTTCTTTGCGCTGGTTATATTCGTGACAACCCAACAATAGTTGGAACTCATTTTTATTCAGAATCTGTTGCAGCGCCTGCATAAATCGGGAACTGGCTTTGTCCGTTAATGACGGAATTAAAACGGCGACAGTATCACTGTGACCGGATGCCAATGCCCCAGCAGTACGGTTAGGGATATAGCCAAGAGTTTCAACCGCTTGTTCTATTTTTTCACGTAATTTATCTGAAACCTGCTCCGGCGTTCGCAGCGCTCTGGAAACAGTCATCGACCCTACCCCGGCGTAATTCGCCACATCCGATAGAGTGACCCGCCCGGTATTACGGCGCTTGCGCGTTTTTTCCATGCTGATTTCCTGCCTGATTAAAATTCTTGCCTGAGTAAAACCGTCCCACACTGGCCCTCGACAATACATTGCATTGTATATGGCTTATTTGGAGATAGCCAAAGCCCTTGGTGTGACAAATGATAGCGCTATCACAAATTTTGATAGCGCTATCAGGTAGCGCTATCAAATGAGATATTCATCACATTAATGACGATGATAAATATCTACTCTCACGTTAACAGTCATCGGGAGTCATAAATATCATGTTAAAAACACTGTTAACGCCAGACGTCATTCAGGTGATCAGCCAGGCAAAAGATTGGCGCGATGCCATCGCAATTTCATGCCAACCTTTGATTGATAATGGATCCATTGAAGCCCGTTATGTCGAGGCAATTTATCGCTCCCATGAGGCCATTGGCCCTTATTACGTGGTCGGGCCAGGAATTGCCATGCCACATGCCCGCCCAGAGGAAGGTGTGAATAAACTTTCTTTGGCCTTAACCGTCATCACCGAGGGCGTCACTTTCAATGCTGAAGGTAACGATCCGGTAAAACTGCTCATAGTGTTAGCGGCGACAGACAGCACTAGCCACATTGAGGCTATTTCTCAACTCGCTCAGTTGTTCGATAACGATAACGATGTACAAGCCTTACTTAATGCCAAAACGCAGCAGGATATTTTGTCCGTTATTGCACGTTATTAATTTCAGCATTGAGTTCGGATAATAATTTTAAGGGGAAATAAAATGAAAATTACAGTGGTTTGCGGTAACGGTTTAGGCACTAGCCTGATGATGGAAATCAGCATCAAAAATATTCTGAAAGAATTGGCGGTCACGGCAGAAGTTGATCATGTCGATTTGGGTTCCGCCAAAGGGACACCCAGTGACATTTTCATCGGTACCAAAGATATTGCCGAACAATTAGTGGCTCAAGCCGTGGGCGGCAAAATCGTAGCGCTGGATAATATGATCGACAAAAAAGCCATGAAAGAGCGTTTGTCTGTAGCATTAACCGAATTAGGCGCTTTGTAAGCGGGGGCTGGCATGGATTTCTTTCGTTTCTTAATGAGTGATGTGCTTTCCGAACCGGCCATATTGGTCGGTTTGATTGCCTTAATCGGCCTAATTGCACAGAAAAAACCGGTAACGGAGTGCATTAAAGGCACCGTAAAAACCATTATGGGTTTTGTGATTTTAGGTGCGGGTGCGGGCTTGGTGGTTTCATCTCTGGGTGATTTCGCCAACATATTCCAACATGCATTCGGTATTCAGGGCGTGGTGCCGAATAATGAAGCCATTGTGTCTGTGGCGCAAAAGAGTTTCGGTAAAGAAATGGCGATGATTATGTTCTTCGCTATGGTTATCAATATTCTGATTGCCCGCTTTACGCCGTGGAAATTTATCTTCCTGACCGGTCACCACACGTTGTTTATGTCGATGATGGTGGCAGTGATTCTGGCGACTGCTGGCATTAGTGGTGTGACTCTGATTGTGATCGGCTCCCTGGTCGTTGGGGTTGCGATGGTGTTCTTCCCAGCTATTGCCCACCCTTACATGAAAAAAGTCACCGGTTCAGATGATGTGGCAATTGGCCACTTCTCTACCCTGTCTTATGTATTAGCGGGTTTTATCGGCAGTAAGTTTGGTAATAAAGAACATTCGACTGAAGACATGAATGTGCCGAAAAGTCTGCTGTTCTTGCGCGATACTCCGGTCGCTATCTCCTTTACCATGTGTATCATTTTCATCGTAACCTGTCTGTTCGCTGGGCCGGAAGTGGTGAAAAGCCTGAGTGGCGGTAAAAACTGGTTCATGTTCTCACTGATGCAATCCATTACTTTCGCCGCAGGTGTATATATCATCTTGCAAGGTGTGCGTATGGTTATTGCTGAAATCGTACCGGCCTTCAAAGGGATTTCCGACAAATTAGTGCCTAATGCTAAACCAGCACTGGATTGCCCGGTAGTGTTCCCTTACGCGCCAAATGCGGTATTGGTTGGCTTCCTGAGCAGCTTTGCCGCTGGCCTTATCGGTATGTTCGCCCTGTATTTGATGAACATGACCGTGATTATTCCCGGTGTTGTACCTCACTTCTTCGTCGGCGCTGCCGCAGGGGTGTTTGGTAATGCTACAGGCGGGCGTCGTGGTGCTATTCTCGGTGCCTTTGCTCAAGGCTTGTTAATTACCTTCCTGCCAGTATTCCTGCTGCCAGTATTAGGTGATATCGGGTTCGCCAACACCACGTTCAGTGATGCAGACTTTGGTGCGCTGGGTATCTTGTTGGGTATTATTGTTCGCTAATAGTTGCTCGATAATCAGTGAGATAAACGTAAAAAGCCCCTGAAAAGGGGCTTTTTTATGGCTGATAGGAATTAATCTTCGCGCGGTGTTATTTTACCGTAATCTTGTTCATTATTACGGGTTAGCCACAGAGATAAGGCTTTCAGAGAGTCCGGTGTGAATTCGTCGCAGCGTGCAGTGATTTCTTCTGGCTGCATCCAACGGACTTCATCTATTTCTTCAGCCTGCAATGCAAATGGGCCATGAGAAACACAGCTAAACAAGGCCCCCCATACGCGGCAGTGCTCTTCTTCAAAGTAGAACTGGCCATGCTCAGCGAAGGGCACTCCTGCAATACCTAACTCTTCTTCCGCCTCGCGCCGAGCAGATTCAAGGTAGTTTTCACCACTTTGCACCACGCCACCGGCCGTCGCGTCCAGTTTTCCGGGATAAAAATCTTTGCTCTCAGTACGGCGTTGTACCAGTATTTTTCCCATTCCGTCGTGCACCACAATATAGGTAGCACGATGGCGTAGTCGTTGAGCTCTCATTTGTTGACGACTGGATTGAGCAATAACTTCATTTTGCTCATCAACAATATCAACCCACTCGATGACTGCTGCTGGATTTTGCTCCACCATCCTCTGAAACCTTCTATCTGGGCGCGATTATACGCGCGCAATTGTTAACAAAGAGTTTTCAACTCATTATATTATATGGTTTTTAGTGCCAACTGGATGACTGGCTCATCATTTTGTAGGGTCAGAACCTGTAAAACCCCCTCATCAAGCATGCCATAACTCGCCGGATATCCCCCTTTCGGGATACTAACTGAGCCGGGATTAAAGCATATGACGTCATCTTGCCATTCCGCCTGTGGTAGATGAGTATGACCATAGACTAAGACATCCCCTTTACGCAACGGAGGAAGCGCGCCCGGATGATAAAGGTGGCCATGAGTCAAAAATAAACGTGTTTCTGGCATTATAATCTGCTGCCAGCTGGCCATAATAGGGAATTGCAATAACATTTGATCGACTTCACTGTCGCAATTACCGCGTACAGCAATAATCTTGTTTTTATAGGGATTAAGACATTCTGCGACCGCAGCGGGTTGATAACCCGTCGGTAACGCATTCCGTGGCCCATGGTTGAGTAAATCACCCAATAACACCAGCCATTGCGCGCCACTGCGGTCAAATATCTCCAGAACTTTTTCAGTGGCCGATAGCGACCCATGCAGATCAGAAGCAAACATTAACTTCATGATATCGTCTTCTCTTAGGTCTACTCTCAGTAAATCAAGTGGCACCGGCCACCGAGATACATAATGAGAACTCAATAAGACTTCATTCTATCATCCAATCAGTCAGATTAATCCGAGAAAAGCCACTATCCACCATAAGAAAATTTTATCGTAAAAAACTTTTATCGTAAAAAGCAGTTATTGTAAAAAACAATGCCGACATGAAAAAATACTGTCAGCGTTGTACGGGATTAAATGGGGGGAAATCGTTATAGAGAAGGCTGCGATACCAACTCATCCAGCGTCAACTGATTGAATAAGTACCCTTGCATTGCATCAATATTACTGCCTTTGAGTTGCTCCGACTCATCCTCATTTTCTACGCCAACCACAATCACCCCGAGACAATATTTCTTAATATTATTGATCAATATCGGGAAAGTGTGCTTATTGTGCTGCCAGAAGAAATGCTTATCAATTTTCACATATTCGAAAATATTAGCAGTCACTGCATTTAAGGTACACCCTCCGCTACCTAGGTCATCTAGCCATAGTGGATATCGCTCAGCCAAATCGCGTAACAGTGGGTTATTCATTCCATCGGATAAATTGGAGAATGTCTCCATAATTTCCAGTCGTAGGAAAGGCAGTTCATCAAGCATTCGGCGAGTTGGCTCATCAGTAACAATAACACTCGCTAAGTCAAAATCGATATTAATTGAAAGCAGGACATTATGCGTGATAAACCACTCGCTATAGGCTCTCACAGCACATAATTGATCCTGGAATAAGTCGGTCTTTCCATTGATATCTAATTTATTAATAAAATTTTCAACATCAATGGGCAAATCTACCGATTTGGCTGAAAATCGGCTTAATAGCTCGACGGCTAATAAGCTACCGTCTTGTTTATATATAGGTTCACATACATAAGAACAATTAACTTCAATGTTTAGCTTCATGCGCACCTGAAAAGTGTAGGGACAATAATAAGGCAGCAGCCTGACCTCAGCCGGAGGATTTATAAGCCACTGTCAATTTTTATGAAATACTCAAATTTTATTTATAAAACTATCCAACATGACAAAACGACAGAGGCTAATGGCCTCTTTTTCATTCCGATGAGTATATTGACTCTAGCAGAAAATCGCGAATTCAGCCTTAAAGTCACCGAAATGCCTTATAACCATTGTTAGCGGTCAGAAACCATAAGGCACATAACGCCGATGGCTCGACAACTAACTGGGTAATAACTATATTAATCGGTTCGATTGGGGAATTTATTTAGTTATTTTTTTATTTTGTTAAAAATTTCACTCAGGGTGTGCTCAGTGTCGTAGGAGAAGAGTGCGAGATAACCTATGCTGAAAAGAAACCAGACTGCCGCTATCCCCAAAGAATTTGGAATTGCAGGTAGGTATCAAGTAAGAAGGGTATAAAACGGAGATTGGCTATGCGTATTTTAATCACTGGAGCTACAGGGCTCATCGGGCGCAGTCTGACCACATTCCTTTTGTCGCAAGCTCATCAAATAACAGCACTAACCCGTGATCCTCAACGAGCAAATAAAGTGCTTGGCTCACAAGTCACCTGTTGGTCAACGTTAAATGACCAACATGACCTTAATGATTTTGATGCCGTCATTAATCTCGCGGGCGAGCCTATTGCTGAAAAACGTTGGACACCACAACAGAAAGAGGTTTTGTGTCAAAGCCGTTGGCAGATAACCGAAAAACTGACGACATTAATTAAGGCTAGCAGTCAGCCGCCAGCCGTGTTTATTTCAGGATCTGCGGTCGGATTTTATGGCGATCAGGGGCAAGCGGTGGTCACCGAAGATGAAACACCGCAGAATGAATTTACCCATATGTTATGTGAACGTTGGGAAAACCTTGCTCGGGCAGCTGAAAGCAGTCACACAAGGGTTTGCCTGCTGCGTACCGGTATTGTGTTGGCCCCCCATGGCGGCGCGTTAGCAAAAATGGTGCCGCTATTACGCCTTGGTCTAGGAGGCCCGATCGGTGATGGTCGTCAATATCTGCCATGGATACATATTGATGACATGGTTCATGGTATTTATTATTTACTGACGACCAATGGACTTAACGGCCCATTCAATATGGTTTCCCCTTATCCGGTACATAATGAACAATTTATTGCCACTTTGGCTGAAGTGCTAGACCGCCCAGCGGTTATTCGCACCCCTGCGGCAGCTATTCGCTTGTTACTAGGAGAATCTGCAGCTTTGGTATTAGGTGGGCAGCGGGCGATACCTAAGCGCTTAGAAGAAGCCGGTTTTGCTTTCCGCTATTTTGAGTTAGAAGAAGCCCTGCGTAATGTCCTGAATAAACCAATCGCCTAATTGAATTAACGCGGGATAGATAAAATAACTATCCCGCCCAACCCTTATTTACTTCAATGCACCAGAAAGGAATTGCTGCAAACGAGGGCTTTTAGGGTTACCAAAAAGCTCGGCTGGCGGGCCTTCTTCTTCAATGACACCTTTGTGCAGGAAGATAACATGGCTGGAAACGTGACGGGCAAACTCCATTTCATGGGTCACCACCACCATGGTTTTCCCCTCTTCTGCCAGTTTTTGCATAATTCGCAAAACCTCACCAACCAATTCAGGATCTAATGCGGAGGTTGGCTCATCAAATAAGAGTACATCAGGCTCCATCGCCAATGCCCGGGCAATGGAAACACGTTGCTGCTGGCCTCCAGAAAGATGTACCGGATATTTAGCACGCGCACGCTCATCAATCCCGACTTTATCCAAATAGCGAATCGCTCGCTCTTTAGCCACTGATTTACTTAACCCTAATACTTGAACAGGGGCTTCCATCACATTTTCCAACACCGTCATATGGCTCCATAAATTGAAATGCTGGAATACCATCGTCAGACGCGTGCGAAGTAATTGTAGCTCTTTCTTATCAAAAACTTTTAGTTGTCCGTCTTTATCGCGCACCAGTCGAATATCTTGATTATTGACACTGATCGACCCTTCGCTGGGTTTTTCCAGGAAGTTGATACAACGTAAAAAGGTACTTTTCCCCGATCCGGACGAACCAATAATAGAAATAACGTCCCCCGCTTTGGCTGAGAGTGAAACGCCTTTTAACACCTCATGTTCCCCATAATGCTTATGCAATTCGGTCACAGACAGTTTAGTTTCAGCTATTTTAGGTTTTAGTGTGTCAGTCATAGTTTTTAATGTGTCAGTCATAAGTTTCTCCGTACTTAATGCGATGCCTGAGGTTTTATATGTGCCAGCCAACGTTTCTCTGCTTGGCGGAACAGGCTAATTAGCGTAAAGGAGATAATCAGATAAAGTACGGCAGCAATACCAAAAGCATAAAACGGCTGATATGTCGCAGCGTTAATATCACGCGCTATTTTCAGTATATCTGGCACCGTGGCGGTAAAAGCCAACGCGGTAGAATGCAGCATTAAAATAACTTCATTACTGTAGGCTGGTAAAGCAATACGCAGTGCGGAAGGTAAAATAATACAGCGATACATTTTAAAGCGTGAGAAACCATAGGCTCTGGCAGCCTCTATTTCGCCATGTGGCACCGAACGAATCGCGCCCGCGAAGATCTCCGTGGTATAAGCACAGGTATTGAGTGTTAGTGCCAAAATAGTGCAATTCAGCCCGCTGCGAAAAAAGGCATTAAGTAGATCGTTACCTCGGACTATCTCTAAGCTGTACATTCCAGAATAAAATATCAGTAATTGCACATATAATGGCGTACCACGAAAAATATAAGTAAAGATCCATACCGGTAAGCGAATCCAGCGCCGCTCGGCTACCCGAGCTACTGCCAACGGAATTGCCAGTAACCCACCCATCACGACAGAGCTAATTAATAGCCACAGGGTAACGGCCATGCCGGTAAATCGATAGCCATCACTCCAAAGCAGGGCTTGCCAATATTGATGTAGGATTTCTATCATAGTTCGGCCCTCTTCACTCCGTGGGAATAGCGCCGTTCCAACCACAGTAAAACACCATTCGAGATGGTGGTAAAAATCAGATAAACCACACCAGCCACCAATGCGAAGAAGAACGGCTGATAAGTACCTTTTCCTGCTAACTGTGTAGCTTTGACCACATCATTCAGCCCTAAAATAGAGACCAATGCCGTCGCCTTAAGGATCACTTGCCAGTTATTACCGATACCTGGTAGTGCGTAGCGCATCATGGCAGGGAACATAATTCTGCGGAAAATCTGGCTAGAGGATAAACCAAATGCTCTTGCTGCTTCAATTTGACCAGCCGGAACCGCCATATAAGCGCCACGGAAAGTTTCAGTGAAATAAGCTCCGTAGATAAAACCAAGGGTGATAATCCCAGCTGAAAGAGGGTCAATATTAATTTGTTCGAAACCGAGAGATTCAGTAATGCTATTTAGGAGTATCTGCAATCCGTAGAAAATCAGCAGCATTAAAACTAAATCAGGTACACCGCGGATCAGCGTGGTGTAACACTCAAATAAGCCTGATAAAAGGCGATTTGACGATAATTTCCCACCGGCACCTATTAAGCCGATAATCACTGACAGCAGCACTGAACACAGTGCCAACTCCAGCGTCACCAGCGCACCTTCAAATATCAGTTTGGAATATCCATCCAGCATCTGGGTTATCCTATTTTACTGAGTAAGGAGTCTGGTTAATGACTTTGAGTTCATAGCCCAATAACAACCCCTGCCCAAATTAGGGCAAGGGTTATTTCATCCAGCGGAATTAACCACCGTAAACATCAAAATCGAAATATTTTTTCGCGAGTTTATCGTAGGTGCCATCTTTGCGCATTTCTGCAAAGGCTTTATCCAATGCCGCTTTCAGTTCCACATCATCTTTACGCAATCCCATACCGGTA
Organism: Yersinia sp. Marseille-Q5920; assembly: GCF_946902935.1. Classification (NCBI taxonomy): domain Bacteria; kingdom Pseudomonadati; phylum Pseudomonadota; class Gammaproteobacteria; order Enterobacterales; family Yersiniaceae; genus Yersinia; species Yersinia sp. Marseille-Q5920. The sequence goes on along the minus strand of NZ_CAMPQA010000004.1, from coordinate 302,536 downwards.
CCGATGCCAAAGAATTGATCATTTTTGACTGACGGGCCAGCGAAAGCATAATCTTTACCTGCTTCTTGTTTGAGGAAACCTTCATTACCTGCGACTTCATCCTGGAAAGCGGCATCAATGCGGCCAGAACTCAAGTCTGAATAGATTAGATCCTGATTTTGATAGGCAACAACATCAATACCTTTTGGCTGCCACTCAGCATTGGCAAATGCTTCTTGAGTAGAACCTTGTAATACCCCAACACGCTTACCTTTCAAAGCAACCAAAGTGGGTTCAACTTTACTGCCTTTCGGGGCGATTAAACGGGCATTAGCCGCGAAAAGTTTGTCGGTGAAGGCAATCTCTTTTTGGCGTTTTTCAGTAATAGAGAGTGAAGAAATAATCGCATCAATTTTTTTAGCTTTCAGCGAGGGAATCAGTGCATCAAAATCACTTTCAACAAAAGTACATTTGGTATCAATACGGTTGCATAGCTCTTTTGCTATATCAATATCAAAACCTACCAATTCACCACTGGCATTTTTCGATTCAAAAGGAGCATACGTTGGGTCTGTACCAATTTTGATATCTTTAGGAATAGCAGCAAAAGCACTGCTGGCAGCAGCCAATGCTAATATTAAAGGCAGAACCAAAATCTTCTTATTCATACATAATCCTCAAATTGATTTTTGATGCCCAAAGTACGTTAGTTTTATCTACAACCCTTAGCGTCCCTAACAATAAGTTTCCATAAATCGATGTGCAGTAATCGTGCCAGTAATTATCAGGAGAGAAAGCTGATTCCATCACTGCTTTATTGGCATAAAAACCACTCAGTATGGGCATAGGGTCGTAGACAAAAACTGAATACGCAATCTATGCAACTGTGCACATTCTGAAACAGCATTATTGTGGTGCATAATGCGCCCCATTTCAGTGCGATGTTGCACAAATGTATCAATTTAGGGAGAAATGTTAATTGGCACCTTGCCAGCGAATGAATAGATCTTTAGGTAGCTCGATATCAAATTGATCAATAACCCGGTTAACGGTCTGATCAATAATATCTTCGATGGTTTCCGGACGGTGATAAAACGCAGGCATCGGCGGCATAATGACCGCACCCAACTCAGCAGCCTGTACCATCAGCCGCAGATGGCCCAAGTGCAGTGGAGTCTCACGCACGCATAGCACCAATGGGCGGCGCTCTTTCAATATTACATCAGCTGCGCGAGTTAATAAGCCATCAGTATAACTATGGACAATGCCTGATAACGTTTTGATTGAACAGGGTAAAATAACCATGCCGCTGGTCTTAAATGAACCAGATGAGATACACGCGGCGATATCACGAGAATCGTGTACCACATCCGCAAGCGCCTGCACTTCCTTAACACTCAGCTCCGTTTCAAGCGCTAGTGTCTGCCGCGCCGCATTGCTGAGAATCAAGTGAGTTTCCACGCCCTCGACCTGTTGCAGCACCTGTAACAGGCGAACACCATAAATGGCGCCGCTGGCACCACTTATGCCAATAATAAGTCGTTTCATGGAAAACTACCTCAAACTAAAGCCGCCTAATAATTATGCGCAGCATAACGGAATAAGGCCAAACTTTGCCGCATCAGGTACGGATTAGCAAGTTATGGCACTAAGCTATCTTACATAAAAAAAGGTGCACCGCGCTTGAACGCTGGTTGCACCTTTTTGATTCACACTCTGTTTTTCAGCTACGGCAACATATTCTCTGCCATAAACTGGCGTAACTTAGGGTGTTAACCCTCGTTATGCATTTCCAGGTTTTCCGCTTCGTTATGATTACGCAATGCTTGCGCATCATCGTTGCGTAACGACTCCAGATATTCCAGATAGCTTTGATCCACATCTTTAGTGACGTAAACGCCATTAAAGACTGAGCACTCAAACTGAGTGATATCTGGGTTATCTTCGCGTACAGCCTCGATAAGGTCAGTAAGATCTTGGAAAATCAGTGCATCTGCGCCAATTAGCTGGCGAATCTCGTCGACTTCACGACCATGTGCGATTAACTCATTGGCACTTGGCATATCGATACCATACACATTCGGGAAACGAATCTCCGGGGCGGCAGAGGCGAAATACACTTTATTTGCCCCAGCTTCACGCGCCATTTCGACAATTTGTTCCGATGTGGTACCGCGCACAATCGAGTCATCCACCAATAATACATTCTTACCACGAAATTCTGCGCGGTTAGCATTCAGTTTACGGCGCACTGATTTACGGCGTTCCTGTTGGCCCGGCATGATAAAGGTACGGCCAACATAACGGTTTTTCACAAACCCCTGGCGGTACGGTTTATCCAGAATTCGGGCGATTTCCAGCGCGATATCACAGGAAGTTTCCGGGATAGGAATGACAACATCGATATCCAGGTCTTCCCACTGTTTGGCAATTTTTGCACCTAATTTCTGACCCATGCGCACACGCGCACTGTAAACAGAAATTTTATCCATAAAGGAGTCTGGGCGGGCAAAATAAACATACTCAAACAAGCACGGATTGTATTTTGGATTTTCCGCACACTGGCGGGTGAACAACTGGCCTTTTTCGGTGATATACACTGCTTCGCCCGGTGCCACATCACGCAAAAACTCGAAACCAAGGGTATCCAGCGCCACACTTTCAGAAGCGACCATATATTCATTACGGCCATCAGCAAGAGTCCGTCTGCCAATAACCAGTGGACGAATACCGTTAGGATCACGGAAAGCAACCATGCCGTGGCCGATAATCATCGCGACACAAGCATAGGCACCACGAATCAACTGATGCGTAGCAGCAACAGCGGCAAAAATGTTGTCAGACTCCAACGGATAGTGCTGGAAACGGTCCAATTCACTGGCAAAAATATTCAGCAGAATTTCTGAGTCAGAAGTGGTATTCACATGACGGCGAGAAACTTCGAATAATTTTTTTCTCAACTGGTGAGCGTTAGTCAGATTACCGTTATGAGCCAAAGTGATGCCAAACGGTGAGTTAACATAGAAAGGCTGAGCCTCGGAAGCACTGGAACTGCCTGCCGTTGGGTAACGAACATGACCAATCCCCATGTTCCCCTGTAAGCGCAGCATATGCCGGGTTTCAAATACATCCTTCACCAAGCCGTTCGCTTTACGCAGCCGGAACCCATTATGGGCATCAATGGTAACGATGCCCGCAGCATCCTGGCCTCGGTGCTGAAGCACCGTCAGCGCATCATAAATCGACTGGTTTACCGGTGCAAAACCGGCGATACCGACAATACCGCACATGTTGTCTTTTCCTCATAAGCCGCTCCGAATCGGTAATTGATTCGGTAAGAAACTCGACGTGCTCTGCAGATAGTCAAAAAACCACCTGATGATATAACTGAACTGCGGGATTAATTGCGACTGCTTCCAGTCAACACTCTGTGAGAAACCGGTAAACGTATCCAGAAAGAACAACATGGCAGAGACAATCAGAACGCCTCTCAGCGCCCCAAAACAGATCCCCAGCACTCTGTCAGTTCCTGATAATCCCGTACGTTCAACCAGCGAACTAATCACATAGTTAACAATAGCCCCGACGATCAATGTCGCGATGAACAAAATGCCGATAGCAATTCCGTTGCGAACCACTTCGTCCTCAAAACGAGTGAAGTAGACAGCAAGGTAAGTGTAAAAATGACTGGCAACAAAAAACGCACATCCCCATGTAACAAGTGACAATGCTTCACGGACAAAACCCCGGATTAAGCTGACTAAAGCAGAAAATCCGATAATCCCTATAATGACGTAATCAATCCAGACCATGACTATTCCAATGACGAAATCGCCGCTGCATCCTGTTCGCGGCGAATTCTAACAGAAAAAGAAAACGTTTGCGTAGAGGAATTATGACCGGCGACAAATTAAAGTGCGGCGATTTTAAAAACAACAATCACCGCACAAACTTAGCGTTAAAAACCCTGAACACCCTGATGTTTTTAACCTTTATTCAAACTTTAGCGCCCCGTGCCATAAGGCTTAACCTGCCCATTCAGACCACTTAATGAATTAAGTTCTGGCAAGGCCGATTGTAGCTTTTGCTTTGACGCATCCGGCCCCACGAAGACGCGGGTAATCTGGCCCTGAACCGGCGTTGCTGGCACTGTAAATGCCCGATGGCCTGACAAGCGCAGTGTCGCAACAATTTCATTCACTTTGGCCGCATTTTTCAATGCCCCCAGTTGGACAACATAAGCCTGCCCTACGGGTGCTTTTTCTTCCGTGACCGGTTTGCTTTCCGGCTGAGTTTCCGGTTTAACCTCAGATTTTGGCTTAACTTCCTGCGGTTTTTTCTCGACTGGAACTGGCTTAACCTCAACTGGCTTACTTTCTACTGGTTTAACCTCAGCCGGTTTTTTCTCGACCGGTTTCACTTCAACCGGCTTACTTTGTAGCGGTGGCGGTGCCACGATAGTCGGTTCAGATGGCAAATTACCGGCATCATTAGCGGCCTGAGAGGCGAAATCATCTTTAGGGACTTCCACAGCTTGCGCTGCGCCTTCCGGCGGCGCAATAGGTAGAGGCTGATTGATCGGCGGAACCGCATCAATCTCCTGGCTATCACCGGGTTTTGGCACTAATGGAATGGCAGCAAACTCATCCTCATAATGCTTCTTTTTACCATCCAGCAACCCCGGCAGCACAATCACGCCCAAAGCCACCAAAATTATGGTCCCAACTAAACGGTTCTGGAACTTACTTGCCACTCACTCGCCCCTCAATGCTTTATCAATTCAAGCTGTTACAAATTCAACGCTGCCATGACGTGAGCAACTGTATGGAAAGAGCCACAGACAATGACCACATCCTGTGGTTCTGCATCCTGCACAGCTTGTCGCCAGGCAGTTTCGACATCACTAAACTGGCGTGATTGTGCCAAATACTCGGCTAATTGCTCCGCACTGGCTCCACGCGGCCCTTCCAGCGGCGCGCAGTACCATTCATCAACTTGCTCAGATAAGCATGCCAACGTACCACCAATATCTTTATCCGATAACATCCCGACTACCGCGCGCACTTTGCCCTGTTTGGGCAATTTAGCCAGTTTATCAGTCAAATAACGTGCTGCGTGCGGATTATGAGCCACATCCAAAATCAACAGTGGCTGCTCACTGACTATCTGAAAACGCCCAGGTAAACTGGCGGCCTGCAACCCCTGGCGAATCACCTCTTCGCTCAATGACAATCCGGAATAATGCAATACTGCCAACGCAGTCGCAGCATTGGCTAGCGGCACATTCGGCAACGGTAACTCGCTCCATTGGTGACCATCGCAGTGCCATTTCCAGCTTTTTTCTTGCTGACTGAATTGCCAGGCGATATCCCGCTGATACAAGTGCGCACCGAGTTTTGCAGCAACATCTGCAATAGACTGTGGCATATCAGGTTCGCCTACCACCGCGGGTTTACCCGCACGGAATACACCGGCTTTTTCCCGGCCAATGCTGTCACGATCAAACCCCAGCCAGTCAGTATGGTCTATTGCAATGCTGGTGATGGCGGCAACATCCGAATCAACAATATTAGTTGCATCCAAACGCCCACCTAAGCCCACTTCGAGAATGACCACATCAAGCTTAGCCTGCTTAAACAGTTGCAATGCAGATAAGGTACCGAACTCGAAGTAAGTCAATGATATATCTTGGCGCCCGGCTTCAATTTTGGCAAAAGAATGGCTATGTTCGGCCTCAGATAGCTCTTGCCCCTGAATACGAACGCGCTCGGTATAACGCAGAAGATGGGGTGAGCTATATACCCCGACCCGCAGGCCCGCTGCCAGTAAAATGGATTCCAAGGTACAGCAGGTGGTGCCTTTGCCATTAGTACCGGCAACGGTAAATACTTTAGGGGCAGGTTTAAGCAAATCCAGACGCTCAGCAACCTGTTTAACACGCTCCAGCCCCAGCTCGATTGGCTGAGAATGCAAACGTTCAAGATAGTAAAGCCACGCGGCCAAAGGCGACGTGGCTTGGGGAATTTGATTGTTGTCCATGAGTCCCACCACTGACCTTTATAGCCATCCTACTTCAAGCTGCATGTGCGTTGGCTGCTTTCATTCACCCGAATCATTGACTGGTGTCAATTCATCGAGATTCTGAGCCTCTCATGAGACTCACCCTGCGAGCCGGCGTAAGCGATATTCAGCATGGTTTACAACCAAGTTATCACTCAATTGCCGCCATCCTGCAACTCGAATTATTTTGGGTAAATATTTTCTTTTTTAAAGCGATAAAGCTCAAGCAACGATAATGCACAATAATCGGGCACCACCTTATCAGGGTGATGCCCGTTCAGTTAATCAGGCATCAGCCTGATTATTAGTCACCGCTGCATCAGCCTTGGCTTCAACCACGCTTGGCTGCGGCTGATGAGTCAATTTCGACAAGATGCTGGCTAGCGTCTGACGCATAACCGGACGGCGAACTATCATGTCGATAGCGCCTTTTTCAATTAAGAATTCACTGCGTTGGAAACCCGGTGGCAGTTTTTCACGAACAGTTTGTTCGATAACCCGAGGGCCAGCAAAACCGATCAATGCTTTCGGTTCAGCAATATTGATATCACCCAACATCGCCAGACTAGCGGAAACACCGCCCATGGTCGGGTCAGTCAGCACTGATATATATGGCAAACCGCGCTCTTGCATTTTCGCCAGAGCAGCACTGGTTTTTGCCATCTGCATCAGAGACATCAATGCTTCCTGCATACGGGCACCGCCACTGGAAGAGAAACACACCAGTGGACAATTATCTTCCAGCGCTTTTTCTACTGCGCGAACAAAGCGAGCACCTACCACTGACGCCATTGAACCGCCCATGAAGGCAAATTCAAATGAAACCGCCACAATAGGCATCCCTTGCAAGGTTCCTTTCATAGCAACCAAAGCATCTTTCTCGCCTGTCTCTTTTTGTGCAGCAGAGAGGCGATCTTTATACTTTTTGGAATCCCTGAATTTCAGGATATCCTTCGGCTCCAGTTCGCTACCCAATTCGACTTCACTGCCAGCATCCAACAGCATATGTAACCGCGCGCGGGCGGACATTCGCATGTGGTGATCACACTTAGGACACACTTCCAGATTGCGCTCTAACTCGGCACGATAAAGTACCTGACCGCAACTGTCGCATTTTGTCCACACCCCTTCAGGAATACTCGCTTTACGGGTTTGTGTGATATTGCTTTTGTTAAGAATTCGTTCAATCCAGCTCATCGATGACCTTTCTGTTTGAACCTGGCTATTGCCAGTCCGCTGTGCGTGCTTTAACCATCTTCCTGAAAAAAACCAATAAAAATACCCATGTTATAGGCCGGTACAATGTAGCTGTAACCAAGGCACTAAACTGGCACTAAACTCGGATTATCTACAGGAACAGACCATAAATGTTACTCATTAAACCATATTGGCTCGACAGTGTAGATAAAAAACTGGTCGAACCCACGGCTCAGGTAACGTTTTTACTGATTTTTCTGCCGAGAACTCGCACGCCGATGGCGCCAGACCTCAAATACGCCGGGTAAAATTGACACCACAATAATGGCGACAATCAGTAATTTCAGATTTTCCTGAACAAACGGCATGTTACCAAACCAATAGCCAGCATAGGTGAATAACAGCACCCATACTAATGCCCCAATCACGTTATAAGCGGCAAAGTGACGATAGGACATTTTCCCCATACCCGCGACAAACGGCGCAAAAGTACGAATAATCGGGACAAATCGCGCCAGAATAATCGCTTTGCCACCATGTTTTTCATAAAACTGATGCGTTTTATCCAGATAACTGCGACGGAAAATTTTGGAGTCCGGGTTACTGAATAGTTTTTCACCGAATACCCGGCCAATGGCGTAGTTGACGGCATCGCCCAGAATGGCAGCCGTGACCATCAAAGCAACCATAACATGGACATTGATATCATTGGAGGGCAAGGAAGCCAAAGCTCCGGCCACAAATAACAGAGAGTCACCCGGTAAAAATGGCGTCACTACCAGGCCAGTTTCACAGAATAAAATCAGGAATAAAATGGCATAAACCCAGATTCCATACTGCGCCACCAGCTCCGCTAGATGAACATCAATATGCAAAATAAAATCAATAACGAAACGTATAAATTCCATAAATATTCTCGAGAGGTAAACGAGCTTAATCTTTGATTGAGCGAGTTTAGCTGAACTTCCTTAGGGATTCCTTAAGCCCCGCTCACCAGACAGTCAAACTCGCCTTATTATCTAAAATAAAGTGACATAAAATAAGGCTACGATTCAGTCATCAGCTAAAAAAAGTGGCCCCATCGGCGCTTTCGGTAATGCAAAGTGTTCAGGATAGTCGACGGCGACTAAATATAATCCTTCCGCTTTGGCGGTTGCCGCTGCACGTGCTCGGTCTTTCAGTGCGAGCAACTCTGCTATCCAAGTGACATCTTGATTGCCGCAACCCACCTCTATCAAGCTGCCGACAATATTACGCACCATATGATGAACAAAGGCGTTGGCTTTGATATCTACCACGATATACGCACCATGTCGGGTAACTTTGACATGTTTTACATTTCGCCACGGGCTACGGGACTGGCATTGTACGGCACGGAACGAGGTAAAATCGTGCTCGCCGAGCAAACTTTGCGCAGCCTGTTGCATTTTTTCGGCATCGAGCGGCAGATAACAATGGGTTACCCCTTGCGCCAATACCGCAGGGCGGTAGCGATGATTAAAAATAATGTAACGGTAGCGACGAGCCGTAGCACTGAAGCGGGCGTGAAAATCATCATCAACCGTTTTTACCCAACGAACTGCAATATCGGGGGGTAAATGACTGTTGACACCCATCGTCCAGGCGGCTTCTTTGCGCTCAGCCGTGGTAACAAAATGGACCACCTGCCCGGTCGCGTGCACACCAGCATCCGTTCGCCCAGCACAAAGTACGCCAATAGGCTCATTGGCGACTTTCGAGAGCGCGGCCTCCAGGCAAGCTTGGACGCTGGTCACTTCTTGCTGGCGTTGCCAACCAAAATAGCGGCTACCGTTGTATTCAATACCCAGCGCAATTTTAATGCCCGCAGCTTTAGCCTCGGCACTTTCTGGCTGGGTCAACTCAAGTTCGGACATCAGTATAGTTGCTCCTGCAACAGGCGCTCCGCCGTTTCAATCGCCATCAATGCACCACCAAAACGAATGTTGTCGGCCACCGACCAGAACTGCAACACTTCGGGAATACCATAGTCATTGCGGATACAACCAATACTTAAGACATCACTGCCAGAAGCGTCACTGACTTGAGTCGGATAATCATCTTCTTCAGATAATTGAATATCTTCGCAACTTTCCAGTTCACTGCGAGCTTCATCTGAGGAGATCGGACGTAACGCTTCCAGATGAACCACCTGTGCCTGGCCATAAAATACCGGCGACTGGATGCAAGTCACGGAGATAGGCAAGCCGTCATCTTGTAAGACTTTACGCACCTGATCCACCAAGCGGCGCTCTTCGCGCACACTGCCCTCTTCATCCGCCAGTAGCGGTAAAACGTTAAATGCCAATTGCTTGGCGAAAATGCCCGGCTCGGCGGGGATACCATTGAGTAATTTAGCACTTTGCCCTGCAAGGTCATCCACTGCAGCTTTGCCATGGGCAGAAGCCGAAAGCAGCGCGGTAACATGCAGGCGGGATAAACCGGCCTGTTCAGTCAGCGGTTTAATCGCGGTCAACAGTTGGCTGGTCAGGCTATCGGCGACCGCCACAATATTGCGATTACGATAATCGGCCAAAACTTGAGGATTCACACTCGGCACCACCAACGGCACATCCGGCTCCATTGCGAATAAGCCGCTGCTGTCGATGACCAGACAGCCAGCATTCCCCGCTTCTTCCGCATATTGTGCAGAAGCTTCACGGCCAGCGACAAAGAAAGCCAACTGCGCCTGCGACCAGTCAAATTCTGCAACATTTTCCACTAGTACACTTTTACCATTAAAGCGCACTGTCGCACCGGCACTGCGCTCGCTGGCCAGCGGATACAATTCACCAACTGGGAACTGGCGCTCACTTAACAGCTCCAGCAAAGCTTCACCTACTGCGCCCGTTGCTCCTAACAGAGCAATATTCCAGCCGTCAGACATGTTGGTTTTCTCCACTAACGTTCATTAAATTACAAAGAGTTATGCAAATAACAGAATGGTCATTTACTGATGAATTAATTCGACATCTCCAAAGTCATTGGAGTTGCAGGTAGGCAGCAAACGAACGAATCCCGATGAGCTTACATAAGTAAGTGATTCGGGTTCGTGAGCGTAGCTAACATCCCTGTGGCTTCAAGGACGAAGGGTATTGGTGCTAAACCCTAACTTCTGTAGCAACTCGGCACTGGCAGCGTCATCGCACTGCACGCAAAGTGATGACCATTCGCGCCGCTCCTGATAATGCTTGCGCAAGCGGTCAAACTCGCCCGGCAGACCAGCGACACGGCGCAGCGGCGCATCATCGCGGCGCACATCATACACCAAGTGCATCAATCGTTTTAATTTGCCTTCGTCCAGCTCACCATTTAATCGTAACTGGCTGAACTCTGGTGGCGGCAGCAAGCTGGCAAGTTCGACAGATTGCGGCTGACCCAGATATTGGCTAAATGCTTCAAACACTTGGGTGGTACCGCGCGCTTTGCCTTCTAAGGTGTATCCGGCAATATGCGGGGTGCCAATATCAACGCGGGCCAATAGCGGCAAAGATAACTCTGGCTCCGGCTCCCACACATCCAACACCACACTGAGCTTTTTACCTTTCTCCAGCGCACGGAGCAATGCGGCATTATCGACCACCGCGCCACGGCAAGCATTAATCAGAATGCGGCCGTCCGGTAACGCCGCCAACAGCTCATCATCCGCCATGTGCAAGCTTTGATAAGGGCCAGTTTTATTCAGCGGCGTATGGAAAGTGAGAACGTCAGCTTCGCGCACCAGTTTTTCCAGTGGCCAGAACGCCTCTTTATCGCCTCGATCCGCGCGTGGAGGATCACACAGCAGCGTTTTTACGCCAAGAGCTTGCAGGCGAGCATTCAGTCGCGATCCCACATTACCGACACCAATGATACCGACAGTTTTATCACGCAACTGGAAGCCATCGCGTTCAGCCATCATCATCAGCGCAGAAAAAACATATTCAACCACGGCGATAGCATTACAACCAGGCGCTGCGGAGAAGCCAATGCCCTGTTGCTGTAGCCAGTTTTCATCAACATGGTCAGTACCGGCGGTCGCCGTGCCGACAAAGCGAATGGACGTGCCTTGCAATAGCGCCTCATTTACTTTGGTGACCGAGCGCACCATCAGCGCATCTGCACCAGCGAGTGCATCAAGGGGAATTGGCCGCCCCGGCACCGCCTGTACATCACCTAATCGCTGGAAGAGCGCATCGGCATACGGCATATTCTCATCAACCAGAATTTTCACTTTGTTCTCCGGCAGCTTACTGCCCTAAAAACAGGAAGGGGGGACATTATAGGCCACTATTGTCTCTGCGGAAACGCTCCGGTGTGGTCCCTGATATTTGTTGGAACATGGCAATAAACGCAGAGGATGAGCTATAGCCAACATCCAGTGCCACACTTTGCACTGTTCGCCCTTGTTCCAGTAGCGAAATGGCATGTAAAAAGCGTAATCGTTGCCGCCACTCGCTAAACGCCATGCCCAACTCCTGCTGGCAACGGCGCGATAAAGTGCGTTCAGTGGTATAGACCCGTTTAGCCCAGAGTGCTAGCGAGGTATTGTCAGATGGGCAGCGCTCCAGTGCTGTTAGAATGGGCGACAACAACTTATCTTGTGAGGTTGGCAAATAAGTACACTGCACCGGCGAGACTTTGAGCTGGTCAATCAGCACCGATCCTAAGCGCATATCGGGTTCACTTTCCGGCATTAACAAACCCCGCGAGAAGCAATTTTCCACGATAGCATTAAAGATCGGGCTGATATTGATAAGGCAAGCTGACGTGGGTAGTCCATCACAGAGTTCCAGCGCGATATCAATAGCACGAAAATGCATCGGTTTGCGGTTATAGCTGGAATGCTCGACCCCGGCGGGAACCCAAACACTGAATTCAGGCGGGGCCAGAAAACGCTGGCCGCCAATACTCATTGCCAGCACACCCGACTTAACACATATCAATTGCCCGTAAGTATGGGTATGTGGCAGGAATTCAGTATCAGCATTGTATATTTCACAGCGAAAAGACAGATTCTGCGGCGCGATAGCCGCCACCACTGGGAAATTGGCTTTTGTCATTGTTATTTATCCCCTGCGGCTTGAAGTATGGCGGGTAAATTGTCCTAATCACAGCAACGATTGTCTGATTATCAGTATATAGAATAAATCAGACAAGGATACACTACACTTAATATGAGTTAGATGAGAATTATAAGTATGAATGTGCTATTTCCCCTCTTCGCGGTGATTATCTGGTCAATCAATGCCGTGGTCAGCAAGATGTCCGCCACCGCTATCGATCCAGCCGCCATTTCCTTCTATCGCTGGGTACTGGCATTGCTGACTCTCACGCCATTTTTGTTGCTGGGTGTTATCCGCAACTGGCAGGCCATCCGCGTCTATTGGTGGAAACTGATGATTTTGGGGCTGCTGGGTATGGTGCTATACCAAAGCCTGGCTTATTACGCCGCCCATAGTGTCAGCGCCCTGTTTATGGGGATTCTTAGCTCGCTGATCCCCTTACTTACCGTGCTTATTAGTATTGTGGTGCTGCGTGTTGCTCCCACGGTCGGGATTGCTCTGGGTAGCGTATTGTCATTAGGAGGATTAGTGTGGTTAGTCAGCGCGGGTAACCCGGCGCAATTGCTGCAACAGGGTATTGGCAAAGGCGAGTTGATGATGTTCGCCGCATCGGCTTCCTATGCTCTCTACGGAGTATTAACCAAGCGCTGGGCGATTCAGTTGCCCAACTGGCAATCACTTTATATGCAAATTGTCTTTGGTGTGGTGCTGTTAATACCCAATTTCCTGCTGGCACCGGATGTACAATTAACCGCACAAAATATCCCGTTAGTATTATTTGCCGGTATTCCGGCCTCTATTATTGCACCTTATTTATGGATCCACGGTGTCATGCGGCTGGGGGCAAACACCGCATCAATATTTATGAATCTGACCCCGGTGTTTACCGCCATTATCGCCGTGACTTTCCTGCATGAACAATTGCACAGTTACCATCTGATTGGGGGCGGTATCACCCTCGCAGGGGTGATATTAGCGCAACGGCTGCGCATACCATTACGCCGAAAAACGGCGCAATAAATTATCAAGGTGAGATAACAGCGTTATTCTGCGCCGCTATCTCATTAGTCACATTCTCTTTTCTGTGCAGCATTAATACGCCCAATAAGACCAATGCGCTGCCGAGTAATTGCGCCGCCGATAAGGTTTCTCCCAATAGAAAATAAGCAATCACCGCGGTGAAAATCAACTCCAAGGTTAATATCAAACTGGCAACCGCCAGCGGCAGCGTCTTCAAACTCAGATTAAACAGGCCAAAGCCCAGTAATGTCGGGCCTGCCGCCAGAATCAGTAATAGCCACCAGCCAGACCATTGAATACCCTCCGCCCCTCTGGACAAGAAAAACAGATTTCCGACCATCTGCTGTAATCCTTGTATTGGAAACCATAAAAGCAGTTGGTTAAATATCAGCTGATAGACAGCCGAGAAACCAAATACATACAAAATAGTATTCCACACCGGATAACGGCGATCAGTGGCAATTCGCCCTGCCAGAGTATAAAAGCTGTAACCAATGCCCGACGCCAGCCCAATGAACAAACCAATAAAATTAAAATTTGCCGCCGTGATATTCAGCCCATCACTGACCAGAAAACAGCCCACCAGACTGATCACGATAACGATTAACTCACGCCACCCCATATATTCGTTATAAAAAATCCAACCAAGAAAAACCGTAAAACCCACCGAGCAATACACCAGAATAGTGGATATCGATGCCCCATTTAATGCGACGGATTCTGTCCATAAGCCATTAAATACCGCGAGCAACAGACCATAAGCCAAATAAAATTTGACCTGATCGCGGCGTAATTTAGCCCATTCAGGCCTGACCACCAATAAAATAGGTAACAGCACTGCCGCGACCAATCCTGCCCGCCAGAAAGCTAAAACTGAAGTCGGCAAATGATAATGTACGGTGAGAATGCGGATAATAATCCCAGTAAAACCCAATAACATGGCACTGATAATAGCCAGCACATACCCTTGCCGCTTACCGGTAAAAAAACCGCTTCTCACCGTCGAGGAACGGGCCACTGATGGGGATAATCCCGCCGGCATTGCCATAACAGCCTCATTAGATTGACAACATTGCTTGATGTAAGGTGATTTTACTCCGCCGTTTTTTTGCCACCAGAGCCACTTTCCTGCTGATTGATACAGGCCACTTTTTCTTGCTTGAAGCCTTGCAGGCATTGAGTATAGTGAAAGTATTATTTCTCACGCGAGCCACTTTTGGCGCTATCACATGCATATTCCTTTAGATCGCCAACATGACATTCCGCTGTATCTGCAAATTGAAGAAGCGCTACGCCGAGCTATCCTCAGTGGGGTCTTTGCTGATGGAGATAAATTGCCGTCAACCCGTGCTTTGGCAGCAGAATTATCCGTCAGCCGCCTGACGGCGGATAATGCTTACGCCGAGTTGGCAGCGAAAGGCTTTTTGCAGCAACGACGCGGCAGTGGTGCTTATGTTCGCTATCTACCGCCACCGCCGAGCCAACCCCTGCCGCTGTTACAAGGGGAATTCCCACTCGACCGTTTTACTACCGTCACCTCACGGCTAGACGGTTATGCCGATATTCCCCTGCCCCCAGACACCATCAATTTCGCAGCGGGTATTGGCAGCCCGAAGATTTTTCCACTGGATGAATTCCGCCAGATTCTGCAATCCATATTGCGGCGTCATGCTGAAGAAGCATTCAGTTATGGTGATTACTGCGGTTATTACCCCTTGCGCGATACCCTCAGCCGCATTCTTTCTGCGCAGGGCATCCCGACGCGGCCAGAGCAATTACTGATAACCAATGGTTCACAACACGCCATTAGCCTCGTTAGCCAATCACTATTAGCCCCTGGTGATACTGTATTGGTGGAGGAACCCACCTATGCTGAAGCTCTCGCCCTGTTTCGCCTGCATAAAGTGAATATTATTGCGCTGCCCAGTGACCAACAGGGCATGCAGTTGGATACCCTGCCCGCGCTGCTAGCGCTGCATCAACCCAAACTTATCTATTGCATCCCTAACTTTAATAACCCCACAGGCCGCTGTATGAGTGAAGACCGTCGCCATCAGCTATTGCGCATAGCCCGTGCCGCCAGAGTCACCATCCTTGAGGATGATTATGTCGGTGACTTGCGTTACAGCGGCAAAAAACTGCCTTCACTGCGCTCACTGGCGGCACCGGGCGAGGTTATCTATGTCAGTACATTTTCCAAAATGCTGCTGCCCAGCATGCGCATTGGTTATTTGGTTGCCGACCAACCCCACTACACGCAGTTAGCGTGCTTAAAGCATGTTGATAGTTTTACCAGTTCGAATCTCATCCAGCGGGCGCTGGATGCTTTTGTGACTGTCGGGCGCTATGACAAACAGTTACGCCGCGCCTGCCGTTTATACCGCCAGCATCGCGATGCCATGGCCGAGGCACTGACACAAACATTGCCGCTGGGTTGCCAGTTTGAAATACCGGATGGCGGGTTATTTATCTGGCTGCAACTTCCTGAAAATGCGCCTATTTCACAATTAATGCCATTGGCCTGGCAAGCGGGCGTGACTTTCGCAAAAGGCGGAGGATTTTATACCCAAGAAGCAAGCGGAGAATTTAGCCTACGTTTGAATTTTGCCGCCAACTCCCCGGAGCTGATCATCCAAGGAATCGCCCGACTGAGTGCGGCCATTCGGCAGTGTCAGACAGAAAAAAGCCCGGCATAATCACACCGGGCGAGTCGAGTAATGAGGAAAATATTATATTAGAAAGAGGCCAACCATAGGCGCAGTTTCATTCCCCAATAGCTGGTCCAGCCGCTCGTGTGTTGCACCATTTTCCCTTGATAGAGGATAACCACTGTCGGCGTGACATTAATTTGCCACTGGGCTGATAATTGGCCTTGTGGGTCATTTATCACCGGCAGTTGATAGCCTTTTTTGCGTAACCAAGTCTCAACTTGCGCGGGATCTCCTGACCTTAGCGCCACCGTCAGGACATTTTCACCCTCTTGCACCAACTGATTGACGCTGGGTGTGGTGAATTTGCATACACCGCACCATGTCGCCCAGAAATAGATAAGCAGCGGTTTTTCCTGACTCATCTCCTGCAAGGACACCGGCTTTCCCGCCAGAGTTTGCCATCGCGTATCCGGCCAGCCAGCCGGTGCTTGTGGGCTACGCAGCCAATCCATGGCGAATGAAACCACCGCCGCCAGCAGCAATAAAACCAGCAGCTCTTTGCCCCAGCGCTTTAAGCGTTTCATTTACCCGCCTGCGCCAATTGTTGTTTCACTATCTCCTCCAGTTCTTGATAAGAAATAGCTCCCGGAATCATTTGATCGCCAATCAAGGTGGCCGGTGTGCCCTGAATACCCAGTTGCTCAGCCAGCTTCAGGTTGGAACGCAGCACATTTAAGCTTTGCTCACTCACCTCCACGGCCATCACCCCGGTTTTTTTCTGAGCGGCGGCAATACTACTGGCATCATGAAAGCCCTTTTTCGCCATCAAACGCTGATGAAAAGCCATCCATTGGTCAGGATGTTGTTGCCACAGAGTTAATGCCAATCGCGCACTGGTCACTGAGCTTTCCCCTTTGAATGGCAATAGTTTTATCACCACCGCCACCTGTGGGTAGTCTTTGACTAGCTTCTCCAGCAAGGGGTCAAATGTCTTGCAGAATGGGCAATTATAGTCGGTGAAAGAAACCAAAGTCAGTTGCGGTGTGGTCGCGCCAAAACGCGGGCTACCGGGGTCTTGATACAGGGCTTGTTTATTCGCGGCGATAAACTGGCTCAGTTGTTGCCCCTGTGCTTCATTGGCTTGCTGCTGCCAGGCGTTGACCGATTGCTCCAGGATATCTGGATTAGATATTAATGTTTCGCGGATCAGCTCTTTAACGCGGACTTCCTGTTCTGGGGTGAAGGGGGTCGCCGCCCAGAGAGGCGTCGAAAACAGCACCAACAGTAATACAGTCAATTTTCTCATTACAATCAACAGACTCATTTTTCATTTCCTTTAGCATCGGCCAACACTTTCAATAGAACGTCACGATCCAGCAGTGGAGAAAGCACGACTCCCTGCGGCTGTTGTGGCCCATAAATTTGATTGAACGGGATGGCAACACTGCCGCGTTCGCGTAAAAATGCGGTGATATCCGCAGAAGGACGAGTCCAGTCTCCGCGTAACGCCACCACGTCCGGCGCTTGCAAAGCTTGCTGCACATCATCGCGCATCAGCACGTGTATTTTGTTGACTTTGCAAGTCACACACCAATCTGCGGTGACATCAACAAACACGCTTTTATCTTCGGCAAGTGCCTTTTTAATGGCGGATTCGGTTAACGGCTGCCACGGAATATTGTCATGCAGCGGCTTGCGCCATAAATCAGCGGTTAGCGACCCAACCAGTAGCAATCCTCCGACAATCAGCACCGCGATTAAACTGACTATCGCGGCGATGCGGGTGCCGTAACGCCAGCCAATCGCCAGCAGCAGCGCCAACAAGACTATTCCGGCGATGATAATGACGGCTTGGAGGCCAATATGGCTGACCATCAAGCTCAGTAGCCATAAACTGGACACCAGCATCAGCACTCCCATGGCGATGCGCAAGTGGCTCATCCAACGGCCGGGGCGCGGTAAGCACAATGCCAGTTTGGGCCACGCGGCCACCGCCAACCACGGCAAGCTCATCCCGACACCGAGCGCAGTAAATATCCCCCATAGCGCGGGTAACGGGGCCGCCAGTGCAAAAGCCACTGCGGTGCCGAGGAAGGGAGCAGAGCACGGCGTTGCCAGTAAAGTCGCCAAAGCGCCTTGCCCAAAGTGGCCCACCATGCCGCGTACGCCCGCCTTCTCGACGCGCGGGGCGGCGATGCGGGAATTCAACGAGGAAGAGAGCTGAATCTCGAATAACCCGAACAGATTGGCGGTAAAAAGTGCGGTGACTAAAACCATAAAACCGATAAACCACGGATTTTGGAACTGAATCCCCCAGCCAAGCGCATGGTTGCCCAGACGCAAAGCAGTCATCAGCAAAGCCAGTAACCAAAATGAGGTGATTATTCCGGCAGATGAGGCCAAAAACTGCCACCGCACCTGACGGCGAGTTTGATGCTCGGTTTGCAGAATCGAACTGAGCTTCATTGCCAATACCGGCAGTACACATGGCATCAGGTTAAGGATTAATCCCCCCGCCAGCGCCATCAGAACCCAAGACCAAAATGAGGCGTTGGATTGCGGTAACGTCAGCGCTTGCCCGATAGTCACCGTGGCCTCTTGCGCCAGCCCGCCATCGGTTATCACCAAGGTCAATAGCTTGCCGCGCAAATCGCCGGTTCCCTCCCCCCAGCCGTCGGTGGCGGGCACCCGCACCGACAATTGATGGCCCTGCACAGTGACCACGGGCTTGCCGAGATCCACATCGTCAAGGGTATCGAAGAACAATTCCGGCTTCTGCCAACCCTCATCACGCTGAGTAAGGATTTGCACTTCTCCTTGACTAAAGCCCGCTTGAATTTGCTGAGTCAATGCATTGGCAATCGGCACTTGCCCCATCGCTTGGGCAAAATCATGTTCAAATTGCTGCTGATTTTCGGCACTGACGGCAGAGGATAAATCGAGGCTAAAGGAATAGTCCGTCAAAATGCAGACATTACTGCATGTCGATAGCGTCAGTATTCCGCTTAACCTGTCGGGAACCTTGCCGGAAATCACCATCGGCAGAGTGACCTGCTCATGATATCCCTGAGTAGAAATCCCAGAGACATCAAATCGTTGTGGTACCGGCCAGTACCATTTCACCGCGTTGAGAGGTGGCGACCAGGCAATAGTGGGTGCTATGCCCCCTTCCCCCGGCGAACGCCAATAGGTTTTCCAACCTTTTTCCAACTGGACGCTAAGTAACATGCGAGTTTCATTGCCAGCAGAAGGCTCGGCACGAATGCGAACCTTGGCATGGTCATTTTGTGCACTGACCAGCCAGCCGCTATCTGCCGCCCAAAGGGTTGGCATCCATAGCAGCAACAGACAGAACAAAGCTGTCTTGCTTAAATTGAGCATTGTTTTTCTCCAAAAATAGATTAATTACAACAACATAGAAAGTTGCTGTTCTATTCCCGGAAAATGCATAGTTGCAAATGCACTCTCAAACCACTGGGTGATATGACTCTGGGCGGAGGGAACCGCATACTGGCGGGTATGATGGGGATCAACAGCAGGAGCAATAAGCCCAGAGAGAAAATGGCTAACTCGAACAGAACCGGGGGGGATGCTAGCAAGGATTTGGCACTTAACTCACAAGAGGTTGGGCCGTCATTTGCATCGGTAACAACTTGTGATGATGACGTCAAAAGAAGACTTTTTTCCAGCGCGTGCAAGCTGGCGATGCGTTGCGTCATACAAACCAGTATGACCAGGCAAGCCAGAGAGAGAAACCATTTTGCGGCGCGTTGTCTTTTAAACATTATCTGTATTTAAACATTATCCATATTTGACCATTATCCATGCTTAACTATTATCAGCCACGAGCTGAATGAGTTACCCCTTGAATAGTTAAATCAATTCCATTTAAGGTTGAGCGCCCATCTTAGCCACATAATTAAGATTATCAATCTTTGAACCTAAACAATCAGTCAAAGTGACATTTAATTACAAAAGCATTTAGCCAAAAACATAATCTGGAGGTATGGGTCGCCCACATTTACAGGTATTATATCTGTAACCTGCATCAACCCGCGGGTCACTGATAAATCTTCCACACTGTCGCCCCACTGCGAAGGACGGGTTATATGCAACCTTTGAACGGCCCAAGTGTTCCTATTGCGAGTGGCAGCAATGTCGCGCCGACTAAATTACCCTCTCCGAGCCAAGTGGAAGATAGGGCACTCACCCCGGCACAGCGCACCACGCTGGAAAAACTGATTGTGCGGATCATCGCGCTCAGCCCAATAAAATCTGCTGAGATTTGGGCGGGCTTGCGCCACGATTTATCTCTTAGCAGCACCAGCGATTTACTGGCTCGCCACTTCCAACCGGCAGAGCAATTGCTGCAAACCCGCTTGTCGCAAGCTCAGGAAAACCATGCCAATCACCAACTACGCCAGCAACTTACCGAGTTACTCCCCCAAGGTAATAACCGCCAGGCTGTGAGTGATTTTATCCGTCAGCAATTTGGTCACACGGTATTGAGTCAGTTAAGTCATGCAGAGCTGCAACAGGTATTGGTATTGCTGCAATCCGGCACGCTGAATATTCCACAACCCCAGTTAACAACCATAACTGGCAGACCATTGTTACCTGCGGAACATCAACATATTCAATCGTTGGTGGCGAAACTCAGTGCGGCAACGGGCGAGCAACCCGCTAAAATTTGGCAAGCACTGTTTGATATGGTGGGAGTGAAAAGTCATGACCCGCTGCCTGTTCGTCATTTTCAGATACTCAGCCAGTTTTTACAGGCCAAAGTGGCCCTCAGCCAGCAAACGGCCCCGACATTAATTAATCTGCAAACTGCACTCAAACAGCCCGCCGATGCGCAGGAACAGCAACTATTGATTGATTATAGTCTGAATCGCTTCCAGGCCAGCCCAACCACACCGCTGACACAGGCGCAGTTAAACGACATTATTAATGTCCTGTTTGCCGCCCGATTAGACCGCGCGAATGCAGCGCAGCGCTTGGCTGAAGATCAAAAAACCCTTCAACCGTTGATTAACCCGCTGATTGCCGCACTGCCGCAGTCATTACAACCTTTGTTGCAAAAGCCATCACTGGCTTTTGTCGCGCTCATTATTGTCATGGCCATTTTATTGGCTATTTTTCTTTAAGCACGTTGAGTCACGACTTATTGGCTTAGGTTGTTTATCCCTGAGCCAATAAAGTGACCACCATCCTCTCAGAGCACTAATAATAGCCAGCCGACCAACCCACTCCAGAATAAGAATGGCAGCGAATAAGCATGGAACTTTAGCCAAATAGCCGGTTCACCCGCCATTCTAAGTGCAATCAAGTTGGCCATAGAACCTAAAGCGAAGCCAAAGCCACCAATATTAACCGCGTAGGCCACCAGCGCACTGGAGGGCAGGTAATTAAGTAATAAAATGGTCGCGGGAACATTACTGATAACTTGGGATAAACCGATGCCTAATATATAAGCTGCATCCGCAGATAATGTTTTGATTTCACCGAAGAGTGATTGTAAGCCGGGTAATTCAGTCAGCAGGCGCACATCAATAAACATCGCCATAAAGACCAGGATCAAGCTCCAGTCGATGGCCAGTAAAACGCGCCGTGCCAATAATAATAACCCTGCAAAAACAACCAATAGCCCGTAACCTGCCCAACCAAAATCCACACAGATAATAAAAATCACATATAGCGCCAAACAACTCAATAACAGACGAGATTGGTAAGGGTAAACCGGGCTGGAAGCTTGTTTGTTAATTTTTCGCGCAGGGAAACGCCACCAAGTTACTGCCAGCAACGTTGACAAAATAATTGCTGCCAGCGGGGCCATCTGAAGTGTAAAGCCAATAAACGACAGCTCGGAACGGCTCCATAACAGAATATTTTGTGGGTTTCCAATCGGAGTTAACAACGAACCCGCATTCACAGCCAATGCAGAAAAAATAATCAGGCGGGAAACCGGTAAAGAAGATATCTTTTTTAGCGTTAAAATCAGTGGGACAATGATAAACAGTGCCACATCATTTGTCAGAAATGAGGACAACACAGCCGCTGATAAGACTAAAAACAGCGCCAGATGCCGCTCCGTCTGTAATGTATTAATAATCTTCCGACCGATAAAATCGAAGTAACCACTGACTTCGACCCCTTTCGTCAGCAGCATTAATCCCAATAAAGTGACAATAGTTGTCCAGTCGATAAACTGTGGAAAAGCCGAAATTTTTGTTGGCATCAATGCAGTCAGGCCGATACCTAAAATCAATAGAATATGCAGCAGGCGGTCTTTCAAAAAAGGCCTAAAAACAGTTTTTACTGCATAATGAGCGGTCGTGAATAGTGTCATCAGAAAATCTACAAATAGCAGGGGCTGACAAAGAAGGCCACGTTAGCGCAGCCTGCCATTTAATGCCAGCCCCTATTTCCTACTGCTGACCAAACTTATCAGCGGTGGACTCAAGCTAGATTTGGGTATTTTGTTTTATCGCTTTTCTAAAGTCATCCATTGAACAGAATCCTTTAGCATCAATCGGGCAACCTTCAATTTCCAATGTGACTCGTTTGGGCGGAGCTTGAAGTGACAACGGTGTTTTATTACGGATTTGTTCGGTCGACAAATATATATACTCAATCTTCATCAATTCTTTGTTTTGTTTAATGTCTTTCCAGCGTTCAAATACCACCTTGCCGCTGATGGGGGTTTTCTCATACTGATCTGGCAGTTGATATTCTTTGGTCTTGAGCGCGGCCAATAATGACGCAATATTGGAGTCATGCCCAACCAATACCGCCAGTTTGGCTTTTTGTGCCGCTAATTCATTCGGCGTTTTCTCACCAATGGGATCAAGGGCTGAACTGATAAAACCAACCAACTTCTCGGCAGCATTATCTGCTATAGCGGGTGAGCCGAATAAAGTTTCATGGTAGAGGTTTTTAATATCGATTAATTTGCGCCACTCTTCAGAAGACTGAATGCGCCCCCAAGCGACATCTTTGGCCGGGAAACCCTCATAATATTGCAGCATGAAAGCATCCGATGCCCCGGTACCCAATCGCAGTGGGCCGGTAATGCCCGGTTCTTTATTTTGCACTAATACAATATCTGTCGGCTGTGTGCTCCAATCACATTTTTTATCTACTAAGCACGCAGGTGAGTTTTTATAATCCAAAACTTGGGACAACAAATCATAGTTAGGTTGTAAGCGCTTATTTAAGCCCTCAACTCCGCCTGGCCCGGCATGTTGATTAATAGAAGCCAGCGCTTTTTGTTTAAACTCTGGGGTAATGTCCAAAGTAATAATTGGATTAAATACCGGGTCCATTTTACCGATTTCTTTTTGGTGAGTAACAGGAACATTACAACCGGGGAAAGCACCAAATAAGAAATGTTGCGCAGTGCCAATCGTTCTTGGCAAACTGTTGGCGTAGGTAAATACCGTGGTGGGTGCTGGGCATCCGCTTGATTTTAATAACTTGGTATCTGCCAGCCACTCGCGGAAATACCCGCCCATCATCGCCTCAAGTTCTGCGCCTTTTGGCGTCAGGTAGCCGCCGGGTGTTGTCCATTGCGGCCATTTATCCGGTGTTGCACTGGAAAGCATATCACCATAATTCACTAGAGGTGCGCGTATACCATGACGGCTCATGACCAAAATCTGTTCAAGCTTATAATTATCGCTTTTATCTTGAGCCATAATAGGGGTTGAAGCAGGTAGGAGTATTGCCAATAAGGTCAAGGTATACGCAGTCTTTACTTTTATCATCTCAAGCTCCGTCATCCAGTTGATGTATATCCCCTTTTCGCTTGGCATTGCGGGGGGAATTGCAAAACCAAGCGAAAAGGGGATATAAGAATCTGTAGACTTTCAATTGCTACAGATTTGTTACAACAGACATGATAGACACAGAGGAGGGGTAAAAGCGGAGCCTCATCACAGTTCCACTCATTTTTTATCCCTGCTTAGCGCTGAGATTGACACAGCGCTGTTTTAAACAGAAATCATTTCCTGGCGGGCATATCTGGAATAATTAAATCCCCACGTAATGCATAGGAACCCAGCACACTTTTGGTTTTCTCATTAAGCCATGCCACTATTTTCGCCGCCATTGCGTCCATAGAATATTCAATTGCAGGAATGGTTGGAACCCCCGGATAATGTAACGACCCGGCCAAGCTAAATACCATGATGTCATCAGGAACGGATTTATTAAACGCCTGAAGCTGTGGAATAACACTTTGTGCTTCTCGCTCATCAGCAACCAACAAAGCATTAAAATTGAGTGTCGCACTGCTATTAAGCAGCACTTGCAACGCAACCGATGAAGAGGACGAATCCATAAAAATCAGGTCACGATTGAAAGGCAAAAAGTTATTTTCCAGTGCTCGTTTATAACCTAATAACACCTCATCTACATACCCGCAGGTATCAGGATTTATTAAGGCAATTTTTCTTCTGCCCTGTTTTATTAAATAATTACAGGCGGTTTCTGCGGCAAAAGCATGATCGAAATGGATACTATTAGTAGCATCGACATCCATACAATCGACCAGAATAATACTTTCATCCGCGAGATTAAGTGGGAAACGGGCACCAATGATCAACACGTCATCACACAAACCGCAGGTCAACTCATCCAGTGCTTGCATAACTTCAGCTTTGTTATTGGCAAAACGCAGCAGCAAATGCTTTTGATGTTGGCTCAGATGTTTTTCAAGCGCATACAGATAACCAGTTGTTTGGTTTATGTTTTCCTGCGCGCAGATAACACCAATACAGCCTGTTGACTGACTTAATAATGATTGCGCGATAACATTTGGTCGATAATTGAGTTCATCGACCGCTTTTAATACGGCCAGGCGGCTAGCTTCCTTAACGCCACGTGAACCACTCAACACTCGTGACACTGTGGCTTTAGAAACCCCAGCCAAACGTGATACATCGTTGATTGTAGACATGATTCTCTCCTCGGCAGGCTTTAGTCCTTGCCTGTCATTCCTAAATACAGCTCCGGCCCAACAATTGCAGTTTCCTGAGTATAATCGTTTCCATTTGCCATGGAAACCGAATTTCCATCACTATCCAAAATAGTTATCAAAACCTAAAACCTGTGATGTTCATCAAATAAATAATTCCTTTATATACTGGACTTTGATGGCTATCACAGTTCTATTCTCTTTGGATGGAAAACGGTTTCCGTATGATATCCAATCATTGCCGAAACAACCGCATTACCCAATTGGAAAACGGTTTCCGCATTGTGTCAGAAACGTTTTCCACACTGTTTTTTATATTTTGAGGATGGTTGTAGATGTTCAAGATTATGTTGTGTTGTTCCGCCGGTATGTCCACCAGCATGCTGGTGAGGAAGATGCGGACAGTTGCCGAGGAGAGAGGAATAGCTGTCGATATTGATGCTTTTGGCGTATCTGAATTTGATACTCAGTTTCCACGCTATCAGGTCGTTCTGCTCGGGCCGCAAGTGAAATACATGTTAGGTATGCTCTCAGAAAAGGCTGCTGTTCACGGTATTCCCGTCCAGTCCATCGATATGATGGATTACGGAATGCAGCGTGGCGATAAAGTCCTGGACTATGCACTGTCGCTCATTAACGCGACCCACTAAGAAGGTGTTCAAATGAGTTCTCTCTATCAATCGATGGTTGCTGTTATTGAACAATCTATTACTCCGTTAGCCGGACGTCTCGGACAGCAAAAATATGTTATTGCTATCCGTGATGGCTTTACCGCAGCACTGCCTTTCATGATCATCGGCTCATTTATGCTGGTGTTTATTTTCCCTCCATTTTCGGCTGATACCACCATAGGATTCGCCCGGTCGTGGCTGGATTTTTCTCAGACCTATCGTGAACAGCTCATGCTGCCATTCAATCTGAGCATGGGGGTCATGACATTTTTCATTTCTGTGGGGGTAGGTGCAAGTCTGGGGCGACAGTTTAATCTCGACCCGGTAATGACTGGCTTGCTGGCATTTATGGCATTTTTGCTTGTTGCAGCCCCCTTTGCCGACGGCAAAATCTCGACTCAGTATCTTTCTGGTCAAGGGATCTTCACGGCATTGATTACGGCTATTTATTCCACCCGTGTTTATGCCGCATTGAAGCAACACAATATTACTATTCGCTTACCGAAAGAGGTGCCAACAGGTGTCGCGCGCTCTTTTGAAATATTGATCCCGGTATTGGTTATTATTGCCACACTGCACCCACTCAATTTATTCATTGAATCGCAGACCGGTATGATCATTCCAGAAGCTATCATGCATTTACTGGCTCCATTGGTTTCTGCATCAGACTCTTTACCGGCGATGTTACTGTCAGTCTTGTTGTGCCAAATTTTCTGGTTCTCCGGCATTCACGGCTCACTGATTGTCACGGGCATCATGAGTCCATTCTGGATGACCAATCTGGCGGCAAACCAGGCCGCACTGGCCGTCGGCGCAACCTTACCGCACATCTATCTGCAAGGTTTTTGGGATCACTATTTACTGATTGGTGGCGTCGGCTCCACATTACCACTGGCTTTCTTACTGTTGCGTAGCAAAGTCACTCATTTACGCACCATTGGTAAGTTAGGTGTGGTACCAAGCTTCTTCAATATTAATGAACCTATCTTGTTCGGTGCTCCAATTATTATGAACCCGATAATGTTCATACCTTTTATCTGCGTACCAATGATCAATGCCATTCTGGCTTATTCCGCAACCAAACTGGGATGGTTGGCTCAAGTGGTCTCTCTGACTCCGTGGACAACTCCGGCGCCGATTGGTGCATCCTGGGCGGCGAACTGGGCCTTTAGTCCTGTAGTGATGTGCTTGATATGTATGATGGTTTCCGCCCTGATCTATCTGCCATTCCTGCGTGCTTATGAACGTTCATTGCTGAAAACCGAAGTGGAGAAATCTCTGAACAACGCCCCATCACTGTCAGATACCGTCCGTAGCAACTGATAACCATGCATAAAGAGACCAGATTAATGAAATACCAATTTCCGGATAACTTCTGGTGGGGCAGTGCCAGCTCAGCACTGCAAACTGAAGGAGAAAGTCTTCACGCTGGCAAAAGCCCAACAACTTGGGATGCCTGGTACGCTAGCCAACCGTCGCGCTTTCACCAGCAGATTGGCCCGAATGATACCTCAACATTCTATCGCAACTGGCGGCAAGACATTGCGTTGCTTAAGCAATTGAATCACAACAGCTTTCGGACATCATTAAGTTGGGCGCGCCTGATTCCAAATGGCGTTGGTGAAGTCAATCCCGAAGCTGTCGCCTTTTATAACAATGTGATAGACGAACTTCTGGCCCAAGATATTACGCCCTTTATTACTCTGTTCCACTTTGACATGCCGATGGCGATGCAAGAGATAGGCGGCTGGGAAAACCGTGAAGTGATTGATGCCTGGAAGCACTATGCTGAAGTGTGTTTTGAGCTGTTCGGCGACCGGGTTAAGCATTGGTTTACTTTCAATGAGCCGATTGTTCCTGTTGAAGGTGGCTATCTGTATGACTTCCACTATCCCAATGTGGTGGATTTTAGACGAGCAGCGACGGTGGCATATCACACGGTGTTGGCACATGCGACGGCGGTTAAAGTTTATCGCACTGGTCAGTATGAGGGGGAAATCGGTATCGTGCTGAACCTAACACCTTCATACCCACGATCGCAAAACCCTGCTGACCTGAAAGCGGCCGAATATGCAGACCTATTGTTTAACCGCAGTTTTCTTGACCCGGCATTACGCGGTGAATATCCACAGGAACTGATTGATTTACTGTGTGATTACGACCAGATGCCGGTACGGCTGCAAGGAGATAAAGCCCTCATTGCTGAAGGCAGAATCGATCTACTGGGCATTAATTACTATCAGCCACGGCGTGTAAAATGCCGTGACAGTGCAGTAAATCCACAAGCTCCTTTTATGCCGGAATGGCTGTTTGATGCCTATGAAATGCCTGGCCGTAAAATGAATCCTTATCGGGGATGGGAAATTTATGAGCCTGGAATTTACGATATCTTGACCAATTTACGACTTAATTACGGTAACCCTCGCTGCTTTATTTCCGAAAATGGCATGGGTGTTGAAAATGAAGAGCGTTTTTTACAAGATGGAAAAATAAACGATCAATATCGAATAGATTTCGTATCCGACCACCTTAAATGGCTGCATAAAGGAATAAGTGAAGGCTGTAATTGTCTTGGTTACCACATGTGGACATTTATTGATAACTGGTCTTGGTGCAATGGTTATAAAAATCGTTATGGCTTTATTCAATTAGATTTATCTAGCCAAAAACGTACTGTCAAAAAAAGCGGGGAATGGTTTGCCACTACCGCGGTTAATAATGGTTTTGATTAAAGTAGGAATAAATAATGGTCGAATTAGAAGAAGCAGTAATGGAAATTATTGTTAATGCCGGGCAATCACGTAGCTTGTGCTTTGAAGCACTACAAGCCGCGCGAAAAGGCGACATTGATAAAGCCAAAAGTTTGCTACAAGAAGCTGATGGCTTTGCCCGCCAGGCACACCATATGCAAACCAAGCTGATTGAACAGGATGCGGGAGAGGCCAGACAACCAATGACGCTTATTATGGTTCATGCTCAGGACCATTTAATGACCTCATTGCTGGCCCGAGAGTTATCAGAAGAAATCATTCATCTTTATCAGCGTTAATTTTTTAAATATAAACATTATTATATTATCCATCTTAAACGGAGAGATTATTACGCCTAAAATTTAAATAACCCTTATTATAATGACATTATTAAAAACAACCTTACCTTGGTGATAGCACTATTATCCTGTCAAATTCAGGCGGGATAGTATCGTCTAATATAATAAATTATTAAATGAGACAGTGATGAAAATATATAAACAACTTCCTTTAGCAATAGCGGTTATCGCCGCGCTTTGCCCTATTTCTGTACTGGCACAAGAAACAGTGACAACCATTACAACCGAACAACTTAATAAAATAGTTGCCGATGCGGTAGAAAAAGCACTAGCGGAACGTAAGGAAAAAATAGAAGCCGCTACTATTCAAAAACCCAGTGTAGATGTGGTTGAGAAATCATCTACCCCACCAACTCCAGATATGGCCATCCCCTATGGTCTAAAATTTAATGCATATGCGCGTTATGGCGCACACTTCCAGGCGGGTGACCAAAAATACGTGGGTGTTGATGGTTCTTATAATGGTTCCTCAGCTATTGGCCGCTTGGGAAATGAGGGCAACGGCGGGGAGTTCCAGCTTTCTAAAGCCTTCAAAGGCGATAATGGCGCTATTTGGGATGTGGTGGTCATGCTCGACCACTGGGGTGACGAAGTTAACCTGAAAAAAGCTTATGCCGGGGTGACTAACTTATTTGAATCTCAACCCAATGCCTATTTATGGGCCGGTCGCGATTTCCATCAGCGCCCACAACAAGGTATTAACGACTATTTCTGGATGACCCATGATGGACAAGGCACTGGGATAAAAAACTTGGATCTCGGTGGTGTTCAACTTGATGCCGCCGCTGTCGGCTCGGTGCAATCCTGTAATCCAGAAGTTGTCGCAAACCCATCAAATCCATCACGCATCACCTGTACCGGAGGGTCGGGAACCGGTGATAACGGCCATTATGCTCTGACATCCAAAATACATGGCGTGCAGTTGGGGCCGATCGACTTTGAGCTATTTACCAACTATGGTTTTGATTCTAAAGCTATTGAGAGTGAAGAGAAGCTGAAAGCCTGGCAAACTGCGGTGGTACTCAGTCATAAGGGCGACAATATTGAGAACAAGTGGGTTACCCGCTATTCCGATAATTCAGATAACAGTGTTTATAACAAAACTGACGATCTTCGCACTGTTTATACCAGCCTTGAGGGCACCTATAAGTTCACACAGCAAACCTCTGTAACTTACCTCGCAGCATTCCATGATTACGACAGAAGTCACCATAATGAGGACAATCGCCGCAACTATGGTGTCATTATTCGCCCAATGCATTTCTGGAACGATATCCATTCAACCTGGCTTGAAGCGGGTTATCAGCGCGTAGATTATGATACCGGCGGTGATAACAAAGGCTGGAAGCTGACACTTTCTCAGAATGTCTCTATAGCGATGGGTGCAGACTTCAGACCAATGCTGCGCTTCTATGTCACCGGGGGTGAAGTCGATAACAAGCATACTGCGACCACCACTGACACCGAAGATACACGCCTTGACTCTTTCAACATCGGGGCAATGTGGGAAGCCTGGTTCTAGTCCATATTCAGGATAGCCGCTCCGGTGGTTATCCTGAATTATATATACCCTAAATAATTCGAGTTGCAGGAAGGCGGCAAGAGAGAGAATCCCGATGAGCTTACTCTAGTAAGTGATTCGGGTGATTGAACATAGTCAACGCACATGCAGCTTGAAGTATGACAGGTATAGCGTTAATAAAAATCCCATCTGACCATCATTACCTCATATTGTCTTACAGCATATCTGGCTGTTATCTTGGTGTTTATATGACGTCATACTTTCGCCTGCCACCGACAAAAGATAGGAATAATAATGATGAAAATTTTGGGACTTATTGGCGGTATGAGTTGGGAATCGACTATTCCCTATTACCGGCTAATCAACCAGCAAGTTAAAGAACAATTAGGCGGATTGCACAGCGCCAAGATTATTCTCTACAGTGTTGATTTTCATGATATTGAGCAGTTGCAGGCCAAGGGGGATTGGCAAACTGCGGGCCAGGTGCTGTCTGATGCTGCGGTTTCATTAAAACGTGCTGGGGCAGATGTTATTGTTGTGTGTACCAATACCATGCACAAAGTGGCAGATGAAATTGAAGCCGTCAGTGGATTACCTTTATTACATATTACCGACGCCACTGCCGCACAAATCAAACAGCAAGGGATCAGTAAAATCGGTTTACTCGGCACCCGTTATACTATGGAGCAAGATTTCTATCGTGGTCGTTTAACCCAAAAGCACAATATTGAGGTCATTACGCCGGATAGTGAAGACCGCGAAATTATTAACCGTATTATTTATGAAGAACTTTGTCTGGGTATTATCAATGAAACATCGCGTCAGGAATATCGCCGTATCATCGGCCATTTAGAAGCACTAGGTGCGCAAGGGATTATCTTTGGTTGCACTGAGATTACCCTGTTGGTTAATGCGCAAGATGCCAGTGTGCCCGTGTTTGATACCACGGCAATACACGCCAAAGCAGCGGCACATTATGCGCTCCAGCTCTAGCAATACCTGCAGATATTAATATCGCGGGCCAAGGACATCAGCCACTGATCCTATTCTTGCCCGCAGCTTTTGAGTTATAGAGCATTTTATCCGCCCGAATTAATAACTGTTCCTGCGATTCTTTTTGTTCCAACTCAACCACGCCTAAACTCATTGTGATATGAATATCGCCATCTACGGGCATTATCTCAATCAGATGCCTAATTTTCTCCGCGATGCATTTAGCCTCATTTAATTGGGTATTAGGTAAAACAATCATAAATTCATCACCTCCCCAACGACCTAACAGGTCAACTTCCCTAATATTGTTGCTAATAACATCAACAATATGTGTCAATGTTAAATCTCCAACCGAATGGCCATATTTGTCATTAATTGGTTTAAAATTATCTAAATCCAGCGAAAGTAATGATAGCGGCTGGCAAAAACGCTTAGCACGGTTATATTCATGCTTCAGTACTTTTTCCAGCAAATAACGATTCGCAGTGGACGTTAATACATCCGTTTCCGAAAGTATCTTTTCGATATCTAATTGCTGCTGAAGCTGAAAATTACTTTCACGTAACTCGGCGGTTCGTTCTTCGACTAAGGCTTCCAATGATTTGTTTTTTAGTTCCAATTTTTCAAGACGATGTTTTCTATCATGAATATTACGGTGCGCACCAATCATTCTTGATACTGTACCGTCAATATTACGTTCAATCACCTTACCGCGATCCTCAATCCAGATATAGTCACCGTCATGGGTTAGGCAACGATATTCTATCTGATATTTTTCGGCCTGCTGATTAATATAGGCATCAAACTGAAACATAACCCTTTCAAAATCTTCTGGGTGAATAATTTTTTCCCAAGTATGTACTGTATTTTCAAAAGCATGGGCAGGATACCCCAGCATTTCATACCAACCGGTATTCCGGTAAACGAATCCATTGTTTGCATTCCAATCCCAGATACCATCACTTATCACTTCGAGAATTTCATGGACAACGCGCTCGTTTAAATCGGCAATCTTAAGCTTATGATCACTTTGATTATAGTTCATTAAACTACCCTGCTGTGTGGATAAATCAAAAGACACAAATAAATTTGTTTAATTATTGTTCTAATATTGTGAATTAACGTTTTTGAGCAAGCAAGGATTTTTTAACTCTAAATTTGACTTTAAAAGAATATAAACTTATTAAGAACCAGTAAGATTTATCTTAATACCTTATTATTCAATCACCTACTTTCTGTAATGTTTTATGTATGGGATATTAGTATAAGATATTTTTATGAATAGCGAGTGAACAACCTACTTTCTTTTGTACGAAAAAGATAAAATTAACAAAAAATAGGTTTATCTGATAATGAAGGTATTTTCTAGAGGTACTTTTATTTTATAGCAAATAAAAAAGCCTGCGATCTCTCGCAGGCCTAATTATAAAGAATAAACTAGCAGAAATATCTGCGTTTAGTCTTATTTCTGGTATTTACGCATAACCAATGTGGCGTTAGTTCCGCCGAAACCGAAGCTGTTAGACATCACAGTGGTCAATCCGCGTTGAGTTGGCTCAGTGATGATATTCATCCCTACGGCTTTCTCATCCAGATTTTCAATATTAATACTTGGTGCAATAAAGCCGTGTTCAACCATTAACAGGCTGAAGATTGCTTCATGTACACCGGCCGCACCCAGAGAGTGACCGGTCATCGCTTTGGTTGAGGAGATAGCCGGGGTGTTATCACCAAAGACTTCACGGATCGCGCCCAGCTCTTTCACATCACCTACCGGTGTAGAAGTGCCGTGTACGTTCATGTAATCAATTGGTGTATCAACACCTTCCATTGCCATCTTCATACAACGCACAGCGCCTTCACCTGATGGTGCAACCATATCTGCGCCATCTGAAGTTGCACCGTAGCCAACAATCTCAGCATAGATATGTGCGCCACGGGCCAGAGCATGCTCCAACTCTTCAACGACAACCATGCCACCGCCACCTGCAATAACAAAACCATCGCGGTCTTGATCATAAGTACGGGAAGCTTTGGCCGGAGTTTCATTGTATTTGGTAGACAATGCACCCATTGCGTCGAACTCGCAGGACATCTCCCAGCACAGTTCTTCACCGCCACCGGCAAACACCACATCCTGTTTGCCCAACTGGATCAATTCCAGCGCATGGCCAATACAGTGAGCGGAGGTCGCACAAGCGGAACTGATAGAGTAATTTACGCCTTTGATTTTAAAAGGTGTTGCCAGACACGCGGACACGCCGGATGCCATAGCTTTCGTCACCATATAAGGGCCTACGCCACGCAGACCTTTTGCGCGCATGCCATCAGAACCAGCAACCTGGTTGCGAGGTGAACCGCCACCTGAGCCGACCACTAGCCCACTACGGAAATTAGAAACTTGTTCTTCCGTCAGCCCAGAATCTTCAATGGCCTGTTTCATAGACAGATAAGCATAAACAGAGGCGTCGCTCATAAAGCGCAGCACTTTACGGTCGATATTTTCTGTAATAGTCTCAGGTGCGAGCTTTACATCGCCCCATACATGGCTGCGCATACCTGCGTCTTTAAATTCCTGAGAGAAAGTAATGCCAGAGCGGCCTTCCTGTAAAGATGCCAGAACTTCCTGCTGGTTATTACCAATGCTGGATACAATACCCAAGCCAGTAATGACTGCACGCTTCATTCAATACCTCTTCCACTTATTTTACATTCGGGATTTTGCAACGCACTTTAGCGTACAGTTGTACGCCGAACAAGTCCGATCAGCGTAATATACCCAGATAATTTTACGATTTGCACGCGGCGGGTCACATAGTTAGAATCGCCCTACCCCTTGAGATACGAGTCTTTAAACGTGAGCCACTCCCCAATCCAAACGGCAACATTAAGCTGGAATGAACAGGGTACACCTGTATCGGAACAGTTTGGTGACATCTATTTTTCCAATGAAGATGGACTGGAGGAAACTCACCACGTTTTTCTTAAGGGAAATGGCTTCCCCGAGCGCTTTGTACAGCACCCGCGAAATAACTGTATTTTTGCTGAGACAGGTTTTGGTACCGGGTTAAATTTCCTAACATTATGGCGCGATTTCGCCCAATTTCGCCAGCTTCACCCCTCGGCTAAACTCCAGCGTTTGCACTACATTAGCGTCGAGAAATACCCGCTTCAGATCGCCGATTTAGCCGCAGCCCATGACCATTGGCCGGAGCTAAGCTCTTTTGCCGAGCAACTGCGCGCCCAATGGCCATTGCCCCTTGCCGGGTGTCACCGCATTTTGCTGGCAGACGGAACTATCACGCTGGATCTATGGTTTGGTGATGTGAATACTTTGCTGCCACAGTTGGATTCCAGCTTGAATAATCAGGTAGATGCATGGTTCCTTGATGGGTTTGCGCCGGCTAAAAACCCTGATATGTGGAATGATACGCTGTTTAGTGCCATGGCTCGCATGGCAAGGCCGGGGGGCACATTTGCCACATTTACTGCTGCCGGATTTGTGCGCCGCGGGTTGCAACAAGCAGGATTCGACGTCGCGAAAGTCAAAGGTTTTGGCCAGAAACGCGAAATGCTGACCGGCACGTTGCCACACAACCTGCTTACTGACCAATACGCACCTTGGTATCATCGGCCCTCTGCTACCCATTGTGATGATATCGCGATTATCGGCGGAGGAATTGTCAGCGCATTAACCGCATTGGCCTTGCTGCGCCGTGGTGCCAAAGTCACACTTTACTGTGCTGATACGCAATCCGCCCAAGGTGCCTCAGGTAACCGGCAAGGTGCACTCTACCCACTGCTGAATGGCAAAAGTGATGCGCTGGAAACCTTCTTCACCCGCGCTTTTACCTTTGCCCGTCGTCAATATGACCAATTGCTTGAGCAAGGTATTCACTTTGACCATCAATGGTGTGGTGTCAGCCAATTGGCCTTTGACGAAAAAAGTCGTGGCAAGATTGATAAAATGCTGCAAACCGACTGGCCGGTATTACTTGCCGAAGCGATGAGCCGTGAACAACTGAGTGCGTTGGCCGGGTTAGATTGCGCTCACGACGGTATCCACTACCCCGCCGGTGGTTGGCTTTGCCCATCAGACCTCACTACAGCGCTCATGACGCTAGCGCAACAAAAGGGTATGACCTGCCACTATGGGCATGAACTGCATCAACTAGACCGGGTTGACGGGTTATGGCAACTCACATTCAAGCAATCGCTAGCAAGCAGACAACATGCCACTGTGGTGCTGGCCACAGGTCACCGCTTACCTGAATGGGAACAAACTCGGCACCTGCCGCTGTCGGCTGTGCGCGGGCAAGTTTCGCACATTCCTACCACGCCGATACTCAGCCAATTGCGGCAAGTGCTGTGCTACGACGGGTATCTGACGCCGGTAAACCCGGCGAATGAGCATCACTGTATTGGTGCCAGTTACCAGCGCGGTGATGTGGCGACTGATTTTCGTGCCGACGAACAGCAAGAAAACCGGGATCGCCTGTTACGTTGCCTGCCAAATGTCAGTTGGCCGCAGCAAGTGGATGTCAGTGATAATCAGGCGCGCTGCGGTGTGCGCTGTGCTATTCGTGATCATTTACCGATGGTGGGCGCAGTGCCTGATTACGCCGCAACACTGGCGCAATATCAGGATTTACAGCGAAAAGTCCAACGTGGTGAGGAAATTCCTCTCGCGCCGGTGTGGCCGGAGTTATTTATGGTGGGAGCTTTGGGATCACGCGGTTTGTGCAGTGCGCCATTGGTGGCAGAAATCCTAGCCGCACAAATGTTTGGCGAACCACAGCCATTAGATGCAACCACGCTAGCGGCACTGAATCCTAACCGATTTTGGATTCGAAAATTACTGAAAGGCCGGCCGGTGCAACCTCGCGATCCGATATTATCTTAGCCGGAGAATCGCGTAGTTAACTCCTGCGACTTCAAGGGCATATGAATCCCCAAAGTCATTGACGTCGCAGGTAGGCAGCAAGTGAACAAACCCCGATGAGCTTACACCGGTAAGTGATTCGGGTGCATGAGCGTAGCTAACACCCCTGCGGCTTCAAGGACGTATGAATCCACAAAGTCATTGACGTCGCAGGTAGGCAGCAAGTGAACAAACCCCGATGAGCTTACACCGGTAAGTGATTCGGGTGCATGAGCGTAGCTAACACCCCTGCGGCTTCAAGGACGTATGAATCCACAAAGTCATTGACGTCGCAGGTAGGCAGCAAGTGAACAAACCCCGATGAGCTTACACCGGTAAGTGATTCGGGTGCGTGAGCGTAGCTAACACCCCTGCGGCTTCAAGGACGAAGGGGATTTTGGGCTTGTTCCAACAAACGATCCCACAACCCCAAAACCAAAGCCTGATCCGGTGGAGAAAGCTCACCGGCTTTGATGGCCTTATCCAGACTGGTCTGCACCCGTGCATGTAGCTGCTCGGCAGTGTGCTCACCAAACTCTTCAGATTCAGCAACGGCCAATGTTAGATGCCCGCGCAGGTAGCCGCCCGCAAATAAATCATCATCGCTGGCGTACTCTACCATGTCATCTATCTGCGCCAAGATGCGCGTTTCGAACTCTGCGATCATCACTTCCCCTAAATTTTTCTTTTATATCAATGCAATATATAACGCTATACGAAATCTTCCGGGTAAGGGAAAAGCGCTGGCACCAACGGTGGCGTATTGTAAAACGATTGTAGCGCCTGAATAAAGCCCGCTGGTCGTGGGGATATGCCATTTTCCAAGTGCCATAGCACCTGTTCGCGTACTTTGCGCTGAAATGTAATGCGGTCTGGCTCGCAATCACCTTCCAGATTATCGCAACTGACATTGAACGGGAAACCCGCGGCCACACAAAACATCCACTCCAGCGCCTGCGGCTTGATTTCTACTGCTTCAAACTGGCTTTGCGTTAATGCATCACGCCCATCGGGACAGTACCAATAGCCAAAATCCACCAATTTACGGCGTTCTTCCCCGGCAATACACCAATGGGAGATTTCATGCATCCCGCTGGCATAATAGCCATGGGCGAAAATCACTCGATGATAAGAAAACTGCTCATCGGCGGGCAGATAGATAGGTTCATCATCGCCTTTCACCAACCGCGTATTATATTTCTCGCTAAAACAGGCATTAAAAATATCAATTAATTGCTGATAATCATGAGTCATGCTTGGGTCCGTAAGAGCACTATACTCGTCATACTTCAAGCTGCATGTGCGTTGGCTGCTCTCGTTACTCGGCCCGTCCATGGGCCTCACCTCTACGAGGCCGCTGCAAGCAGCGTTCAAATCGGCTCCCTGCAGATTTGTCACCCGAATCACTTACCTGAATAAGCTCATCGGGATTTACTCAATTGCCGCCTTCCTGCAACTCGAATGATTTAGAGTATAAAATATGAATTAAATTAGGCGAAAACGTGTAATCCTAGCCATGTGGAGATCTCGGCACCGTGGCTGTCGTACAGCAGCTTGCAGCTCATAACTAATGACACCACGACAATCATTGGGCGAATCAATTTCTGCCCCTTGGTCAAGACCATGT
Organism: Yersinia sp. Marseille-Q5920; assembly: GCF_946902935.1. Lineage (NCBI taxonomy): Bacteria > Pseudomonadati > Pseudomonadota > Gammaproteobacteria > Enterobacterales > Yersiniaceae > Yersinia > Yersinia sp. Marseille-Q5920. The sequence goes on along the minus strand of NZ_CAMPQA010000004.1, from coordinate 264,746 downwards.
GAGCGCCAAGACGTGCGCCAAGAACTTGCCCCACCAGCATCACCAACCCAATACTCCACACCACTTTGCCGCCGACAATAAAGAAAATCAGGCTACCCAAATTGGAGGTGAAATTGAGCACTTTGGCATGTGCCGTGGATTTTGCCAGATTAAAACCGCACAGGGTCACAAAAGCCAAGGCATAGAAAGAACCGGCACCGGGGCCAAAGAAACCATCATAAAAGCCCACACCGCCACCGGCAATCAAAGCAAATGGCACCGCCGACAAACGGCGTTGCTGGTCAACTTCACCGAGCTTAGGGGTCACCAGAAAATAGACCCCAATACCTATGACCAGCAGCGGCAGGATTTGGCGCAGAATATCGGCCCGCATATGCTGGACTAAAATAGCGCCCAGCATTGATCCCACCACCGTAAGAGCAATGGTAAGCTTTTGTTCTTTCAGATTAACCGCCCCACGGCGGATAAAATAAAGGCTGGCGGAAAATGATCCACCGACCGATTGCAGCTTGTTGGTTGCCAAAACCTGTGCCGGAGGTAACCCCACCGCCAGCAGCGCCGGGACAGTCAGTAGCCCGCCGCCGCCCGCAATGGAATCAATAAATCCGGCCAATAGAGCGACTAAAAACAATATCCCCAAAACCGCAGGACCCAGGGCAAACCAATCCATGATTTATTCCGCAGCGAAGTGGTTATCCAGCAAAGCCTGACAGGAAGGTGGCAATGGCGGTGGTAAGGTTTTACCCGGTTTAGCACTTGGCTGATGGGGCTGGAACCAACTTTCCAATTCTGCGCCACACCCATCACCCGGCGGTGGCGTGTCTTGATCCAGACATTCCAGACTATCTGCCGGGCAACGCAAGCGCACATGCATATGGGCACGATGACCAAACCATGGGCGCACTTTATGCAACCAGGTACGGTCCACTCCGGCATCTAAACAAAGCTGCTTTTTAATCGCCGGATTGACGAAAATACGCGTGACTTCATCATCATTGGCGGCCAGTTTAATCAGGCTTTCAACTTGCGATTGCCATAATGCTGGCACCACTCGTTTACCATCAACAGCTACCAAATCAATAGGTTGCGGTTTTAATAATTGCTGCTGACTCCAGCGCTGTTTCGGCAATTGTAGCCAAATATCCACATCCAGCCCCGACTGATGGCTAGCATGTCCGCTGCTAAAACGCCCACCTGCTGGCATCGCCATATCACCAATCAACACCGTACCAAGCTGATTTTTCTGGGCTTTATCACTCAGCCGATGGATAAAATTCAGCAAATCAGGATGTCCAAAATAACGGCGTTGATCCGGGCGCATCACCTGATAGTCTGCCGATTCTAGCGGCAAAGGCATCGCGCCGATAACACAACCATTGGCAAAACCACCAATTGACTGCGGAGACCCCGCCACCGGGTGGGTAATCTGTTGCCATGGCGTCGCCGCCATAACCGGGCTGATGGCAACCAGTGCCAATAAGCCTGCTATCCATTTTTTCATGGTACTTACCAGCGCGGGACGTCTGAAACCACATCACCGCACTGTGCACGCTGGCGCAGCAGGTGATCCATTAACACAATTGCCATCATCGCTTCTGCAATCGGAACAGCACGAATGCCGACGCAAGGGTCATGGCGGCCACGGGTAATCATCTCAACCGCTTCGCCCTGCCGGTTAATCGTCTGCCCCGGAACCGTGATGCTGGAGGTCGGCTTCAACGCGATATGTGCTACAACTGGCTGTCCGCTGCTGATCCCACCTAGAATGCCGCCCGCATGGTTGCTTTGGAAACCTTGCGGAGTAATTTCATCGCGGTTTTCGCTACCACGTTTAGTGACCACCGCGAAACCATCACCAATTTCCACCCCTTTCACCGCATTGATGCTCATCAGCGCATGAGCTAAATCAGCATCTAAACGGTCAAAAACTGGCTCGCCTAAACCGACCGGGACATGTTCAGCCACCACAGTAATTTTGGCACCAATAGAGTCACCGGCCTTTTTCAGCTCGCGCATCAGGGCATCCAGTGACTCCAATTTGCTCACATCCGGACAGAAGAATGGGTTTTGCTCAACTTGATCCCAGTCAACCACATCACAGCTGATATCACCGATTTGTGCCAAATAGCCGCGTACCTGCACACCAAACTTCTGCGCCAGATATTTTTTCGCAATAGCACCGGCGGCAACGCGCATCGCCGTTTCACGGGCAGAAGAGCGGCCACCACCGCGATAATCGCGTACGCCGTATTTTTGCTCATAAGTGTAATCGGCGTGGCCTGGGCGAAATACATCTTTAATCGCACTGTAATCTTGTGAGCGCTGATCAGTATTTTCAATCATCAAGCCGATACTGGTACCGGTGGTGACACCCTCGAATACACCAGACAAAATGCGCACTTGATCCGGCTCGCGACGTTGAGTGGTATAGCGCGAGGTGCCAGGGCGACGTCGGTCGAGATCCAACTGGATATCAGCCTCGGTGATAGGAATTCCCGGTGGAACACCATCGATAATACATCCCAAGGCGATGCCGTGAGATTCACCAAAAGTGGTGACGCGGAAAAACTGCCCAATACTGTTCCCAGCCATCACGGCTCCTTGAATTCTAATAAGCACTTTGTCAGGCCGGTATTCGCCACCCTGACAGATTTAAAGTGAATAATTAATCACGATATATACTGAAATGTGGTGCGCAATCAATCAGTTGTTGTTTAGTCAACATAAAGACGCCGTCACCGCCATTGTCAAACTCCAGCCAAGTGAAAGGTACATCCGGATATTGATCCATTAAATGCACCATGCTATTGCCCACTTCGCAAATCAGCACACCATCATCTTGTAAAAAGTCTGGCGCACAGGCCAGAATGCGGCGGGCCAGTTTCAGACCATCACTACCCGCAGCTAAGCCCAGCTCAGGTTCAAAGCGGAACTCATCCGGTAAATCGGCCATATCTTCGGCATCAACATACGGCGGGTTGGTGACAATCAGGTCATATTTGATAGGCGGTAAATCACGGAATAGATCGGAGCGAATTGGCGTGACCTGATGCTCCATACCATGCTGCTGAATATTGTGCTCAGTGACTGCCAGCACATCGTTGGAGATATCAACAGCATCCACTTCCGCTTCCGGGAAGGCATAGGCACAAGCAATGGCAATACAGCCGCTGCCAGTACACATATCCAGAATATGTTTAGGTTGATGGCGAATCAGCCCATCAAAATTGTTATTAATCAGCTCGCCAATGGGTGAGCGTGGCACCAATACACGCTCATCAACATAATATTCCATGCCACAGAACCAGGCTTTATTAGTTAGGTAAGCAACTGGAATGCGCTCATTGACCCGGCGAATAACTCGCTCGACAATACGATGGCGCTCACTGGATGTCAGGCGCGCATTGCGCATATCTTCTGGAATATCTATCGGTAAAAATAGGCTTGGAAAAACCAATTGCACCGCTTCGTCCCACGGATTATCAGTACCGTGACCATAAAAAATATTGGCCGCATTAAAACGGCTGACTGCCCAACGCAGCATATCCTGAATGGTGTGCAGCTCATTTACTGCTTCGTCGACGAAAATCTTGTCCAAGGTATTCTCCAGCTAGGGCATAAAATCATTATCTATGCCCCTAGTTTGCCATGAAGCCCGCCACAAATCAGCAGCAATACATCAGTTGAATGATAACCAAATAATGAAATACACATTAAAGCCACCAATCTTAAGATTACATTTATTTAGACAGATGCATCTCAACAGGTAAACTGGGGAAATTGCACAAGTACGATGAACAGATAATGAAAAATAAATATCACCTGACAACAGATGAATTAGCACTATTTAAAGAGTCGATAGCCGGAGCCAAGAAGCTGAAACAAGACACAATTGTCCATCGTGTGCCGCCCAAACTCGGCAAAAAAATTGCGCCGGAACGATTGCTGCAAGAGCAGGTTGATGCCAGTCATTATTTTTCTGATGAATTCCAACCGCTATTAGATACCGACGGCCCGACGCGTTATGTGCGGCCTGGTGTTGATCATTTTGAAGTAAAAAAACTTCGACGGGGTGATTACTCACCCGATATGTTTTTAGATTTACACGGGTTAACCCAAAAACAAGCTAAGCAAGAGTTGGGAGCCTTGATTGCGGCCTGCAAACGCGAGCACGTGCATTGCGCCTGTGTTATGCATGGGCATGGCAAGCATGTTTTGAAGCAGCAAACCCCGCTGTGGTTGGCGCAGCATCCCGATGTGCTGGCATTCCATCAAGCCCCGAAAGAATGGGGTGGCACAGCGGCATTATTGGTGTTAATTGAGTTAGAGCAGTAGCCGGGTTGGCTGGTAGGATGCATTTTGCTGCCACACACATGCAGTTTGAAATATGGCGAGTAGAGGCGCGACAGTGATGCCGCACCTTATTGAACATTAGCTTATTGAACAATGGCTCAGATGATATTTAGCCGTGACAAGCTTTAGCTAAAAGTTGTGTCGGGCTAACCTGCCAGTCAAAAGTCCCCTTGCCAGTTTCGCCATCCAAATCAACACAAGCAATTGCTGAAGTCGCAAACATTGGCGGGCATTGCCCCGGACAAAGTTCAGCCACCAAATACCCGACCAGCGGCAAGTGCGAAATAACCAACACCGCAGCACAATCTTCTTTTGCCAGTGCTTGTAAATAGCAACAAACAAAAGCGGCATCCCCACCCGGGGTTAATTCTGGCATCACTTCCTGCTCAGCCGGAAGCGTCATCACCTCGCGCACCACTTCTAATGTTTGCCCCGCGCGTAAGTATGGGCTAACAAAAATCCTTTCAATATCGACTGACTGGTCGTTTAACCAGCTTGCCATCTGGCGTGATTCATCCTGACCACACAGAGTAAGAGGCCTTTGCGCATCACTGGGTGCGTTAAGGGCCGCGTCACCGTGACGCATAATGAAAACTTGCATATTGCACCGTTTTTGTTAACAAAATAACGCTATACAGAAACGCTTTGCGTGCTGTACCGCCGAAACCTTTGCTTGAAAGCAAAGAAACTTCATAACGATAACGCGCCGTCTCTCTATGGCGGCCGGGCATTTTGCCTGAAACTTAAGGTAAAGAAAATGGCTGTTTTTACACCAGCAACACCAACAGCCAACCTTGATTGGTTACAGAGTAACCATATCAACAGCTTAATCTAAACTCTATCACCTACACAATAAATGGCTATTCATTCATTTTGGCACAAATGGTCACTTTGCGTGGTTCTGATTTAAAGTAGCGCGGGTTGCTCTCAGTGTACAGCCACCTGAATGGTTAGAATTGCAGGTGGTGATCCCGTTCACACTCTTAATTATCGGGATTGACTGCCCGCTCATTCATACTATTTTCCGGCGGATAAAACCTTTGTTGCTGCTCAGCCATCGTGACCAATAATGAGCAAGGTTCAAAGCGCTCACCATACTGTTGCGCGAGCAAACTCAGTGTTTTTACCATTGTTTCTGCGCCCAGGTTATCCATATAGCGGAAAGGCCCGCCTAAAAACGGTGGGAAACCAATCCCAAACACCGCACCAATATCCCCATCGCGCGGGTTACGGATAATAGATTCATCCAGACAACGTGCGGCTTCATTCAGCATCATCATGACGCAACGCTGTGCTATCACGGCAGATTCTAGATGGGCCTTCGGTGTGACACCGAGTAAGGTATAAACGCTGGTGTCCACTTGCTTACCGGAACTTTTCTTCCACTTGAAACCGCTACTTTTAGCTGGATAAAGATAGAAACCGCGGCCATTTTTACGCCCTTTCCGCCCATCTTTCAAAATGACATCAAATGAAGGCGGCGCAGCAAAACGTGCCCCTAATTTCTCTACCAGAATGGGCATTATCTTGGTGCCCACATCAATCCCAACTTCATCCAACAAGGTTATCGGGCCTACCGGAAAGCCGAAATCGACCAGAGCTTTATCAATTAAATCGATAGGTTCACCATCTAATATACAGCGAGCTGCTTCATTAATGTATGGAGCCAAAATACGGTTTACATAGAACCCGGCACAATCTGCCACCACAATCGCTGTTTTTCCCTGTTTACGTGCTAAAGCAACAGTGGTTGCAATGGTTGCTTCGCTAGTCTTTGCATGCGGAATAACTTCCACCAATGGCATTTTATCCACCGGGCTAAAGTAATGCAGACCGATAACCTGCTCTGGCCGCTGTGCCTGTGCCGCGATATCACTTATCGGCAGTGACGAAGTGTTGGAAGCGAAAATGGTATGAGGTGCAGCGAAATGCTCAATATCTGCCACCATCTGCTGCTTCAACGACAAATCTTCAAATACCGCCTCAACCACAATATCCACATTACCAAAGCCACAATAATCAGTGCTGCCGGAAATCAGCATCATCTGGCGTTGCCGCTCTGCCGGGCGCATCCGCTTGCTACGCACCCGCTCGCCCAAGGTATCCCAGGTATATTTCAGCGCCTGGTTAATGCCTGTTGGATTGATATCTTTAATCCGAACCGGTAAACCCGCACGTGTTGCAGTCACATTGGCTATACCTCCGCCCATCAGCCCCCCACCTAATACCCCGACTCGATGGATAGCCCGAGGCTGTTCTTTGCCACCAGTCTCTTTTTTCAGCGCGGTGGTCGCAAAAAACAAGCTGCGTAATGCTGCTGACTCAGGAGACATTGCCAGCTCACCAAAGGCTTTTGCTTCGGCTTCATAACCCGCAGGGCCGCCGTGGTCTAACCCCTTACGCACCACATCAATAATACGCTCGGCTGCTGGATAATGACCTTTTGTCTTTGCCCGTGTTTTCTTACGAACAATATTAAATAACAATGATTTACCTAATGGGCCGCTAAGCAAACGCTCCTGCCACGGCAAGACGGGCTTATCAAGCCAACCGGCTTTAGCCCGCTGGATAGCCACATCAAGCAAAATATCGTGCGGCACCACGTCGTCCACCAGCCCCATTTTAAGTGCCTGACGGCCGCGAACCTGCCGGCCAGTCAATATCATATCCAGTGCCTTACTCACCCCCACCAGACGCGGCAAACGCTGGGTGCCACCGGACCCCGGCAACAGCCCAAGCTGTACCTCAGGCAAACCGAGCACAGTTTTATCATCCTGCGAGCAAATGCGGCTATGACACGCCAGCGCCAGTTCCAGACCACCGCCGAGGCAAGCCCCGTGGATAGCAGCGACTACCGGCACTGGAAATGCCGCAATTTGTGCCAGAATGGATTGCCCTTTCTGGGCCAGAACACGCGCATCTTGTGCGGTGCGACAAGCAGCAATCATGCTGATATCTGCACCGGCGATAAAAGAGTCCGGTTTGCCAGAAATAATAACTAAACCCTGTAATTGACTCAAAGCCTGCGCTTGTTGCAGTATTTCAGCAATTTGCTCTGCAAATTCAGCCTTTAAGGTATTAACTTTATCACCGACAACATCAATGGTGATGATACCAATATTATCGGGCCGAACATCGAGGGTGAAAACCGAATGGGCCGGAACGGCAGAGCCAACTATGGCTATTTCATCCCCGCGATTAAGAATATTTTCCTGGCTCATTACTCCACCTCCAAAATCATTGCGGCACCCAAACCACCCGCAGCACAGGCGGTTGTTAATCCTAACCCACCACCGCGGCGACGCAATTCATACAATGTTTGAGTGATCATGCGCGCACCGGTCGCGGCGAAAGGATGACCATAAGCAATTGATCCACCCAATACGTTGAATTTACTCATATCAACTTCACCAATTGCCTGACTGCGGCCCAGCTTTTCGCGTGCGAAGCTATCACTGGCGAACATTTTCAAGTTCGCTAATGTTTGTGCCGCAAATGCTTCATGCATATCAATGAGGGTTAAATCTGCCAGTGTTATTCCGGCGCGATCAAGTGCTAAGGGGGTTGCGTAGGAGGGGCCTAACAGCATGTCTTGCCAGACATCAATGGCCGAAAACGCAAAACTGCGCAGATAGCCTAATGGCTGTAAACCCAGCGCCTTAGCCTTTGACTCACTCATCATCATGACTGCCGCCGCACCGTCGGTCAGTGGCGTGCTGTTCGCCGCCGTGACACTGCCGTGCTTACGATCAAATGCCGGACGTAATTTGGCATATTGCTCCATAGTGGAATCTTTGCGGATATTATTATCTTCAGTGATAGCATCACGATAAGGCGGAATATAAGCTGTCATCACCTCATCTTGTAATAATCCCTGCTGCCAGGCCTGTGCCGCCATTTGGTGCGAGCGCAGCGCTAAAGCGTCCTGATCCTCGCGGCTAATACCATAGGTTTTTGCCATCTGTTCAGCGGTATCGCCCATCCGCAGGCCAGTTGAGTATTCTGCGACGGCTGGAGCCACCGGGAGCAAATCGCGCAGTTTTAACCGGCTAAATAATTTCAATCGTTGGGATAAAGTTCGTGCTTTATTGACGTCAACCAAGGTCCGCGCCAATGCTTTGCTGACACCGATGGGCAAAACAGAGGAAGAATCCGCACCACCGGCGATCGCCACAGTCACTGAACCAGCAATGATACTTTCCGCCACATTGGCCACCGCCTGAAAGCTGGTCGCACAGGCACGGGAGACACTGTAAGCATCAGTATGCACACTCATGCCGGTTCCCAGCACAATTTCCCGCGCGATGTTTGGCGCTTCTGGCATTTGGACGACTTGACCAAACACCAGTTGATCAATGAATTCAGGAGCAACACCGCTTCTGGCCAAGAGTTCACTGACCACAATTTTGCCTAAATCTACAGCAGGCACGCCGTGATAAGCAGTTGCCTGCTTGGCAAAAGGGGTTCGCAGTCCGCTGACTATGGCAATGCGATCGCCCTGGCGCGTCACTAGCGGTAATGGCTTACTCATACATGCTCCTGATAAGTCAAAGTGGCTTTTATTAAAGCATAACAAATAACAGGTCTGACCTGATCCAATTATTGTTAACCAAACATTTACATTTGGTAAACCTATAGAGCAGGAAAGTGGGAGCAGGAGCAACTTTTCACTATAAAAAGAAAGGAAAGGGAGGAACTGGCGGATGGATAAGACATATAAAGCCGAGGTTTCTGATGCAATAAATTCAGCACGAAATGCGAGAAGAGTACAAAAACAAACGCGAAGCAAAAAGCTCCGCGTTTTAGGGATATTCAGCTTACCTGAATCAACTTACAGTAAAGTGCGAATTAACGCAGGCCTAACTGGAAGATCATGGTTTCTGCCTGGCAGGAGAAAGTGAAATCAATGGTTAAGCGCACGCCATCTGTAGTTTCTTCCAACTTATGTTCGATCAGGCAAGGTTCAGATTCAACAGCCCGCGCTTTTTCAGTCAGCGTTTTCAGCATGGCTTCAGCATCAGCACGGTTGTCGAATACGCAGCTATAGGACGCGGTACAATCAGTATTGTCCATGATAGTGCCTACATCTATACAGCAGCAAGCTGCGGTTTCTTCCGCACTACAACGATTGATTGCATCTGACATCTTCAATTCTCCTCAACGGATATTTCAAAATAAACGCACATCAGCTATCAATTAACGCAGATAAGGCAGAGTGCAAAAAAATATTTTCTCTACTGTCATTTTACTCCCCTAGGTCACAAGGCACTAGGACTTACTGTTTATAGGCCTATTAAGTGACGGAAATCACGCTAAAATTGTTCACTCCCTCATCAATAATGTATGAATTGCTACCAAATTGTGATTTTTTTGTTAACTGCGTCTATTTTTTGCAATCAAATTTGACCAAATCCTAAAACATACTTGCAACACGCACACAGGTCGGACCTATACTTCAGCCACTGGTCTGCTTTGTCTGACCGATAACGGACCCTACAATCCCGCATTCTCTTGTTACGGTATGTAACATAGTTTAAATAAAACAATGAGGTTTTGGTCATGAACCAGAAAAACCTGTTTACCCGATCAGCTCTGGCAGCTGCAGTAGCACTGATTTCTTCGAACGTTTCTGCAGCTGGTTTTCAGCTGAATGAATATTCAGCAGCTGCATTGGGCCGCTCTTTCTCTGGTGAAGGCGCCGTTGCTGACAATGCTTCTGTTGGTAGCCGCAACCCCGCCGCAATGACTTTGTTCGACCGCCCTTCATTCTCCGGCGGCTTCGTGTATGTCGACCCAAACGTTGATATCAGTGGCACATCCCCCCTATCGGGCAGAAGTACCAGTGCCAAAAACATCGCGCCATCGGCGTGGATCCCCAATATCCACTTTATTATGCCGCTGAATGAGCAATGGGCGATTGGGGCTTCCGGTACTTCAAACTACGGTTTGGCCACTGAATTTAATGATGACTATATTGCCGGTTCTCTGGGGGGGCAAACTGACCTGAAAACCGCCAACCTGAACTTGAGCACAGCTTATCGCCTGAATGAAAACTTCAGCTTTGGTTTGGGCTTTAATGCGGTTTATGCCGATGCCAAGATTGTGCGCCATATTGGTGAAGCTGGTCGCGGAGTTATCCCGGCGAATACTGAAGTCACCCGGATGGAAGGGACCAAATGGGGCTATGGTTGGAATGCCGGCGTGCTGTATGAAGTGGATAAAGAAAACCGTTACAGCTTTACCTATCGTTCAAAAGTGAAAATCGACTTTGATGGTGATTTCAGCAGCCAGTTACCACCACCAGGTGGTACAGGTGGCGCAGTGATTCCAGGTGCATTGACCCTGAATCTGCCAGAAGTGTGGGAAGTGTCCGGCTACAATAAAGTCGCCCCTCAATGGGCTATTCACTACAGCCTGGCCTACACCAGTTGGAGCCAGTTCAAAGAGTTGAAAGCCACCGGAACCAACGGTAACACTCTGTTTGAAAAGCAAGAAGGCTTCCACGATGCTTACCGTATCGCGCTGGGTACCACCTATTATTACGATGATAACTGGACTTTCCGTACCGGTATTGCCTTTGATGACAGCCCGGTTCCAGCTGATAACCGCACTATCTCGATTCCAGACCAAGACCGTTTCTGGATAAGTGCCGGTACCACCTACGCCTTCAACAAAGATGCATCAGTTGACGTTGGTGTTTCCTATATGCATGGCCAGAACGTGCATATCACGGAAAAAACACCGGCTGCATTGGGCGGAACAACCTATCAGTTTGATTCTAAAGGTACCGCATTGCTGTATGGCGTGAACTTCAACTACGCCTTCTAATCGGCATGATTTAATCAATCATTGCCCACAAAAAAAAGCGCCTTACGGCGCTTTTTTATTTTCAGGCTAACATCTCTATCAGTTAGCTGAATCGATACTTTCCAAATCGCCCTGAATGGCTTGAGCATTGGAATTAACTTCCGGTTTTAGTTGCCCGCCATTCGCCAGGAAATCATAGCGCTGGAAGTAGGCTTCACGCACCATTAGATATGGGTCGGAGGAATTACGCAGCAAACCATCGGAATCCAATAGCTGCGCACGGGTTTCTACCCCTTCCAGCACCCATTTGCCCGCCGACATCCAGAAGGTCAGATAACTCAGCACTGGATAGACGTAATCAACCGCATCGCCCCCATCTTCACGAATGGTGAAACTACCATAGGCCGGTAATACCACATAGGGGCCATAACCGACATTGTAATGCCCCAAAGTGCTACCAAAACGGTGCGGAACTTCTTTCGCCAGTTTCGGGTTTGCCATACCGGCGACGTCAATTAACCCGCCCATCCCCAAAAGAGTGTTCAGGAAGAAGCGGTTAAAGTGCTTCATGGCATTGTACGGATCACCGACCAGGAAGCTATTGACCATGCTGGCCGGCTCTTCAAGGTTCCCCAAGAAGTTACTCATCCCATTACGGGCCGGTTGTGGCACATAATCACGCCAAACCACAGCCACCGGTCGCACGATATAAGGGTCAAGAACCTCATAGTTAAAATTGAACATTGCCCGGTTAAAACCTTCCAGCGGATCTGAGCGGCCCTGCTCCAAATTATCCGGCGAACGACTGGCACACCCCACTAAAAGCACGGTTGCAAAAGCCAGCCCAATCAGGCGGTAGTTCATATTGTTCTCCATGAAATTCTTACCAACCCCTTATATTTAAGGGATTTGTCTATTTATTTGAACATTAATAGTCTGGGGTTGCCCCTTCGCGACGAAATTCTGCACACCGCTTTCACCAAACCAGTCACCTGGCTGCGAATTCACAGTGCCGTCCAGTGAAATACGGACACGCACCTTCACCTGTTGCAACGAAGATAACAACCGCTCCGGCATCATTGCATTGCTATCATCGAGTGTTACTGATAGCGGAAAGCGGCTCAAAGGCAGCTGTTTTACCGCAACCGGGACTGGGTTTGAGCCATCCGTTACCGAGATAATCAGCGCGCCCTGCTGGGGTAATTTCTGCGCCGCCTCTGGTGACAGTGAGACCGCTATTTCCAGTGTAGCTGTTTCCTGCCCGGCCTGTGATTTAGCTTGCGCAATACTGCGTTTTATCACTTCTGTACGAGAATCGCCAGCAGGCAGCAATTTTAGCATAACTTCCCACGCGCCAATGGCTTGTTTAAAATCGCCCTGCTCAAAAGCATTAAAAGCTAATAAACTCATAGCGCGTAAATTAGTGTGATCCTGCCCAACCATAGTGCGCAGCATCTTGGTTGCCAGTTGATTATCCTGCGGATCATTGGAACGGGTCAGCACTTCAGCATAGCCGAACCTGACATCATCATTATCGGGCGCAAGTTGATAAGCTTTAGCGAAAGCTTGCGTGGCGGTCGTGGCGTTATTCAGTGCCATGCCCACTCTGCCAAGCATCATCCAATCATTAACGTTACGGGTATCTTGTTGCAGCGAGGTGCGTAATCCCAGCCCCAATCGTGCGATTTCCTCCATCGTCAGAGGCTCAGCCCGCTCATTGGCCACTCTGGCCCGTAATTCAGGCATTTGCGCTTCAACCTGATGCCACGCTTGTACTTGCGGCAAGCCACCTGTTTTCAGATATAGCCCGACCGAAACCACCACCAAAATCACCACGCCCGGCAGTAAAACCCAGCGATTGATGGGGCTGGCGTTTTCAGTAGATTCTTGTGGAATATCTGTCAGCAGATTTTGCTGTAATTCCTGAATCAATTCAGGCTGCTGATCTACCACTCCTTGGGCTTCATCCTCAGCCAGCTCAGATAACCGGTCTTGGTAAATCGCCTTGTTCAGCTCATCTCGGGTGGTCACCGCTGAATTCGTCTCTGATCGCAGCGCCGGAATGACCAACAAGGCACCCGCGACCGCCAGCAAAATAATCACTATCAGCCAAAAAGCCATTATGGTTTTTTCCTGTTCGTCTTTTTGTGTTGAGCCGAGATCTGTTTTTTAACAGTAGCCTTTTGTTCAGCCAGCAAAGTCTGTAACCGCTGCTGCTCCTGCGGCGAAAGCGCGGCTTCTTTCTCCACCCGCCGCCGGGCGCGCAGCACTACAATGATTGCGCCTATCAGGACAAACATTGCCGGGCCAATCCACAAAATCAAGGTTGCAGGGGTTACAGGTGGCTCATAGGTAACAAAGTTGCCATATCGAACCACCATATAGTCAATGATTTGCGGTTTGGAATTGCCCTGCTGCATCAGTTCATACACCTTGCCGCGCATATCAGCGGCAATGGTGGCATTGGAATCAGCAATGCTATTGTTTTGGCATTTAGGGCAGCGCAATTGCTCAGTTAACTCGCGATACTGCTGCTCCTGCTCCACCGAGCTAAAAGTGTAAGTATCAATGGCCGCCAAAGCATTGGTCGCCAAAATACCCCAGCTCAATATCAGGCCTAACGCCAGACTGAATAATCTCATGCGCCCCCCTGATACTTTTTATACAATGGCAAAATTTCCTGCTGCCAGACGCGATCATTGAGATCACCGGCATGGCGATAACGAATGATGCCCTGACCGTCGATCAAGAAAGTTTCTGGGGCACCATAAACCCCTAAATCCAGCCCCAGCATGCCATCGCCATCATACAAACTCAGCGCATAAGGATTACCCAGCGCATTGAGCCATTGGACGGCTTTGGCCCGGTCATCTTTATAGTTCAAACCCACCACCCGGATACCCTGCGCGGCCAGTTTATTCAGATATTCATGCTCGGCACGGCAAGTCGGGCACCAGGTCGCCCACACATTGAGTAGCATCGGCTTACCATCATGCAATATCGACTGATCAAAAGTTTTCCCCGGTTGCTCAAGGGACTCCAGTTTAAAAGTCGGCACCGGTTTGCCAATCAGCGCCGACTCCAACATGGTGGGATCATCGCCATTGGCATTTCGAGTCAGTTGCACCAAAAAAGCGACCACCAGCAGTAAAAACAGCACCAGCGGGATGAACATGAGCTTATTAAACGAAAATTGAGATTTCATTATTTAGCCTCCGTTGCAGCGCCGCGTTTTAACTTTTTACTCATCCGATAACGGGGATCAAACATACAGAAAATACCGCCGATGGCCATAAACACCCCGCCATACCAAATCCAGCGCACAAATGGCTTGTAATACAAGCGCACAGCCCATGAACCGTCATCCAGTTCTTCACCTAAAGCAGCATACAAGTCGCGCGTTAGGCCGCCGTCAATGGCCGCTTCCGTCATCATTGAGCGGGCCACACTGTAATAGCGTTTTTCTGCATGCAAGGTGGCTTCGGGCTTGCCGTTTCGGGTGACATCAATAATGCCGACGCCGCCGGTATAGTTTGCTCCTTTAATGTCGTGAACATCGCGGAATACAAAGTGATAATCGTGAATATCGATGCTATCACCGGCTTTCATGCGCACATCGCGCTCAACACTGTAATTCTGACTGAAGGCAATCCCAATCACAGTCACCGCCACCCCAAGGTGCCCCAGCACCATCCCCCAATGGCTGCGAGAAAGGTGGCTCAGGCCACGCCAGAAACCATGACGATGAGTGGCGCGCTCATGCAACTCCATCACGGTGAGGATAATCACCCAGATAGCCATCATCAGCCCGACCACGGTCATACCGGCGATAGTGTCTTGCAGCAACCACGGCACCAATATTGACAGCAGCAAAGTGACCACCAGCGCCACACCCAAGCGCTTATAAAGCTTACTCGGCTCATCGCGACGCCAGCGAACTAATGGGCCAATCCCCATTAATAGCGCCATCGGTGCCATCAGCCAGGTAAACATGGTATTAAAGAAAGGCTCGCCAATGGAGATACTGCCCAACCCAAGCTGTTTATGGACTAATGGCAGCAAAGTGCCGAGCAATACCACCAACATCGCCGCAATAAGCAGCACGTTATTGCCTAACAGGAAAGTCTCGCGCGAGAAGACTTCATGCTGAGTTCGGCTGCGCACTTGCGCGCCTTTAACCGCATACAGTAGCAAGGAGCCGCCGATGACAATCACCAAATACGCTAAAATAAACATGCCGCGCGCCGGGTCAGAAGCAAAAGAATGCACCGAAACCAACACGCCGGAGCGCACCAAGAATGTCCCCATCAAGCACAAGGAAAACGCGGTAATCGCCAACAAAACTGTCCAGGCTTTGAATGTTCCGCGCTTTTCGGTGACGGCCAATGAATGAATCAGCGCCGTGCCAGCCAACCATGGCATAAAGGAAGCATTTTCTACCGGATCCCAGAACCACCAACCGCCCCAGCCAAGCTCATAATAAGCCCAAGCTGAACCCAGCACGATCCCCATGGTCAGGAATACCCATGCGGCCTGAGTCCACGGACGTGACCAGCGAGCCCAAGCGCTATCCAGCCGCCCCGCCATTAAAGAAGCAATAGCAAAAGCAAATGCCACCGAGAAACCGACATAGCCCATATAGAGCAATGGTGGATGGAAAATCAGCCCGACATCTTGCAACAGCGGGTTTAAATCATTGCCATCAATCGGGAAGTCCGGCAAGGTGCGGTTAAAGGGGTTCGAAGTCAGAATAATAAACAGCAAGAAGCCGCCCGTAATCATCCCCAACACCGACAATACGCGGGCAACTGCATCATCCGGCATGGAGCGGCTAAACAGCGCCACCGCCAGTGACCAACAACTGAGCAGCAAGACCCACAGCAGCAGAGACCCTTCGTGCGCCCCCCAAGTTGCCGCAATGCGGTAATAGACCGGCAGATGTGAATTCGAGTTCGCCGCCACATAAGAGACGGTGAAATCATTCACCACAAATGCATATACCAAGCATATAAATGAAAGCGCAATGGTGGCAAACATACCGTAGGTCAATGGCCTACCGGTTGCCATCATGCGTGCATCTTGACGCGCCGCCCCCCATTGCGGATACAAACTCAGCAATAGCGAGAGAGCCAGCGCCAGACATAATAAGAAACCGCCAATTTCAGGAATCATGAAGCATTGCCCTCACCCACGGCGCTGTTATAGGCCTCCGCTGGGCGGATATGATTTTCTTTCATCGCCTCTTTCACTTCCGGTGGGGTATATTTTTCATCATGTTTTGCTAAGACTTCTTTGGCATTGATGGTGTTGTTTTCAGCAAAGACCCCTTGCGCCACCACCCCCTGCCCCTCACGGAACAGATCGGGCAGAATGCCGGTATAAGTGACGGTGACAACACCGCGAGCATCATAAACTTTGAAACTCATTTCCAACGTTTTTTCGTCGCGCTTCACCGACCCCGGCATCACCATACCGCCAATGCGCAAGCGCTGACCGATTTCCGGCTTCTCATGGCGCTCGCCCTTGCCCTGCAAAATTTCACCGGGGGTATAAAACAAATCAATATTAGCCCGCAGCGCATACAACACCAGAGTGGTGGTCAAACCGATGCCAATCAGCACCACAATCGCCAGATAGAGTCGACTTTTCCTACGTGGGTTCACTGTGTTTTCTCCTGCGAATGGGCCACATTTTTGGCTTGCTGAGTCGGGGCCTGATTTGCCTGACGAATACGTTGCTCTCTCGCCTCACGGCGCTGAATATCCGCTAATAACTGTTTGTGTTGCCATAGGGTATGTGCCCACAAGCTCAACAGTGACAGTAAAGTGGCGGCCACCGCCAGCCAGACATAAAAGGCGTAGCCGCCCATGGCAAAAAATGCCGCCCAAGAATGAAAGGCCGGATTCATACGCGAGGCTCCTTACGCAAGAGAGCGGCAACCCAAGGGCGATGCCGCTCTTGTTGCAAAATCAGATTGCGCAAACGCATTAATGTCAGAGTGATAAAGAAGAATAAATAGCCAAAAATGGCCCAGCGCAGTGGTGAACGCATGCTCGGATCAATGCTTTGCTGCATGTTAGTGGAACCCTGATGCAAGGTGTTCCACCACACGACAGAGAAATGAATGATGGGAATATTGACCACGCCGACCAATACCAAAATACCGGCAGCTCGCCCCGCCAATTTGCGGTCTTCGAAGGCGTTATACAGGGCGATCACCCCCAGATAAAGGAACAATAGCACTAACTCAGAAGTCAGCCGCGCGTCCCAGATCCACCAAGTTCCCCACATCGGTTTACCCCAAGCCGAACCGGTGACCAAAGCAATAAAGGTGAACACCGCGCCCACCGGGGCCATAGCCGCGACCAGGTTATCGGACATTTTTATTTGCCAGATTAAACCAACAAACGCCGCGATAGCCATCGACATATAAATGCCCATCGACCAAATTGCTGCCGGAACATGCAAGTACATGATACGGAAGCTATTACCTTGTTGGTAATCCGATGGAGCAAAACCAAGCCCCCACACCCAGCCCACAATCAAGCAGACAGCAGCCCCAATCGCCAGCCATGGAATAAATCGGCCACACAGCTGATAGAGCCGCTCGGGTTTAGCGAATTGATGAAACCATTTCCACATTTTTCATTGCTCACATTAAAATTGGACGGGCATCACCGTCTTGGCAATACCGGTGCAGGGTACGGCGCACAATCTGCTCTGACTGGCGTGGGCTACCGCGCTTAAGCTTCTGAAAATCGGTACTCTTTTCTTTTTACAAATCTTTTCTGACAAACAACCTGCTTGCAGCCAGCCCTAAACAGCTAGTGCACACTTACTCTCAATGCAGCGGCGGTAGCAAAAGGCGTCAGTGTCGCACTCCCTGCCAACATGGCTCCCAAAATCGCCAGATAGCCGTCGATGGGGAGTGACATAGACGCGGCATCAATGGCCGCCGTGGCAAATATCAACACCGGGATATACAGCGGCAACACCAATAAACTCAGCAGAACCCCACCTTTGCGTAATCCCACCGTCAGCGCGACGCCAATAGCGCCGATAAAACTTAAGGTCGGCGTCCCCAAAAGCAACGTTAGCGCCATCGCAATGGCGGTATTACTGTCGAGGGAAAGCAACAACGCGACCAGCGGTGATAAAATCAGTAAAGGTAGCCCGGTAACAACCCAGTGAGCACACACTTTGCCTAGCACCGTGAGTGCCAGCGGGCTAGGTAATAACAGCAACTGCTCAAGAGAGCCATCGTAGAAATCATCACGGAAGAGCCGCTCCAGTGATAATAATGATGCTAATAATGCTGCGACCCAGACAATACCGGGGGCAATGCGCGCCAATAATTGTGGTTCGGGGCCAATACCCAGTGGAAACAAGGTGATAACAATCAGAAAAAACCAGAGTGGATTAACAATTTCTGCACCTTTTCTGAAGGCAATTTTCAATTCACGGCGCAACACGCTAATAAACATTAATTCACCTGCGTGTTGGTTAAACGGATTTTACGCACCTGCTGCCCAACACCATCCAAATCCTGATGGGTGGTAAGCAGCACCATGCCCCCTTTGGCGGCATGCTCCACAAACAGAGGCAACAACGTGCTAACGCCCTGCTTATCAATCGCGGTCAATGGTTCATCCAAAATCCATAATGGCGCTTGACTCAACCACAAACGGGCCAAAGCCACCCGTCGCTGCTGGCCGGCAGACAACTGCGATACCGGTAAATCTTCATATCCCACCAGCCCGACTTGAGACAAGGCCTGCCAGATTGCAGCACTATCAACCTGTTGAAAAACCGACTGATAAAATGCCAGATTTTCAAAAGGAGTCAGGACAGACTTGATTCCCGGCTGATGGCCTAAAAATAATAAATCCTGATGATAGCGGGCGCGATCGCGGCGGATGTTTTCTCCCCGCCAATGCACCTGTCCTTCGTCGGCATCAGCCAACCCCGCCAGAATGCGCAATAAGCTGGTTTTACCCGCCCCATTTTGCCCCTCTACCTGCACAATCTCTCCCGCAGCCACACAAAAACTGAGCTGTTGGAATAAGCGTCTTTCATCTCGGATGCAGGTCAGGTTTTTAGCTTCCAGCATGAAGGATTGTCTTCCACCGTAGGATTGTGAGTTCAGGAAAACCGAATGATAACATAAGGCTTAATCCTTACGTAGCGTAGGTCTAACCCTACCCCTACCCTTATAGAGGTATTATTCGGCATTAAGATCAAGTTTCTGTAGAAAAAACCTACAACATTAAAACCGGGTAACTTTTTATTTCAGTGCTCATCACCAAAAGAATCGCGAACCCCCATTT
The DNA here is from genome assembly GCF_946902935.1 of Yersinia sp. Marseille-Q5920. NCBI lineage: Bacteria > Pseudomonadati > Pseudomonadota > Gammaproteobacteria > Enterobacterales > Yersiniaceae > Yersinia > Yersinia sp. Marseille-Q5920. The sequence goes on along the minus strand of NZ_CAMPQA010000004.1, from coordinate 245,259 downwards.
GCAACTATGCTTATTGCTCAGCTCGTTATTTTCTTCACTAACCGGGAATCCCCTATGAGTAATGAAAAACAACCTCAGGATAAGGGTGATTTGAAAGCGGAAAGTGATGAGCAGCATGAAGTACAGGAAATTGAAGTGAATGAAAAAAACCTCCCCTCCAAAGCCGCGGCTATTCATGAAATTATCCGCGTCGACGGTGAAAAAGAGTTAGAGCGCGACAGTTTTGCACTGCTCTGGTCGGCGGTCGCTGCCGGGCTTTCAATGGGAGCATCCTTGATTGCCAAAGGTATTTTTCACGCAAAATTGCCGGATACCCCGGCCAGCTTTCTGTTGGAGAATATCGGCTATACCTTTGGTTTTATTATTGTCATTATGGCCCGTCAACAACTCTTTACTGAAAATACCGTCACGCCGGTGCTGCCAATAATGCAAAAACCCAGCCGTCAAAACTTCATCCTGCTATTTCGGCTCTGGGGTCTGGTTTTATTGGGCAATCTGATTGGTACAGGGATAGCGGCTTATTCCTTTATTCATATGCCGATATTTGACGATACCACGCGCAGGGCATTTGTCAGTATTGCTCAAGGGGTAATGGAGAGTTCTCCGGGAGAGATGTTCGCTAAAGGAATATTTTCTGGTTGGATCATTGCCACTCTGGTGTGGATGATGCCCTCCGCAGGGGCCGCCAAAATATGGGTGATTTTCCTGATGACCTATTTAGTCGCTTTATGTGACCTAACCCACATTGTGGTCGGCTCGGTGGAGATCTTCTATTTGGTATTTAACGACTCAATACCCTGGCAGAAATTTATTTACCCTTTCGCCCTCCCGACACTGGCGGGTAATATTATCGGTGGCACCTTTATTTTTGCCCTGATCAGTCATGCGCAGATCCGCAGTGATATGACCCATCGACCTAAAAAAAGTGACAAAGTGGACAAAAGCACATCATCTTCCCGTAAGTAACAGCACCGATTCAGACTCTCTGAGCTATTGGTTTTAGGTTATCAATACCATTTATTCACTATAAATTGGCGATAGAGTAACCAAACAGACAGCTAACTGCTTATTATCTGGGTCAAAATGCGTATAATGCTCCGGCAGTACACTTCATCGGCAGCCACCCTGCCGCTGATCGGGTCCCCGTAGTTAAACGGATATAACAAGCCCCTCCTAAGGGCTAGTTACTGGTTCGATTCCAGTCGGGGACACCATTAGCACTTCTCAGCACATCCCACTAAGTCCATAAAACCCTGTTAAAACAACGATATATAGACATTTAGTGTCTAAAGATATCCCATAATGTTTAGTGGGATCTAAGCACATATGTGTATAAGATTGCGTATTGTGTCACTCTGGCCAGCGCTTCGGACGTGTTATCAATGCTGACTTTCTTGGCCTGTTTAGATAGCAGCTTTTCTTTTCCAGCAATCCGATACTTCAACCGCCAGTAACGTGAACTATTTGTGTTTACTAATAAAAATAATCCGCCACCGTCGGAGAGCTTGTAAGGTTTCTCTTTTCGTTTTGCGGTATCCACTTGCCGGGCGTTTAGTTTCATGTGGGGGTATCCCCCGACTACAGCCAGCCGCGTTCAGCGAATGACACAATGTCTTTGCTACCAATAACCAGATGGTCAGTCAGGCGAAGATCAACCAGCGCAAGGGCATTATTCAGACGTTCGGTGATGTGACGATCGGCTTCACTGGGTTCTGCGAGTCCAGACGGGTGATTGTGAGCAATGATGACAGCAGCGGCATTGTGCCGCAGTGCCGATTTAAGCACCTCCCTGGGATGAACTTCCGTACTATTGATCGTGCCAAAGAACAACATTTCATGAGCCAGTAACCGGTTCTGGTTATCTAACAGCAGCACCATAAATACCTCTCTTTCCAGCCCAACCAGATGTAGTCGCAGCCAGTCACGTGCAGTCGATACCGAAGTGAATGGAATACCCGGTTCCCGCAAGTGACTCTCCAGCAGGGTCAGCGCTCGTTTCACCGCACGCTGCGACGCCAAAGGTAACGATGAAGTGGGTGGTAATGTATTTCCGTCAACGAAAATTTCTGAGTTAAAACAACTGACTAATGGGATCATGATTATTTCCTTTGATAAAAAGAAAGGCCACATCTCCTTATGGAGATGTGGCCTGATAAATAGTTGATATGACTTTTAATGTTGCCAGTAGAGCTGACGTTGGAATTAATACACTAGTTTATAAAGGGAACATGGCTCAAGCCGCTTGCAAGTAAATCATTGCTAGCTTTAATACTGTCTGACAGGCAATTAAGGTTTTCTGTTTCTTTACCGAGTGTTGTCATAACGCTGTAGCTGGCTGATTTTTTACCTTTCGCCAATGAGTAAGTAACAGAAATAGCACCCTCAATATCTTCATCCGTTCCGCGCAGAACAAAATATTTTCTGTTGGTGAAGTTCTCAATACCTAACGACTGCTGGGCTCCGTTGGAAGCGATATCTAGCTTGATAACATGACCGCCTTCTTCAGGGTCACCATTTGGAGCTATGAATGCGATATAAACGGTGTTATCACTGTGGCTTAGAGTCATCATATCATGATTAGTGAGCTGGCATTTCAGGTCATAATTCTCTGCGGCATATGCGCCCTGCAAGCCAGATAATGAGATAACTAAAAGCGCTGTGGTGATGTATTTCATAGTAACTTCCTGTGTTTATGATTGTGTCTCCTGATATTTATTTCCAGTTATAGGTAAATGCCCCCTTACTGGTTTCTACCGTTAATTCAAGAGGTTTACATTTTGTGAAATTATCATTACTCGGCGTGGTAAACGTCAGACTCTGACCATAAGACAGATGTTTGTTTACATTTTTCCCACGGCCCTGGTATGAAATAAGACAGTTTCCTCTGTTAAGGGTAAACGACTGAATGATGAGGTCATTCTCAGTACTGGTCAGTGTTAGCTGCCAGACGGGCAGGTTACCCCACGGATTGATCAGCTTGGAAAAGCAATCCCTCAATATTTTTATATAAGTGTAAAATGTTGCTTCTGAAACGCCCAGCTTAGGGCAAATTTCAGGTACCCGTGTATCCAGCTAAACCTTTTTCAGGGCAAATACAATTCCTTCGTTTGTAAATCGTGACTTATTGATAGGCCAACTACCGCTCAGGATAGAATTTATCATGCTGGAATTCTGTTTCTGAATGGAGCAGGATTTTAGGCCAAGGTCGGCAACCCTCTACTTTCCATAGCTGAAAAGCCAGCCATGATATGGATAGAACTATCTCCCTGATGAAAGTAAACTAAAGTACCTCTTTCCATCCTGCACAATCAGTAAGGTATAAAGTGTATTCAAATCATCAACGTAGCTATTTAGCGCATTGGTTAACGTTAAGCGGTAAAGCCGAGGACTCACTGACGCAGACTATCGCCAGCGCTCGAGTTGATATGAATCCCCATCAGGTAGAAGCCGCGATGTTTGCACTGGCATCCCCTTTGTCGAATGGCGTTATCTTGGCAGATGAAGTGGGGCTGGGAAAAACCATTGAGGCCAGTCTGATTTTGGCGCAAAAGTGGGCAGAACGACGCCGGAAACTATTACTTATTGCTCCGGCAACACTGCGTAAGCAGTGGAGTCAGGAACTGGAAGAGAAATTTTCACTACCTTCACGCATTATCGAAGCAAAAAGCTTCAATCAAATGATCAAAGAGGGATGCAGTAATCCATTTGACATTGAAAACGCGACTGGGGAGGCTGCGATATGTATTTGTTCATACGAATTCGCTTCCCGTAAAGAACATGAACTGGCTCGTATTCCATGGGATCTGGTTGTCATGGATGAGGCCCACAAACTGCGAAATATCTACAAAAGTGATGGTGCTAAAACAGCCAAAAAACTCAGTAATGCATTATCTGGCAGGAAAAAAATTCTGCTTTCCGCTACACCGCTTCAAAACAGCATCCTTGAGCTTTATGGTCTGGTTTCCGTTATTGACCCTCATTTCTTCGGCGATTTGGCCTCGTTTAAGGCACGTTATTCTCGGCAGAATATTGACGATGCAGAATTGGCGTTACTAAGGGTACGTCTGAATAAGATCTGTAATCGTACGCTTCGCCGACAGGTTCAGCAGGAAGGCGGGATCAGTTTTACCCGCCGTCATTCAATAACCGAAGATTTTCGCCCGACGGATGAAGAAGAAGCTCTCTATAAACAGGTTTCCTCTTATTTGCAGCAAGACGATCTACTGGCAATCAAAAGTGGTGCACGTCATCTAGTAACATTAGTCATCCGCAAAATTCTAGCCTCATCGTCCACTGCGATTCAGGGAACGCTGGAGACTATGATTCATCGTCTAGAAAATAAAATGCCGGTCTTAGATGCCCTGACTGATTATGAAAATTATGATGATTACAGTGATGAAGAAGGTATCGAGGATGAAGATACCATCGATCCTCGGGCTCTACAGGCAGAAATCGATCAGTTAAAAAGTTATAAAACGTTAGCGGCATCTATAACTAAAAACGCCAAGGCGGAGGCATTGTTAAGCGTTCTTAGTCGGGCTTTCGAATTTACAGCAGAACTGGGTGGATTGCGTAAAGCGGTCATTTTTACCGAGTCCGTGCGCACCCAAACCTGGCTAGCGCAACTGCTTTCAGACAATGGGTATGAAGGCGAAGTCGTGTTGCTTAACGGCAGTAACAGCGATGCGGCGTCTAGAAAGATTTATAGCGACTGGTTAGAGAAGCATCAAAACTCTGGCCGGGTTTCCGGTTCGCGTACGGCGGACATGAAGGCGGCGCTGGTCGAAAAATTTAGGGGTGAAGGTACTCTGATGATTTGTACCGAGGCTGGTGCAGAAGGTATCAACCTTCAGTTCTGTTCACTGTTAATTAATTATGATTTACCGTGGAATCCGCAGCGCGTGGAACAACGTATTGGACGTGTTCACCGCTACGGACAAAAACATGATGTTGTGGTGGTTAATTTCATTAATAAAGGCAACCGGGCCGATCAGCGTGTCTTTGAACTATTGAGCCAAAAGTTCCAGCTTTTTGAAGGCGTATTTGGTGCATCCGATGATATCCTCGGATCGATTGAATCGGGCGTCGATATTGAACGGCGTATCCATGAGATTTACCAGCACTGCCGCTCCGACGAGCAAATCGAACGAGAGTTTAATCAGCTTCAGGATGAACTAAAAGATCAGTTAGAAAACCGGGAGAATGAAACCCGGCGTTCATTATTTGAACATTTCGATGTGGATGTCGTCCGAAACCTAAAAACACGACGCACAACGACCCTCGCACAGTTAAACGATTATCAGGAAAATCTGCTGCTGCTAGCGGAAATGTTTCTAAGCGACAATAGCGATTTCCAACGCTCTGAAACTGGTTTTCGTTCCTCGGGAAAGCATTATGACGTTAGCTGGCCTATTGCAGATGAAAAAGACGCAGAATTTTTCCGACCTAATCAGGGATACGGAAAGCAACTGATTGATGTTGCCCTACATGAGGGGAAAGACCTTTCCACATTGCCAGTTTGTCAGAGACTCAATTTCATCTACCAACCCAGGGTGGGACAATTAGCTGATGTAAAACTACTTTGCCAACAATCGGGGCAGTTGTTGCTGATAAAAGTCCGTATCGGGAATCAAGAACAACAACAAGAGCAGCTACTTGTCGCTGCCGTAACGGAAAATGGTGAGGTAGTATCGGAAGAAACCGTATCCCGCTTGCTTCGCTTACCGTTGTCAGAGATAACTTCTACAGAAGAACAGCCTTTGTTACCCACTTTAACGGCACAATGTGAGGTTTTACGGAATTCTTTTATCCAGCAGGTCGAACGTGATAACGAACTTTATTACAATGAAGAAGTAGAAAAACTTGAACGCTGGTCAGAAGATCGCCGCATCGCGCTGGACCTACGCATCAAACAGTTAGATGCAGAAATTAAAGAAGCGCGTAAAATCGCCCGCCAGCTTCCTTCGCTGAAAGAGAAGATGGAAGCTAAACGCTCGATAAAGGCACTAGAACGCGAGCGGGACAACATCATGTTGCAGTATCATGATGAAAAGAAAAAAATTGAGCAGGAAGAAGACCGCCTGCTGGAAGAGGTTGAACAAAAGCTGGCGACAGAGATAACGTCCAGCCAATTATTTGCGGTGAGCTGGACATTGAATTCACCTTCCGCATGAAGTGTTGTTGTTTCAGGAGTCAATAATGGCTAACGGTAAAGTATTAAGACAGCTGATAAAAGCGGGCGCGACGGGCGACACTGCTACGTTCCGTCGCGTTTCAGAAGCCATTATTGATGAGGAACGTCAGAAGCAGCACCATCTTCTGGCTAACGATCTGGAGCATATTCTTTATGGCGATCACATTGTTCAGGCTTCGCGTTCACCTACGTTGCCTCCGGCACCGGTAGATAAAGAACGGGGGCTGCCACTGTTGGACCTACGGCAACCGCAGCGCAGCCTCGATGAAATGATCCTTCCAGCTACCAGCGCTACAGTGATTGATGAGCTCCTTGAAGAGCACCGGCGTAGCGATGTATTGCATAGCTATGGAATGAAAGCAGCCAGTAAGATCATGTTTTTCGGGCCACCTGGCTGCGGTAAGACGCTAGCGGCGGAGGTCATTGCCTTTGAGCTGGACATGCCGCTGGCAATTGTCCGCCTTGATGTACTGGTATCCTCGTTTCTGGGTGAAACAGCCGCCAATCTGCGTAAAATTTTTGATTTTATTGCCCAACATCCACTGGTGGTCTTGTTCGATGAATTTGATGCAATAGGTAAAGAACGCGGCGACAGCGGAGAACACGGCGAATTACGCCGGGTCGTCAATGCTGTGCTGCAAATGATGGATGCTTATCAGGGCAAAAGTCTAATTCTAGCGGCCACCAACCATGAACATATTTTGGACAGCGCCATTTGGCGTCGTTTCGATGAAGTGATTGAGTTTCCTCTGCCAGATCAGACGCAGTTACGCGAGTTGCTGGCGTTAAAGCTACGTGGCATTCGCCGCCAGTTTGAACTGGACGATAATGAGTTGTTATCATTGCTTCATGGTAAAAGTGGTGCAGATATCGAACGCATTGTTCGCCGGGCCACCAAACACATGATCCTGCGTCATCAGGAATTCCTGACGCTGAAAGATTTAAAAAACGCGATGCAGCGAGAGAACGCCAGAACTTACCGATAAGGGACTGCCATGACGGCGAATTATCAGCATCTAAATATTTTCAAAGCCCCTCTTCAGAACGACCGACGGACCCGCAGAGTCAATATGCCTCGTATTCGCAGAGGCGATTTACGTCAGCATGGGCAAATGTTATTGAACCAGCTCCAGACTCTGCGCCCGATGCTGACGCAGGGACCAAGCAGCGCCGATGATGGTCGATATATACTCAAACTGAACTACAGCGGCACGATGAATTTTTCGGCATTGATACATCATGGCGTAGAGTTTGTCAGTCAGGAAAATAAACAAGTATGCGTAGTCTTTAGTGACGAGCAAGGGCTGGCTACATTTGCAGAACATCTGTCATCCCTCGGTCTAGGTAATACAGAACTAACCTACAAACAGATCCTGGAGGCGCTTGACGGTATTGAGAGCTGGTCGGCGGAAGATCGCAAAAGCTGGGCTCTTCGACGTTACGGTTTTCCTGTAGCGGAACGCTTTAAACTGGATGTGGAGCTCTGGCCTATCGAAGTTGCGCATCATCCCAAACGTATCGATCTGTATACACGTTTTGAGCACTGGTTACAGGAGCAGGATATTTCCAGGCAGGATAAAGTCAATCTGGACAGCCTGTTGATGTACCGGGTCGAGGTTTCACTCGCGCAAGCGGAACACCTGTTAGCTCATCGGGACGTTAGGTTTATTGATTTGCCACCGTCTAGTGGCATTAGCTATCAACAAATTAACCGGGACATCAATACTCTTCCGGCTCGCCTGAGCTCGCCAGCGGAAAATGCGACCAGGATATGTATTCTGGATAGTGGTATTAATACCAACCATCCTTTGTTAAGCACTGCCATTGCTGAAAGCGCCAGCTTTATTCCCGATCAGGATGCGTTTGATGAACAGGGGCATGGCACTGCCGTTGCCAGTATTGCGCTGTATGGTGATGTTGAGGCTTGTAACCAGAGCAATTTCTGGCAGCCTCAACTATGGCTGTATAATGGAAAAGTACTGAACGAGCAGGCTGAATTCAATGCCGAAACTATTGAAGCTACGCTTGCAGCCGCTGTTGCGTATTTTACCGATCTTGGCTGCCGCATTTTCAACCTGTCATTGGGAAACGCTAATGCACCCTACGACGGCAAACATATCCGCGGTATAGCGTATTTATTAGATACGTTGTCAAGGCAGTACAATGTACTCTTTGTCGTTTCTGCAGGAAACTTCGCTGGTAATGACGAGCCTCCGGTACCGCAAAGCAGCTGGCGGGATGAGTATCCTGATTACCTGTTGCATGAGGCAAGCGTTATCATCGATCCAGCTCCTGCACTCAATGTACTGACAGTGGGCAGCATCGCTAGGCATAACGCAACGCACGATGCACAACGAAGGCCTGAGGATATTCAGCATCTCTGCCCGGCAACAGAAAATCAACCTTCACCTTTTACCCGACATGGTCCATCAATAAAAGGGGCGTTTAAACCCGACGTTATGGCACACGGTGGCAGTGTCGCTTCCAATGTGCGGCAAGGGCAATGGCAGGCCCATATGCGTGGTTTGGGCGTATTAAGTTGCCATCACCAGTTTCAGGGCGCTACCCTGTTCAAGGAGCTCAGCGGTACCAGCTTCGCCGCACCATATATTACGCATCTGGCAGGACGCCTGTTAAATGAATACCCGGATATGTCCGCCAGTATGTTACGGGCAATGCTGGTTAATCATGCATCTGTCCCTCAGGCGATGACGCAGGCTTTCCCGCAGGCGATGCGAGAAAGTTATAAAAACGCACCTACAACGAGAAACCGCGAGATAGAACGTGAGGTAACGGGTTACGGCATCATCGATGAAGATGCTTTATACCGATCTTCAGAATATGTGGTGGTCATGCGATGTGAAGAGCAGATAGAAAATAACGCCCATCAGTTTTTTGAACTACCCTTCCCGGCTTCTTTTTTAAGATCGCAGCGATCAACCCGTGAAATTCGCGTCACGCTGGCTTACTCACCTGCTGTGCGTACAACCCGGATGGATTATACCGCCACGCGGATTAGTTTCCGGCTGGTTAAAGGCCGCTCGCTGGATGAAGTGCAGGCCAGTTTTAATCACCAAACACAGAGTGAAACGGAAACCCGCTCCGATGACGCCCAAACGAACCGTGTTGTATCAGCACAGCAGCGGGAACGCGGTACAGTACAGTCCTCGGTATGGACTTTCCGCCAACGTAACCCGGATGAAAAATGGTTTATCGTTGTTACCCGTCAGGACAGGGATTGGGGTGAAGCATTCAGCAGCGAGCAGGAGCCTTACGCACTGGTAGTGACCGCGACCGATCGCGATAATGCACAGGCGCAGCTTTATACACAAATTCAGGCGCAGATCCGTGAACAGGAACGCGCGCGAGCACGTATTGGATAAAAATAGATTATGTCAACTAAGCAAAAATTAGAACTTAACTGGATTGGTAAACATAAGCGCCCTCGTCTGGAACCGCGTATTCTGCTTGAAGATAAGGCGTTGTCTTATGGTGATGTGGATAGTGAAAATCTGCTAATTCATGGTGATAACCTGTTAGCACTGAAAGCTCTAGAGCAAAAGTATGCTGGGAAAGTTAAATGCGCATATATTGACCCACCATTTAATACCGGAGAGGCTTTCGAAAACTATGACGATGGTCTGGAACATTCTCAGTGGCTAACGCTTATTCGGGATCGTATTGAAATTATCCAAAGATTATTATCTATTGATGGAACTTTTTTTGTTCACATTGATGATAACGAGCTTGGTTATTTAATCGTTCTTTTAGACGAAATATTCGGCAGACAAAACCGAGTAAATATCGTAACCTTCAAACAAGGTTCTGCTACCGGTCATAAATCAATAAATCCAGGATTGGTCACTACCACCAACTATTTGATCGTATACGCAAAAAGCAAACAACATTGGAAACCAAACAGACTCTTCACAGCCAGAGAGCGCGATTCTAGATATTCACAATACATCGTTAATATTGATGAGCATTATAGCACATGGAAATATAAGCCTTTAGGGTCAGTATTTGCTGAAAGCTTGAAAATGAAGCCAAGCGAAGCCAAAAAAACCTTAGGTGATAATTACGAAGGAAAATTAAATGATTTCGTATTAATCAATGCAGAAAGAGTAATTCGTACAGCCAGACCAGATTATAACTCCGTAGGGCAAAATGTCAGGGATATCATTGACTTATCCAAAGAAAATGAGGATGAAATATTAAAGCTCGAGCGTGAAGGTTATCCTGACATGTATTTTACAAAGGGAGACCGAATTTTATTTTATAAAGATAAGCTAAAGAATGTCGATGGTCAATTAGTTGCTGGCGAGCCATTAACGAACCTTTGGGCGGATATACTTTCAAATAATCTTCACAAAGAGGGGGGGATTAAATTCCCTAAAGGAAAAAAACCTGAGTTTTTAATCAAGAGAATTCTTGATTTATGTTCATCTCCAAATGATTTAATTTTAGACTCTTTCGCTGGCTCAGGAACTACAGCTGCTGTAGCTCACAAGATGAATCGCCGCTGGATAACCATTGAATTGGGGGATCAAGCATTTACCCATGTGCAACCTCGTCTAAAACGGGTCGTTACAGGGATTGATCAAGATGGTGTATCCAAGGCCGTAAACTGGAAAGGTGGCGGCGGTTTCCGCTATTTGCGCCTTGCCCCTTCACTCCTGAAAAAGGATCATTGGGGCAATTGGGTGATCAACAAAGAATACAACGCTGAAATGCTGGCAGAAGCTATGTGTAAGCATATGAACTTTACCTATGCACCAAGTCAGACTCAATACTGGAATCATGGTTACAGTACCGAAACTGATTACATCTACGTTACTACCGGTTCTTTGGCTTATGAACAACTCAAAGTTATAAGTGAAGAGGTTGGAACTGGACGCACATTGTTGATCTGCTGCAAAGCCTTTATGACCGAAGGTGCAGAATTTCCTAGCCTGACATTGGTAAAAATTCCTCGTGCCATTCTAAGTAAATGCGAATGGGATCAGGACGACTATAGCTTTACGCTAAATGTACTTTCTGATTCAGAACAACCTGACGATGTTGACTACGACGAAGATACTGAAGGCGAAAAAGAATTATGAGCCAAAACAACGCAATGAAAATTGCCAATCGAGTCAGTGCACGACTGTCCTTGCGCGATCCACAGGATGAATCATTACGCATTTTATGCGACGTTCTCGAACAGTTCGGTCTCAGTAAAGATCCTGATTTTAATCGTTGGATTGAATTGCTACGTCAACAGTATCCCACTGTAAAAGGGTTTGAACGTGCCTTCCCTTCACTCTGCTTTGCACTAGCTACGGGTGTAGGTAAAACTCGCTTAATGGGAGCTATGATTGCCTGGTTATACTTAACTGGGCGCAGCCGTCACTTTTTTGTACTAGCTCCGAACTTAACCATCTATGAAAAACTTAAGATGGATTTTTTACCCGGCTCGCCAAAGTATGTTTTTCAGGGCATTCCTGAACTGGCACAAACACCACCGGTACTAATTACTGGTGATGACTATCAGGAAGGGCGAGGCGTTCGTCTGGATTATGCGATTGCTGAAAGCAAAACGGGTGATCTTTTTGGCAGCGAAACCGCTCCGCATATTAATATCTTCAATATTTCCAAAATCAACGCACTGGAAAATGCCAAAGGTGCTGCTAAATCTAAGGTCGCTAAAATTCGACGTATTCAGGAATACGTCGGAGAATCTTATTTCAGCTATCTTGCAAACCTGCCAGATTTAGTTGTTTTGATGGATGAAGCCCATCGTTACTACGCTAGTGCGGGCGCACAAGCGCTTAACGATCTTAATCCAGTATTGGGTATTGAGTTAACCGCCACACCGAAAACCGTAGGTGCAAACCCACGTGATTTTAAAAATATTATTTATCACTATCCCCTATCGCGTGCACTAAAAGATGGATACGTCAAAATTCCAGCTGTTGCCACGCGCAAAGACTTCCGTGCTGCCAACTACTCTGAAGAGCAGTTGGAAAAAATAAAGCTGGAAGACGGAATCCACCATCATGAATACGTGAAAACGGAACTAACCAGTTTCGCCAACAACACCGGTAACAAACTGGTCAAACCTTTTATGCTAGTCGTTGCGCAGGATACCGATCATGCAGACAGGCTAAAAGTACGCATTGAACACGACGATTTCTTCAATGGCGCTTATAAAGGCAAAGTAATAACCGTTCACTCTAACCAGTCAGGCGAAGAGTCAGAAGAAACTATGCAGAGGCTTTTGGCCGTTGAGCATGACAAAGACACTGAAATCGTCATTCATGTCAATAAGTTAAAAGAGGGATGGGACGTTACAAATCTGTACACTATCGTTCCATTACGTGCTTCTGCCTCTGAAATCCTGACTGAGCAGACCATAGGCCGAGGACTGCGCCTTCCCTACGGCAAAAGAACCGGCGTCGAAGCCGTCGATCGCCTGACGATTATTGCCCATGACCGTTTTCAGGAGATTATCGTTCGTGCCAATAACGATGACTCGATTATCAAGAAAGTTCTGTATATCGGGCTGGATGATGATGAAAACGGTATTCCAGAAGTAAAACCCCAGCAAATTATCGTACCATCAATGGCTGAATTCCTGTTGGGAAATCAAGTCATTGATAATAATGGGTTGCAGGCTTGTGAACCTCAAGCAATATATCAGACAAACTCCATATCAAAACCGGTACTCAATACGGAAACAGAACGTAAAGTCGCAGAACTCACGTTTAAAGTGGTGTCAGAAGAAGCCAAACGGTTAACCAGCAGTCAGCAACTCAGCACGCCAGAGGTGAAAGCAAACGTAACTCGACGGGTACAACAAGCCTTGCGTGAATGGGAAGTGACTCAACATCAAATCTCATCGTCTTCGGATCAACTCGATTTGACGGAAATGATTGAAGAGCAAGTTGAACAGCCAAGTTTCCTTTCAATGGAGGATACGGAAGTTCAGGAGTTGGTCGGGACGATCACCGAAAAACTGATGGAATATACTATCGATATTCCTAGAATCGTGGTTTTGCCAGAACGTGAAGTCAATTACGGGTTTAATGATTTCAACCTTTCCGGGTTGGATCGCATTGCGCTCAAACCCGGCAGTAAAGAGCTCTTACTCACGCATCTGGAAAATAACGAACAGCGGACAATCAGTTGGCAGGAAGGTGGAGAAGCGGAAGAACGGCTAGAAAACTATCTCATTCGTTATCTGCTCGACCATGATGAAATTGATTACGACGAACATGCCGACATGCTCTACAAACTGGCCGGACAGATGGTGAACCATTTGTGCAGTTATCAGCCGCCGGAAGATTCAGAATCCGTACTGAAAAATGCGGGTCGGCAGCTGGCTGAATTTATATGGGTGCAAATCAAACAAAATATGTGGACCACGCCAACGGGCTATACCGGGCGTATAACTCAGGGCTTTGATGTAATACATCCAGCGACGTTCAATTTTGCCGGTAATGAAAAACCGAGAGATTTCCGTGTTGCAGTTCCCGCAGGAGAAAAAAATAAAGTCCGCCAGATGATTTTCACTGGTTTTAATAAATGCTGTTACCCTTATCAGAAATTTGACTCTGTAGATGGGGAGCTCCGCCTAGCTCAAATATTGGAGAATGATCCTTCAGTGATTCGTTGGATGAAACCTCGCCCAGGTCAGTTCCGTATCGAATATGCTAATGGTAGAAATTATGAACCTGATTTCGTTGTCGAAATGGACAATGGCTATTGCTTGATTGAACCGAAAAAAGCGACAGAAATCGACACGCCAGAAGTTCAGGCCAAAACGCGAGCGGCTATCCGTTGGTGCGAATTTGCAAATCAAAATGCTGAGAAACTTACAGGCAAAACGTGGCGATACGTGCTTATTCCACATGATGAAATTGAACTTAGTCGCTCAGTTTCAGGTTTAATGACGGATTTCATGATAAGATCCAACTCATCAAAAAATTAGTAATTTTTATAAAAAAAAACCAAATACCTACAGCACCAGCATGACTGCTGGTGCTATTCCCTCAGAAAACCACGTTTACTTAGCACGAAGCCCAAACTCCCCATGCATCACATTCCCGCCATGTTTCAGCCCATCCACATAATCCCCATACCACTGCAACATCTCCCTTCTCTGCTCCAGATACTGCGCATGGTTATAGGTCCCGCGAATCGTATTCTTGTCCACGTGTGCTAGTTGCAATTCAATCCACGCCGTATTGAATCCCTGCTCATGCAAGATGGTACTCATCGTATGCCGGAAGCCATGCCCTGTCGCTCTTCCATGATAGCCAACCCGTTTCAGTACCTGATTGATACTCGCTTCACTCATTGGTTTAGTAATGTCATTACGACCGGGGAATACAAGGTTGTATCTTCCTGTCACTACCTGGATCTCGCGTAAAGCATCTACGACCTGATTTGATAAAGGCACGATACCAAGAAATTTTAGCAACCGGGTTCCTGACGTCATATTGATGCCTTTCCCACCATCTGTGGGAGATACATACAAAATTGGCTCCGCCATTAGAAATACCCTAATTTAACTGCAACCTGACCATTGGCGTGGAATGTTTGCTGCCTGCACCGTCCTGCCCTGCGCTACACCGCTCGGTAAATTAACAAGTAGCCGATCGCCAATTTTCACATCAGCAACACGGTCAAGCGTGATATTGCGGCCCGATACCGAGCTAATGCGCCCACCCATCTTCCGTCCGGACAGCATACCGTCAGCAATGGCACGCGGGCAACATGAAGAATATTGTCTTGCTCACTTTGACTCTGCCAATGTTTGATACACCCAGAGAACGCTAAAGCGGGAAAGGCAATCGGCGTGGCTCTGAATGATATGTCATGCAAGGTATTACGTGAGCAGATAGGCCGACACTCGAGATATGTGTTTGTCCACACCTCGGCATGGCACCGGGCAGATGGAACAAAAACTGCTGAGGTCAGGAAAATGCGTGTTGATGATAATACAGCATGGAGAACTGGATTGAAGCGATCAGGGATAACAGACTTTCGTTTCCATGATTTGCGGCATACCTGGGCAAGCTGGTTAGTTCAAGCAGGAGTCCCACTATCAGCACTTCAGGAAATGGGCGGATGGGAAAGCATAGAAATGGTACGTCGATATGCCCACTTGTCGCCAAACCATTTAACTGAGCATGCGCGTAAAATTGATGAGGTAATGGGGTTTAATGTCACTAATCTGGCACTTTTGAAAAAGGTAGCTGATAATTAAGGGGGAATTCGAGGGTAACTCATTGATTTTAATGGTACGCCCTACAGGATTCGAACCTGTGACCTACGGCTTAGAAGGCCGTTGCTCTATCCAACTGAGCTAAGGGCGCATTTGATATTTACCGCAGCATAGAACGCTGCTGGCAGTCAGTTGCGGGTTGGATTATACGGGCAGTCGCCTTTGAGTCAATGGCTTTTCGCCTTACGGTTTATCAACTGGCTATTTAATCGTTAATTAATCGTTATTATACGCCTGACAGCACGCCCCGCTTCTGACAAAATAGGCAGATTCCCGCTTTTTTAATTGATGGACCCTTCCACTGATGTCAGCGAAAATTATAGATGGTAAAACGATTGCGCAGCAGGTACGAAACGAAGTAGCTGCGTTGGTACAGAAACGTTTAGCTGCGGGTAAACGTGCCCCTGGCCTTGCTGTTGTGCTAGTAGGTGAAAATCCAGCCTCACAAATTTATGTCGCCAGTAAACGTAAAGCCTGTGAAGAAGTGGGTTTCGTTTCCCGCTCTTATGACCTGCCGATGACCACCACGGAAGCCGAGCTGTTAGCATTGATTGATTCACTGAATGACGATAGTGAAATAGATGGGATTCTAGTACAACTGCCACTGCCCGCGGGTATTGATAATGTCAAAGTCCTGGAACGTATTCACCCGGATAAAGACGTGGATGGCTTCCATCCCTACAATGTTGGCCGCTTGTGTCAGCGGGCGCCTAAACTCCGCCCTTGTACTCCACGCGGCATCGTGACACTGCTAGAGCGTTATGATATCCCGACTTATGGTCTGAATGCTGTCGTGGTAGGGGCATCCAATATTGTCGGCCGCCCGATGAGCCTTGAGCTATTACTGGCGGGTTGCACCACTACCGTCACTCATCGGTTTACCAAAAATTTGCGCCAACATGTCGAAAATGCAGATTTATTAGTCGTTGCTGTCGGTAAACCCGGTTTTATTCCCGGTGAGTGGATAAAACCCGGTGCTATCGTGATTGATGTCGGCATTAACCGCTTGGAAAGTGGTAAAGTAGTCGGTGATGTAGAATTTGATGCCGCCGTTGAGCGTGCGGGTTGGATTACACCGGTTCCCGGTGGCGTCGGGCCGATGACCGTTGCAACACTGATACAAAATACCTTGCAAGCCTGCGAGGAATATCATGACATCAACGAAAATAGAGTGAAAGGACAGTAATGGACATTTTTCATTTGGAAAAACACCCGCACGTCGAACTGTGTGACTTATTAAAGTTGCAAGGTTGGAACGATAGCGGTGCCTCAGCAAAAGCCGCCATCGCTGATGGGCTGGTAAAAGTCGACGGGAATGTGGAAACGCGCAAGCGCTGCAAGATCCTGGCTGACCAGATTGTTGAGTTTCAAGGTATGAAAGTACAGGTTAAAGCCTAATAACCTCAGCAACGGCGAGTTTTAGCTGGTTATTGCGAAAAACTGCCGTTGTAGCAGTTATAATATATGGGCAAAAAAATGCGGTTACTGGTCAACACCAGAACCGCAATTTTTTTAATCTTATACCCGTTATACTTCAAGCTGCATGTGCATTGGCTGCCTTCCTGCAACTCAAATTATTTAGGGTACCGTTAACCAGTTCCGTATTATTTACGACGCCAGGTTGTCCCTTGCGGGCCATCTTCCAACACAATCCCCAGCCCATTCAATTGATCACGGGCAGAATCTGCCAGCGCCCAATCTTTACTACTGCGGGCATCGTTGCGCTGTTTAATAAGAGCTTCGATTTTTGCCACTTCGTCGTCGTCGTCAGTCTGCGCCCCACTTTGCAAAAACAGTTCTGGATCTTGTTCCAATAATCCCAGCACATGCGCCAGTTTACGCAATTCAGCCGCTAACGCATTTGCCGCGGTCATATCTTCAGCTTTGAGGCGGTTTACTTCACGGGCGAGATCAAACAGCACCGAGTAGGCCTCTGGAGTATTGAAATCATCATCCATTGCCGCACGGAAACGCGCTTCAAACTCAGCACCACCAGCCGGCGCTGCATTCACGTCAGTCCCGCGCAGCGCGGTGTATAAGCGCTCTAAAGAAGCACGTGCTTGCTTGAGATTTTCTTCGCTGTAATTAAGCTGGCTACGATAATGGCCGGACATCAGGAAATAACGCACGGTTTCAGCATCGTAATAGGCCAGCACATCGCGGATAGTGAAAAAGTTATTCAGAGATTTCGACATTTTTTCTTTGTCGATCATCACCATACCGGAGTGCATCCAGTAATTCACATAAGGGCCATCATGCGCACAGGTGGATTGTGCAATTTCATTTTCGTGGTGCGGGAACATCAAATCAGAGCCGCCGCCGTGAATATCAAAATGCGCGCCTAACTGCTTGCCGTTCATTGCCGAACATTCAATATGCCAACCAGGGCGGCCCGGCCCCCAAGGTGATTCCCAGCTAGGTTCGCCGGGTTTGGACATTTTCCACAAGACAAAATCCATCGGATTGCGTTTAACATCAGCCACTTCAACTCGCGCGCCCGCTTGCAACTGGTCCAGATCTTGACGAGATAACAAACCATAATCCGGATCACTTTCAACAGAGAACATAACATCTCCATTTGAAGCCACATAAGCATGCTTGCGGGCAATCAAGCGCTCGGTCAGCTCAATAATTTCTGGGATGTGATGGGTAGCGCGCGGTTCTAAATCTGGGCGTTTGAGATTCAATGCATCAAAATCTTTGTGCATTTCAGCCAACATCCGCGTAGTCAGTTGCTCGCAGGTTTCATTGTTTTCAATGGCACGTTTAATAATTTTATCGTCAACGTCGGTGACATTGCGGACATACGTCAAAGAGTAACCTAAATAACGCAAATAACGCGACACAACGTCGAAAGCGACAAAAGTCCGCCCATGCCCAATGTGACACAGGTCATAGATGGTGATCCCGCATACATACATACCTATTTTACCGGCATGAATAGGCTTGAATTCCTCTTTTTGGCGACTCAGTGTATTAAAAATCTTTAGCATTGGGACATTCCGTGGTTTTTGTTTTTGCGAAACGCATGGTTTAAAAAGATATCATCAGATTATGCGGTAAATCAGCTCCCGATACAGCACTTTTTCGCACATCTTGGCGGCGTTTCGAGTGCTGACTCAATCTCGCAGATATGATATAAGAGCCATCTAAAGAGTTACGACTCATTTGTGAATACACTTATTACACTAGCAGGAACATTATTATGGTCACTTTTCATACTAATCACGGCGATATCGTCATCAACACCTTCGCAGATAAAGCGCCGGCTACTGTTGAAAACTTCCTGAACTACTGCCGTAAAGGTTTCTATGATAACACTATTTTCCACCGTGTTATTGATGGTTTCATGATTCAGGGCGGTGGTTTTGAGCCGGGCATGAACCAGAAAACAACTGATGCCCCTATCAAGAACGAAGCCAACAACGGTCTGAAAAATACCCGTGGCACTTTGGCAATGGCGCGTACCAACGATCCACACTCTGCCACTGCTCAGTTCTTTATTAACGTTGCAGACAATGACTTCCTAAACTTCCGTTCAGAGCGCCCAGATGGTTGGGGTTACTGCGTGTTTGCTGAAGTGACTGAAGGTCTGGACGTGGTTGATAAAATCAAAAACGTCGCGACTGGCCGCAGCGGTATGCATCAAGATGTGCCAAAAGAAGATGTGATCATTCAAAGCGTTACTGTTAGCGAGTAATAACGGCTTAATGAGCACGCTTTTTATTGCAGATTTGCATCTTAGCGTTCAGGAACCGGCAATCACTGCCGGTTTCCTGCATTTTATACAGCGTGATGCTATTCATGCTGATGCATTATATATCCTGGGCGATTTATTCGAATCCTGGATTGGCGACGATGACCCCGAGCCTCTGTATCGGCAAGTTGCTGCCGCGTTGAAATCACTCCAACAACAGGGCGTGCCCTGCTACTTTATCCACGGTAACCGCGATTTTCTGCTGGGTAAACGCTTTGCACTTGAAAGTGGCATGACCTTGCTGCCGGAAGAGAAAGTTGTTGAGTTGTATGGCCGTAAAATCGTTATTTTACATGGCGATACCCTGTGCACTGATGATGCCGACTATCAGCATTTTCGCCGCCGAGTACACAATCCCCTGATCCAGAAGCTCTTTCTGTGGCTACCGCTGCGTTTTCGCTTACGCATTGCGGCTTATATGCGCAATCAAAGCCAACAAAATAATAGCGGTAAATCGCAGCTGATTATGGATGTCAATCCACAGGCGGTGGTTGAAACTTTCGAGCGAAATAATGTCAGTTGGATGATTCATGGGCATACCCACCGCCCTGCGGTTCATACCGTCGAATTAGCGGCGGCAACGGCACACCGTGTGGTTTTAGGTGCCTGGCATGTTGAAGGTTCAATGGTTAAAGTCACGGCTGATAGTGTTGAATTGATTAAATTCCCGTTTTAACCTTCAGGTTTTACCTCATCAACTACGATCAAAAAACTAATAAAACCCACTAAAAGCCGCTACGCAACCGTTTTCCTCGCCTTTGGCTCATGATATGCTCTACGCCCTCTTCACCAGTCATGATTTAAAATAAGATCATTCTGGCCGACGCTTGCGCAATCACAGGAGCTTTACACTCATGGGAGCTAACCTCGATTCGGCTTACCCAGCCGGGGTTAAAATCGCTATCGTAATGGGGTCCAAGAGTGACTGGGCCACCATGCAGTTCGCCGCCGACGTGCTCACCACGCTCAATGTCCCCTTTCATGTCGAAGTTGTTTCTGCCCATCGCACCCCCGACAAACTGTTCAGTTTTGCTGAGCAAGCCGATGCTAATGGCTTACATGTCATTATTGCAGGCGCGGGCGGTGCTGCTCACCTGCCGGGTATGCTAGCGGCCAAAACATTGGTGCCGGTCTTAGGTGTGCCGGTACAAAGTGCGGCATTAAGCGGTGTCGATAGCTTGTATTCCATCGTGCAGATGCCACGTGGCATTCCGGTGGGAACACTGGCCATTGGTAAAGCCGGGGCGGCGAATGCAGCATTGCTGGCGGCTCAAATACTGGCGCTGCATGATGTTGAATTAGCAGCACGTTTAGCAGATTGGCGTAAAAATCAAACTGACGAAGTGTTGGACAATCCCGATCCGAGGGATGAAGCATGAAACCCGTTTGCGTATTAGGTAATGGTCAATTGGGGCGCATGCTGCGTCAAGCCGGTGAGCCGCTAGGCATTGCTGTTTATCCAGTAGGTTTAGATGCCGAGCCAGAAGCCGTGCCTTATCAGCACAGTGTGATTACTGCCGAGATTGAGCGCTGGCCGGAAACCGCGTTAACCCGCGAACTCGCCACCCACACCGCTTTCGTTAACCGCGATATTTTCCCTCGTCTGGCTGACCGTCTGACTCAAAAACAGTTGCTCGACAGCTTGAATTTGGCGACCGCACCATGGCAATTATTGGCCAGCAATAGTGAGTGGCCGCAGGTCTTTGCCACACTGGGTGAATTAGCCATCGTGAAACGTCGGGTCGGCGGTTATGACGGACGGGGTCAATGGCGTTTACGCGCCGGTGAACAAGAAAGTTTGCCCGCCGATGCTTACGGCGAATGTATTGTCGAGCAAGGTATTAACTTTTCCGGCGAAGTTTCATTGGTCGGTGCGCGCAGTCATCAAGGTCAATCAGTCTTTTATCCACTGACCCATAATCTTCATGAAGAAGGTATTTTGCGCATGAGCGTGGCATTACCACAGCCCAATAGCAAACTACAGCAGCAAGCAGAGAAAATGCTGTCCGCAATTATGGATGAGCTGAATTATGTTGGTGTAATGGCGATGGAGTGCTTTATCGTCGACGACAGTTTACTAATTAATGAGCTGGCACCGCGAGTACATAACAGTGGTCACTGGACACAAAATGGTGCTTCTATCAGCCAGTTCGAGCTGCACCTGCGCGCTATTTTGGACTTACCGCTGCCCAAACCGGTGGTGAATACTCCCTCCGCGATGGTCAATCTGATTGGCACGCCAGTGAATATAGAGTGGCTATCACTGCCCTTGGTGCATCTGCATTGGTATGAAAAAGAAGTGCGCGAAGGCCGTAAAGTGGGCCATTTGAATTTAAATGACCCCGATGGCGCGCAATTAAGTGCGGCCCTGGCGGCATTAGCACCTTTGCTACCTGCGGAATACCAAAACGCCCTGCGCTGGGCGCAAGCTAAGTTATAACTGAAGCGCGGGCAGTTTATGCCGCCCGCGTTATTTCACTAATCCGTGTAATGACGGAATAACGCCCGCCCCTGCAACAATCTGGCCCCTAACCAACCGCCACAGAGTGACAGCAACAGCGCCGCCGCCAATGGCAATAACCACCACATGATCCAGTTAGGTTGCCACGGGAAATCAAACACTAAGCGCTGTAATGCCCAAAGTGCCGCTTCTGCTCCGATAGCTGCCGCCATACCGGCTACTAGCCCCAGCAACGCAAATTCCCACCACAATGTACCTCGCAGTAAGCGTTTACTTGCGCCGAGTGTCCGGTAAACCACCAATTCCTGACGGCGCTGGCGCATGCCAACCTGTACCTGTGCTAATAGCAGCAAAGTGCCACAAATAATCACCAATACCACCATCACTTCCAGTGCGCGGCTGACCTGTTGCAGCACCTGCCCAACCTGTTTCAGCATCGCGCCAATATCCAGTAAACTGAGAGTCGGGAACTGGCGATTCAATTGCGTCAGAACCTCGCCGTCACCGTGATAGCGGAAGCTGGTCAGCCAGGTTTGGGGTTGCCCATCCAGTACAGCCGGTGGGAAAATAAAGTAAAAATTAGGGCGCAGGCTTTCCCAATCCACCTGACGAATACTGCTCACAGTCGCACCAAATGACTGCGTATCGCCACTGAATGTCAGTTTATCGCCGATTTTAATTCCCACTCGATCAGCAATGCCTTTCTCAATCGACACTTCATCCGCCTTAGGCGGCCACTGCCCGGCGGTCAAAATATTGTGCTCGGGCAAATCCTGCTGCCAGGTCAGATTCAGCTCGCGATTAACGGCCTCCCCGCCAGGCGCATCTTCCGCAACCCGTTCGGTCGCCAATTGTTGATTAATTTCAGTCAGCCGTGCGCGAATAATCGGATAAAAAGTCGACGGCGTTATCTGATGCTGCGTGAGGAATTCCGTGACTTGCGGTACCTGCTGCGGCGTAATATTCAGTAGGAAATAATTCGGGCTATCCGGCGGCAATTGCTGTTGCCAGCGGTCCAATAAATCACCGCGTAATACCAATAATAAAGCCAACAACATAAATGACAGTGAGAATGCCGCCAGCTGCGTTAGCGTCATCCACGGTTGGCGCAACAAGCGGTTAATCGCCAGCCGTAATGACAAGCGAGTCACCGTCAGGCGGCGCAACAGCAATAACCCCCCCCAGCCGATAATGCCCAGCAATAACGCCAGCACCACCATGCCGCCGAGAATGGCCCACAGCAGCGAATTCCCGCCCATCAGTAAGGCCAGCAAGCCGACCACCACCGCTATCATCACCGGAATAAAGTAGCGCAGCGGCCAAACATTGGCTGAAACATCGCGGCGCAATACTCGCAGCGGTTGAGTTGCCAACAGTTGCCGATAAGGGCGAATACCCACCAGCAATGAAATCAATATCAGCGATCCCATTGACCATATCCATGGCCAAGCACCTGCGGCCGGTAATGTAGCCGGCAATACTGGGGACAATAAACGGATTAACACTTTCTCGAACAATAAGCCAATGACACTGCCGCACAAACCCGCCAGCACCAACACCGAGACCCACTGGCCGATAATTAGCCGCCGTAGCGCACTGCGCCCGGCCCCTAATGTTTTCAATACCGCCACCAAATCATAGCGGCTGCGGCAATAATGCCCCATTGCCACGGCCACTGCGGCAATGGACAGTAATAACGTCAATAACGCCGATAACAGTAAGAATTGCTGGGCGCGTTGCAAGGATTTCCCCAGCGCACCGCCAGATTCTTGCAAACCATACCAGCGCTGTTCCGGCTTCAATTGTGGAGTCAGCCAGTCACTGAATTTAGCAATTGCCTCCGGTGGCCCGGCAAACATATAGAGATAATTCAATCGGCTACCCGGTTGTATTGCGCCGGTTTTCTCTACATCCGCCAAATTAATTAAAATCCGCGGCGCAGTTTGGAAGGGGTTAAAACCTGAATCCGGCTCCTGAAGCACTTCGCCAATAATCTTTAGCGAAGTATCACCGACATCCAGTGTATCGCCGACTTTAACCCCGAGCAGCGCCAGCAATCGCGGGGCCGCCAGCGCGGTTCCCGGTTCAAGTTTGACATCCGCCGGTAAGGTTTCTAGCTTGCCATACAGCGGATAAGCTAAGTCCGTGGCTTTCACATCCGCCAGTTGCGGGCGATCACCGGCAAACGTCATGGTCATGAATGAAAGCTGGCGACTGATAGACAGCCCCTGCTGTTTTGCTTCCAGCAACCAGCTCTCCGGCACCGGATGAGCCGTTTTTAACACGCGGTCGCCAGCCAAAAAATCACGGCTCTGTTGGCTAAGCCCTTGCTCCATCCGGTCACTAATACTGCCCAGCGCCAGCACACAAGCTACCGCCAGTGTTAATGCCAGCCAGACAATTAATAGTGAGGGTGAGCGCCACTCACGCCAAAACCAGCGCCAAATCATGCTTCCTCCCACAATTTACCGTCTTGGAGCCGCAGCCGCCGCTGGCAACGGCCAGCCAATTGCACATCATGAGTAACCAAAATTAATGTGGTGCCGTAGTCCCGGTTAAGGGAAAACAACAAATCGGCTATCTTGTCGCCCGTGTGCCGATCAAGATTACCCGTTGGTTCATCGGCAAATAACACTTTTGGCCGCCCGCTAAAAGCCCGCGCGAGCGCCACCCGCTGCTGCTCGCCGCCCGAAAGCTGGGCCGGCAGGTGGTGCAACCGCTTCTCCAGCCCGACCAATTTTAATAACTCAATGGCATGGGTTTTACTTTCGCGCTCGCTTTCCCCGCGCAATAGCGCCGGAAGCTGGACGTTTTCCAATGTATTGAGAGTCGGTACCAACATAAATGATTGAAAAACAAAACCAATATTTTTTGCCCGCAGTTGCGCACGCCCCTCTTCATCCATGGCAGTCAAAGACTGCCCGAGTAAACTGACTTCGCCGCTGCTGCCATCATCAAGCCCGGCTAAAATGCCCAGTAAAGTTGATTTACCTGAACCCGACTCACCAATCAGCGCAATTGTCTGCGCGGGTTTGACAACCAGCTCAACTCCGGTAAGGATGGAGAGCTGTTGCTCACCCTGACCGACGTGTTTATTAAGATGATGAACTTCAAGAACGTTTTCCGCTGGCATCTTCCCTTCCTATTACTGTTGGGATTATTCAGTTTGCGTGCCGCCGCAACCGATACACTTTTGATTCTCGGCGACAGTTTAAGCGCCGGTTACCGCCTACCGATTGCCGAAGCCTGGCCTTCGCGGTTGGATAAAACATGGCAAGCTACACCGTCATTACCGAAGGTGGTTAACGCCAGTATCAGTGGTGATACTGCTGCACAGGGGTTAGCCCGCCTACCTGCCCTACTGAAACAACATCAGCCCCGTTGGGTGCTGATTGAATTGGGTGCTAATGACGGCCTACGCGGTTTCCCACCACAAGATATTCAACGGGATTTAACACAAGTTATCAATCAGATAAAGGAGGCCAAGGCCCAGCCATTATTGATGCAAATCCGTATTCCGCCTAACTATGGCCGCCGTTATACTGATGCTTTCGCCGCTATGTACCCACAGCTGGCGCAGCAATTCGGCATTCCATTGGTGCCTTTCTTTATGGAACAAGTTGCCGTAAAGCCCGAGTGGATGCAGGATGATGGTTTACACCCTAACGCCGAGGCGCAACCTTTCATAGCAGATTGGATGGCGCAACAACTCAAACCGTTAGTAACCAATAAGAAGTTATAAGCTTTAGTTAACCACTTGTTTAGATAAATAGAACCATTCACTAGGTAAAGTTATGCAAAAAGCAGTATTAATTACCGGTTGTTCCAGCGGTATTGGCCTGATTGCGGCACAAGACTTGAAAAACCGAGGTTATCGCGTGCTGGCGGCCTGCCGTAAACCCGATGATGTCACCAGGATGACTCAGTTGGGTCTGGAAGGTATTGAACTGGATTTGGATGACAGCGCCAGTGTCGAACGCGCCGCCGCGCAGGTTATCGCGCTGACCGCTGGGCGTTTATATGCCTTGTTTAACAACGGCGGTTTTGGGTTATATGGCCCATTGCAGACGATTTCACGCCAGCAGTTGGAAAAACAATTTTCCACCAACCTGTTTGGTACCCACCAACTGACGCAACTTTTGCTGCCCGCCATGCTGCCTCACGGCGAAGGGCGCATTATTCAAACCAGCTCAGTGATGGGGTTGGTTTCAACTGCCGGGCGCGGTGCCTATGCCGCCAGTAAATATGCGCTGGAAGCTTGGTCAGATGCACTGCGCATGGAGCTGCATGACAGCGGAATTCATGTCAGTTTGATTGAGCCGGGGCCAATAAGCACCCATTTCACGCAAAATGTAAATCAGGCTCAGGTTGATAAGCCGGTGAATAATCCTGGTATTGCCAAGCGCTTTACACTGCCGCCAGAAGCTATTTTACCGAAATTGCGCCATGCATTGGAAAGCCCGCGCCCGCAATTGCGCTATCCGGTCACTTTAGTCGCCCATGCGCTGACGATATTGCGCCGCATCTTGCCGGGCCGCCTGTTAGACAAGGTCCTGCGTGGCAATTCCTAAGCTTGAGGTTGAAGCGACATAATCTGCCCCCATCTACTGTTAAAACGGATGAGAGAAATAATTCATGCTAGCACCTACTACGATTGATATTACTGAAGCGAACCTACATCAGGTTTTAGAACAATCCATGGCTGTGCCTGTGCTGTTCTATTTTTGGTCTGAACGCAGCCAGCACTGTCTGCAACTGACCCCAGTGCTGGATAAACTGGTCGCAGAATATGCGGGCCAATTCATTCTGGCGCGTGTTGATTGCGATGCACAACAGATGGTGGCGTCACAGTTTGGTTTGCGCTCCATTCCGGCTGTTTATCTCTTTAAGGACGGTCAGCCAGTTGATGGATTCCAAGGGCCACAGCCAGAGGAAGTTATCCGCGAACTACTGCAACGAGTGTTACCGAAACCTGAAGAGTTGAAAGCTGCCGAAGCTGCACAGTTGATGAGTGAGGGTAAAGTGCAGGAAGCATTGCCATTGCTGAAAGACGCCTGGCAGTTGATGCAACAAAGCAATAACCCGCAAACCAGTGACATTGCGCTGCAACTGGCGGAAGCACAAATTCAGTTAAACCGCAGTGAAGATGCTGAAAGCGTATTGGCAACCATCCCACTGCAAGACCGTGATAGCCGATATCAGGGGCTGATTGCACAAATTGAGTTACTTAAACAAGCCGCTGACACCCCCGAAATCCAGTTGTTACAACAACAAGTGGCTGAGCAGCCGGATAATGCTGAACTGGCGGTACAATTAGCCCTGCAACTGCATCAGGTCGGCCGTAACGAAGAAGCACTTGAGCTACTGCTAGGCCACTTGAAGAAAGACTTAGCTGCGGCAAATGGCACCGCGCGTAAGACATTAATGGATATTTTGGCCGCACTAGGTACTGGCGATGCGCTGGCCGCCAAATATCGCCGTCAACTTTACTCCTTACTCTACTGACCGGCACGTTTAGCGGCTATTCGCCGTGATAAGGTTGCCATTATTTGCTACGGCGCGGGGCCATCCCGCGCTGTTTTATTCTGCTCCGGCCCCACATTCTCTCATTTACACGCTTTTACCTGCCTTTCATTAGGCGTTTAGCGCCCTGTCACGTAATATTAAGAAACAAAAATCATTGCTGACAGGAAGTTAAATATGTTTACAGTTATCCCTGTACTTATCGTCGTCGCCCTGATTGTGGTCTTTTCCTCAATCAAAATCGTCCCGCAAGGTTTTCAATGGACTGTTGAGCGTTTTGGTCGTTATACCAAAACATTGATGCCAGGCCTGAATATCGTTGTGCCATTTATGGATCGTGTTGGTCGCAAAATCAATATGATGGAACAAGTTCTGGATATCCCATCCCAAGAAATTATTTCCCGTGATAATGCCAACGTGGCGATTGATGCCGTTTGCTTTATCCAAGTTATTGATCCCGTGAAAGCAGCTTATGAAGTCAGCAATTTGGAATCGGCCATTATCAATTTGACCATGACCAACTTCCGTACTGTTTTGGGTTCTATGGAGCTGGATGAAATGTTGTCCCAACGTGACAACATCAACGGCCGCCTGCTGCACATTGTTGATGAAGCAACCAACCCGTGGGGCATCAAAGTGACCCGAATTGAAGTCCGCGACGTGCGCCCACCAGCTGAACTGATTTCTGCGATGAATGCTCAGATGAAAGCTGAACGTACCAAACGTGCGGATATTCTGGAAGCTGAAGGGGTTCGTCAGGCGGCTATTTTGCGTGCCGAAGGTGAGAAACAATCACAAATTCTGAAAGCTGAAGGTGAGCGTCAATCCGCATTCTTGCAAGCGGAAGCTCGTGAACGTGGCGCTGAAGCTGAAGCCCAAGCGACCAGAATGGTTTCTGAAGCTATTGCTGCTGGTGATATTCAAGCCATTAACTATTTTGTGGCACAGAAATATACCGATGCCCTGCAACACATTGGTTCGGCCAATAACAGTAAAGTCATTATGATGCCGCTAGAAGCCAGTAGCTTAATGGGCGCTATCGGTGGTATTGCAGAACTGATTGGTGAGAGTAAAAACAGCCGAGGTAAATAACCATGCTGGAAGCAATTGCAGCAAATCCAAGTTGGTTTTGGCTATCACTCGGTGGGCTACTACTGGCCGCTGAGATGCTGGGTGCCAGTGGTTATATGCTGTGGAGCGGCGTTGCTGCCGTGGTTGTCGGTGCTCTGGTCTGGCTATTTCCCTTTAGCTGGGAGATGCAAGGCGTGTTGTTCGCCGTTCTGACGGTGGTTTCTGCATTTCTATGGTGGTATTGGCTGAGTAAACGCACCAAACCACAGCCTGCTATGCTGAACCAGCGCAGCCATCAATTGTTGGGAACGCGGGCAACACTGACGGAACCGACAGTTGACGGTTTTGGCCGTATGAGGGTCGGCGACAGCAGTTGGCGCATTTATAGCGCGAATGAGCTAGCTGCTGGTACCGAAGTTGAAGTGATATTAGTGGAAGGCAACACCTTGCACGTTAGAGCTATTAATCACTAATATATTGATATAAAGGCGTATTTATCTGAATGCGTCTTTAAACATATACTAAATCAATGCCTCATCACCCAACTTCTTGCTTTTGGCCTCTTGCTTCTCACTTGCATGACAACACCCCGTCAGGTTATTGATAATCGGGCATTCTGCGCCGTCATCCCCTGGGCATTCGTCCGCTAAAGCCAATAAACGCAATCGCATCTGTTTAAGATCATGAATATGGTGTTCAATTTCTGCGACTTTTTGTAAGGTCGCGGCTTTTACATCCGCACTGTGGCGAGCGGGATTATGAAACAATGCCAGTAACTCGCGGCATTCATCTAGGGTAAAACCCACCTGCCGCGCCTGGCGCAACAAAGTTAACTCTTCAATATGTTTGGCGCTGTAGCTGCGATAGCCATTGTCCGTGCGGATAGGCGGTGTCACCAGTTTCTTCTCTTCGTAAAAACGGATGGCTTTGCTGGTTAAGCCGGTTTTTTTTGCCACATCACTAATATTCATTCGCCCCCCTTGACCTTACCCTTGCTGGAAGGTTTAACCTCTATAATTAGTGAAAGGACGGATGTCAGTCAAGCGGAATAAAATCTGTGCATATTAAGGTTTATCATTGCCCTGAATAAAGGCTATGACTGAGAATACCGACTAAACTTATCCCTACAAAATTTATGGATAGGGTGCTACTCGATAAGGAGTCAACTATGTTGCAAACCACGGTGCTGGCCTTACACGGCCTTTCCTGTATGAATTGTGCCAAACGTGTAAAAACGGCATTAGAAAGCCGGGAAGATATTCATCATGCGGAAGTAAATGTTCACTATGCCAAGGTGACGGGCGAAGCCGAAATCACAACCTTGATTGATACCGTCAAGCAAGCCGGCTATCAGGCCGAAGAAGCGCACCGCCCTGATATTGAGTTACAACTTTCCGGTCTGAGTTGCGGACATTGTACCGAATCTACCCGTAAAGCACTGGAAGCCGTTCCCGGCGTTATTGCGGCGGACGTGGCACTTGAGAGCGCCAAAGTGTATGGCAAAGTCGATGCACAAACTCTGATTGATGCCGTAGAGCAAGCGGGCTATCACGCCACATTAACAGGCGCGCACTCCCCAAAAACTGAGCCGCTGACTCACTCAGCCCCATCTTCGCCGGAATATCTGGCAGCGGCCTCTTCCTCTATTCCGGTAGCAACAAATAATGTTAAAAAAAGCGAAACCAACCAAGCAGCAGAGCCAACCACCCGTGATAGTGACAGTGTTCAGTTATTGCTGACCGGCATGAGCTGCGCCAGTTGCGTATCCAAAGTACAGAATGCACTGGAAAATGTTGATGGTGTCGAGGTTGCGCGCGTCAATTTAGCGGAGCGCAGTGCATTAGTGACCGGCCACCCAAGCAATGAGGCATTGATCGCGGCAGTCAAGAATGCCGGTTATGGTGCTGAAATTATTGAAGATGAAGGCGAGCGACGCGAACGTCAGCAACAAATGTCGCACGCCAGTATGAAGCGCTTCCAGTGGCAAGCGGCCCTCGGCCTGTTATTGGGTATCCCATTAATGGGATGGGGATTATTTGGCGGCAGCATGACGCTCACCCCCGAAACTCAAACGCCCTGGTTGATTATCGGGATAATCACCTTACTGGTAATGATATTTGCTGGTGGGCATTTTTATCGTAATGCTTGGGTCAGTCTGAAGAATGGCAGCGCGACCATGGATACTTTGGTCGCACTGGGGACTGGCGCGGCCTGGATTTACTCCATCACAGTGAATATCTGGCCGGATGTGTTCCCGATGGAAGCTCGCCATCTCTATTACGAAGCCAGTGCCATGATTATCGGGTTAATTAATCTTGGTCATGCTATGGAACAACGCGCCAGACAGCGCTCCTCTAATGCATTGGAGCGCTTGTTGGATTTAGCGCCGCCGACGGCGCGGGTAGTGACGGACGACGGCGAGAAACTCATCCCGCTGGCGGAGGTGCAACTGGGCATGACTTTGCGCCTCACCACGGGTGACCGTGTGCCGGTTGATGGGGAAATTGTGCAGGGCGAAGTATGGATGGACGAAGCCATGTTGACTGGCGAGCCTATCCCACAACAAAAGTCAGCCGGTGATGTCGTTCATGCCGGGACACAAGTGCAGGATGGGTCGGTGTTGTTCCGCGCCAATGCTATCGGCAGCCAGACAACATTAGCGCGAATCATCAAGCTGGTGCGTCAGGCCCAAAGCAGTAAACCAGAAATTGGTAAGCTGGCCGATAGAATCTCCGCAGTCTTTGTGCCGACCGTGGTCGCGATTGCCGTTATTGCCGGGCTAATTTGGTATTTCTTCGGCCCACAACCGCAGTTGGTTTATACCCTGGTGGTCGCCACCACGGTGCTGATTATTGCTTGCCCTTGTGCGCTTGGGCTGGCAACGCCGATGTCGATTATCTCCGGTGTGGGGCGGGCAGCTGAATTCGGAGTATTAGTGCGAGATGCCGATGCCTTGCAGCAGGCCAGTAACCTCGACACATTGGTGTTCGACAAAACCGGCACCCTGACCGAAGGGCACCCGCAAGTGGTGGCAATTCATACCTTTAATGGGGTCAGTGAGCAGCAAGCGCTGGAGTGGGCAGCCGCGCTGGAAACCGGCTCTAATCACCCGCTGGCGCGCGCTATTTTACAACGAGCGGAGGGGCTGACACTGGCGACGGTCAACCAATTCCGCACCCTGCGCGGTTTGGGGGTCAGTGGCGAGGTCGACGGCATTCCACTGTTACTGGGCAATAATCGCCTGTTGGAAGAGCAACAGATTGATACCCGCGAGTTGCAATCATTAATGCAGCAAGAAGCTGAAAGTGGTGCGACGCCAGTGATTCTGACGGCGCAAGGGAAACCGGCAGCACTGCTGTCCATCCGCGACCCACTGCGCAGTGACAGTATCAGCGCGCTGCAACGTTTGCATCAGAGGGGATACAACTTGGTGATGTTAACCGGCGATAATCCTATAACTGCGAATGCTATTGCCAAAGAAGCCGGGATTGGAAGGGTAATCGCCGGTGTCTTGCCGGATGGTAAAGCCGAAGCAATCAAACAACTGCAAGCCGCGGGGTATAAAGTGGCGATGATTGGCGACGGCATCAATGATGCGCCCGCACTGGCACAAGCCGATGTCGGGATTGCCATGGGCGGAGGCAGTGATATTGCGATTGAAACGGCGGCTATTACCCTGATGCGCCATAGCCTACACGGGGTTGCAGACGCGGTTGAGCTTTCCAAAGCAACATTGCGCAATATGAAGCAAAACCTGTTGGGAGCCTTTTTCTACAATGCACTGGGTATTCCGATTGCGGCGGGTATTTTATTCCCTTTCACCGGCACATTACTCAGCCCGGTCGTCGCGGGAGCAGCAATGGCACTGTCATCCATTACCGTGGTCAGCAACGCCAACCGCTTATTGCGCTTTAAACCTAAACAGTAACCGCCCTGTGTGCTCAAAGTCATTGGAGATGCAGGTACGCGGTAAGCCAGCTTGGCCCATGGACGGGCCGAGTGACGAAGGAAGCCAACGCACATGCAACTTGAAGCTAGACGGATATAACCTAATGGTGCACAACACTTTCTTGTGCGCCATTTAGCGTTTAGGATACAGAAAACGCTAAAAAGGGAATCAACCGGCATGGGCCCATTATTTCATCGCATCGCAAAATTTTTAGGAATTGCCACAGCAACGACCTATTCCTATCCCGCGTTGGATGTCACCTTACCCGGTGAGCGCCACCTTCATTTGGTCGGCAGCATCCATATGGGAACCGAAGGTATGTTTCCCCTCCCCCACGAATTGCTGAATAAATTGAATCAAGCGGATGCACTTATTGTGGAAGCTGATATCACTGAAGCGGCCTCACCATTTAGTAACGAAAATCTGGCCGAGCCGCTAATTGACAGATTATCTGAAGAACACTATCAACAGTTGCTACAGCGCTGCGAAGAACTGAACAATGACCCACTGTCCATGGCCTTTTTGCCCGCGTGGCAAGTCGCCTTGATGCTTCAGGCGCGCCAGGCGCAACGTCTAGGATTACGCGGTGAATACGGTATCGACTATCAATTACTGAAAGCGGCCGCAGCACAGAAGAAAACCGTCATTGAGCTGGAGGGCGCACAAATGCAGCTTGATTTGCTGGAGACATTACCCGATAACGGCATGTCTTTACTGCTCGATACCTTGGCCCATTGGCACACTAATGCCCGCCTGTTGCAAACCATGATGAGCTGGTGGCTGGAGCATCACCCGATAAATGACCTGTCCACATTGGCCCCGACCTTTAGCCAAGGTCTGTATGACGTGCTGATGATTCAACGCAACAAACGCTGGCAGCAGCAGCTTGAACAGCTACCTGCCGGGCGCTATGTGGTGGCGGTTGGCGCATTGCATTTATATGGCGAGGGTAATCTTCCCGAACTATTGAAACCTAACTTACAGTAAAAAACACAAAAAAATGGCCAATATTGCTATCGGCCAGTCAAAGAGGAACTTTCATTATTTTAGTTATTCAGCTCTCATATTCCTTGCGGATAATATAAGCAGCAAGTACAGGGTAACAACCAGACGATTAGATTAGCAACAGACATTCGCCCTGTATCATTCCAAAATGGATCATTATGCTGATTTTGCTAGATTAATTTTTAAACCTACAACAATGATTGCGTGTAGGATATTCCACTTGAATAAATTTTCATTTTAATTGGACGTTTATTATGACACCTGCAGTCGTTTTGTTGGAAAAACAAAAAGTTCCTTTCACATTGCACCCTTACCATCATGATGCAGCAGACACTAACTTCGGTGATGAAGCGGTTAAAAAACTGGGACTTAATGCGGACCAAGTTTATAAAACTCTACTGGTTGCGTTAAATGGCGATGCCAAAAATCTGGCAGTGGCAGTCACGCCTGTCGCTACCCAGCTTGACCTAAAAAAAGTCGCGCGCGCATTGGGGGCCAAAAAAGCTGAGATGGCCGACCCACAATTGGCACAGCGCAGCACCGGCTATTTAGTCGGCGGTATCAGCCCACTGGGGCAGAAAAAGCGCTTACCCACGGTGATTGATAGCCCAGCTCAAGAATATGCCACTATATTTGTTTCCGGCGGCAAACGCGGTTTAGATATTGAATTAGCTGCAACAGATTTATGCCGTTTACTGCAAGGCACATTCGCGGATATCGCCAAGCGAGATTGATACTAAAAGTTGTGACCAGAAGCCTCCAATCTCTGTCTGAAGGCTTCTGTATTTACAGGTTACTTATAAACAATTTCACCTTTCGGCTGATACTGATTAGCATCTAGCGGAGAGTGCTTTTCAATATACTGCTTCAGAACTTCTGCATCGATAAAGCCGGTATTCACATAGCCCGGTAAGGTATCAATCTTCGGATAGCCATCACCGCCTAACGCGTTGAAATTCAAGGTCGCCAGACGATAAGTTTTATTCGGGTCTAACGGCTTGCCCTGTATTTTCACGTCGCTGACACCCTTGCCATCAGCCACTAAGCTAACATTGGCAAATTGCGCATAAGCTCCTGAATCTACTTTTTTATTGGCCACGACCGCCAGATATTTCTCGACTTCGCTGCCTTTCATATCGGCATAAACCAAGGTATTACCGAATGGCTGAACTTTGAGAACATCTTTATAAGTGATATCGCCGGCATCGATAGAGTCACGAACCCCACCGCCACTCATTACTGCAAAGTCAGCACCCGCACGTTCCATTTGTGCCGCCAATAACATACGTGCCAGATTAGTTTGCTCGAAACGGACTTTACTGCGATCCCCCTCCAGCTTGCCATTCACACTGCCGACTTTAACATCCAGTTGCGCCTTACCTTGCTCTTCAAATGGCGTCAGCAGCTTCAGCATTGCTGGGTCTTGGGCAATTTCTTGGGTATAAAACACGCGCTCACTGGTGCCATCAGCTTTCTCAACTTTTTTCTTTAAATTGATCGGAATTAACTGATAGCTCACTAACTTCAACTCGCCATTACGGAATTTGAAGTCTGCCCGACCCACATATTTACCCCATTCATGCGCCTGCACGATCCAAGTGCCATTCTGCCGATCAGGAGCACAAGGGGTGCCTGGCACATAATCAGCCTGCTTATGGTTTTCACTGGCCATACAGACCGGATCTTGCGAATGCCCGCCCACAATCATATCCAGGTAACCCGCCGGTAGGCTGCGCGCCATCTCGACATCACCCGGGGCATTAGATCCATGCTGGCCATCATCGTAATGCCCCATATGAGTCGCCGCGATAATAATGTCAGGCTTTTCTGTTTTTCTCAGTTGCTCGACAACTTGCTTGGCTTCTGCTGCGGGTGCATGGAATTCGATATCAGTGAAATACTCGGGATTCCCGATCTTAGCGGTGTCATCGGTGGTTAAACCAATCACCGCAATTTTCACACCTTGCTTATCAAACAGTGCATAAGGTTTGAATAATCGCTGCTGAGTGCTTTTCTGATAAATATTGGCGGATAATAATGGGAAAGTCGCCCATTTCTCCTGCTGACGCAACACACTCAGAGGGTTATCAAACTCATGGTTACCAATGGCCATAGCATCATAACCGACCAAATTCATACCACGGAAATCCGGTTCGGCATCTTGCAAATCAGATTCCGGTACGCCGGTATTAATATCGCCGCCAGAAAGCAGCAATAGGCTTCCTCCCTCTGCGGCGACTTGTTTGCGGATATCATCAACTAAGGTTTTCTGTGCAGCCAACCCATACTCACCGTGATCATTTTGCCAGAAGTGCCCATGGTGGTCGTTGGTGTGCAATATGGTGATATCGTAAGTTTTATCTTTTTCCCAGGCAGCTGCCCATCCCGGTGTAAACGCCAGCGACACAGCCAAAGCACATGCTGTGGTCGATAATGAAAAACGCATGGCAAATCTCCATGTTGTCGTTAAAACCGGCCCATTCAGTGCCAGTTTAATCAGTGAAAATGGGGTGACGCATATCAATATCATGAAAAATCAAGGTGATACTTTGATAAAGCCAGCATTGTAATGTAATAATGCATGCTGAATTTCAGGATATTGGAATATATATCAAGTTTTATCTGCTGTAGTAAAAATCATTCGATCTGAATAATATGTATTAATTACCAAGATACTATTAACAGTGAAAATTATTAGGCGAATACTCACTATGACCGATCGTTCTGAGACTGGCCCCCAGCCCTCCATCAATACCCAGACCATCGATAAGACCAAGGTAAAACGCACGTCTTTCTCTATTTTGGGTGCTATCAGCGTATCTCACTTGCTCAACGATATGATCCAATCGCTGATTCTGGCAATTTATCCTCTATTACAAGCCGAATTTTCACTGAGTTTTGCACAAATTGGATTAATTACCCTCACCTACCAATTGACTGCCTCACTATTACAGCCGCTTATTGGCCTCTATACCGATAAGCATCCAAAACCCTATTCACTGCCAATTGGTATGGGTTTTACTCTGTCGGGCATCTTGCTGCTTGCAGTCGCTACCACCTTCCCCGTGGTTTTATTGGCGGCGGCATTGGTCGGTACCGGTTCTTCGGTCTTCCATCCAGAATCCTCGCGGGTAGCCCGCATGGCCTCTGGTGGTCGTCATGGTATGGCTCAGTCCATTTTTCAAGTGGGGGGCAACTTCGGTAGTGCCCTTGGCCCGTTATTAGCCGCAATCCTTATTGCACCTTATGGCAAAGGCAATGTGGGCTGGTTTTCCCTCGCTGCATTGCTGGCAATTGTGGTGCTATTACAGGTCAGTAAATGGTATCAGCAACAACAAAGAGCCACACATGGCAAAATACTAAAAGCCTCATCAGTAGAAATGCTGCCTAAAAAGACTGTTATTAGGGCGTTAGCAATCCTGATGGTGTTGATATTCTCTAAATACTTCTACTTGACAAGTATTAGCAGCTATTACACCTTTTATCTGATGCATAGGTTTGGTGTTTCGATACAAAATGCCCAAATACATTTATTTGTATTCTTATTCGCAGTTGCCGCTGGCACCATCATTGGCGGGCCTCTTGGTGATCGGATAGGTCGTAAATATGTTATTTGGGGGTCAATACTGGGTGTAGCACCGTTTACCCTTGTTTTACCCCACGCATCTTTGTACTGGACAGGGGTTTTAACCGTGATCATTGGGGTTATCCTCGCCTCGGCCTTCTCGCCAATACTGGTATATGCGCAGGAGCTTATTCCAGGAAAAGTCGGGATGGTATCCGGTCTATTCTTCGGTTTTGCTTTCGGTATGGGGGGTTTAGGTGCGGCTGTACTAGGGTATGTTGCTGATTTGAGCAGTATTGAACTGGTTTATCAAATCTGTGCATTCTTACCATTACTGGGGATAATAACGGTCTTCCTGCCTAATATAGAAGATAAGTAATAGTAATAACCTTATAATCCCGATTGAAATATGTGTTTCAGTCGGGATGATTCCCTGTGTAATAGAGATAGAAATAGCAAATCCACCATAAACAACCACTTCAAACAATTTCCATGCCAAAGCAGACTTTTATCGATAAAAAATGAATTTTTATCGCGCATTGATCGCATAAATGCAATAAACTGATGTTATTGCTGTGAAATGCTTGCCGCCCTGCCGAACTAGAAGGAGTCTGGATGCACCACTCAACACCCTTAATTACCACGATCGTCGGAGGCCTTGTTCTCGCCTTCCTCTTGGGCACCTTGGCTCACCGCCTGCGCATCTCACCACTGGTGGGGTATCTTGCAGCAGGGGTGCTAGCCGGGCCATTCACGCCAGGTTTTGTTGCTGATACCTCATTAGCACCAGAATTGGCTGAAATTGGTGTTATTTTGTTGATGTTTGGTGTTGGACTTCACTTCTCGCTTAAAGACCTCCTCGCAGTAAAAGCTATCGCCATACCCGGTGCCGTTGCACAAATTGCTGTCGCCACCTTACTCGGGATGGGATTATCTCATTTATTAGGCTGGGATTTGATGACTGGGTTTGTCTTCGGTCTTTGCCTATCAACAGCGAGTACAGTGGTATTACTGCGGGCATTAGAAGAACGGCAACTCATTGATAGCCAACGAGGGCAAATTGCCATTGGCTGGTTAATTGTTGAAGATTTGGCGATGGTGCTCACATTGGTGCTATTACCGGCCTTTGCTGGCGTGATGGGGAACGAAACCACCAGTCTGAGCCAATTATTCACGGAATTGGCGATTACCATCGGTAAGGTAATTGCATTCATTACTCTGATGATTGTTGTTGGCCGCCGCCTGGTCCCTTGGATACTGGCTAAAACCGCCAGTACCGGCTCCCGTGAGCTATTTACCCTGGCGGTGCTGGTATTAGCACTCGGGATTGCATACGGTGCTGTAGGGCTGTTCGATGTATCCTTTGCTCTCGGTGCATTCTTCGCCGGAATGGTATTGAATGAATCTGAGCTCAGCCATCGTGCCGCGCAAGATACTCTGCCATTACGTGATGCATTCGCCGTCCTGTTTTTCGTTTCGGTCGGGATGTTGTTCGACCCCATGATTTTGCTACATGAGCCTTTAGCCGTGCTGGCCTCACTGGCTATCATCATCTTCGGCAAATCAGCTATCGCATTCATATTAGTGCGGATGTTTGGCCACTCAAAACGCACCGCACTCACTATTTCGGTCAGCTTGGCACAAATCGGTGAATTCGCCTTTATTCTGGCAGGGCTTGGGATTTCTCTCGGTTTAATGTCAGA
Organism: Yersinia sp. Marseille-Q5920; assembly: GCF_946902935.1. Lineage (NCBI taxonomy): Bacteria > Pseudomonadati > Pseudomonadota > Gammaproteobacteria > Enterobacterales > Yersiniaceae > Yersinia > Yersinia sp. Marseille-Q5920. The sequence continues at coordinate 206,761 of NZ_CAMPQA010000004.1, read as the reverse complement.
ACACGGCCGCAATCTGGTCCTGGCAGGGGCGATTCTGTCCATCATGCTTAATCCGTTACTTTTCACACTGTTAGATCGCTATTTAGCCAAGAACGAGACCATGGAAGATCTGATTCTGGAAGAAGCCGTAGAAGAAGAAAAGCAGATCCCTGTCGATTTATGCAATCATGCATTATTAGTGGGTTATGGTCGGGTTGGCAGCTTATTAGGTGCCAAACTGCATGCGGAAGGTATTCCATTAGTAGTTATCGAGAACTCTCGGCCAAGAGTGGAAGCACTGCGTGAACAAGGTATTAATGCGGTATTAGGCAATGCTGCCAGCGCAGATATTATGTCGCTGGCTCGTTTAGATTGCGCACGTTGGTTATTACTGACAATTCCGAATGGCTACGAAGCCGGGGAGATTGTCGCTTCAGCCAGAATTAAACGACCAGATCTTGAGATTATTGCGCGCGCACATTATGACGATGAAGTCGTTTATATCTCGGATCGTGGTGCGAATCAGGTTGTTATGGGCGAACGTGAAATTGCCAACAGTATGCTTAATATGCTGAAGATCGAAACGCTGACGGAAGAAGATAAGCGCCCACTTTGCCCGATTTAAAAGTATTACTGTGTTAGCACATCAACTATAAATAGGGCCAGCATATGCTGGCCCTATTTATAGTTGATGTGCTCTATCCAATAGATTTCAAGGTGCAGGAAGGCGGCGAGTAAGAGACAAATTGGTTGTAAACCATTTTGAACAGCGCTTGCGCTGGCCCTTAGGGTGAGCCTCTAATGAGGCTCATAATCCCGATGAGCTTACACCGCTAAGTTATTCGGGTGACAAATCTGCCGGGAGCAGATTTGAACGCTGCTCTCAGCGGCCTCGTAGAGGCGAGGCCTATGGATGGGCCAAGTAACGAGAGCAGCCAACACACCTGCAATTTGAAAGATGACGGATATCTTATCTTTCCCAGTACGACTCTTCCAAACTGTCTTCTCGCTCAGGCAAACCACGAGTTAAACGTGGTGAATGTTGATTCAACACCTGATAACTGACCCGATTGGCATATTTACATACTTGTGCCAATGAAGAGTAACTAAGGCAACTACGAACATGTTTACTTGAGTTAGGAACATTATTACGATGAAAGCCATTAGCAGCTATATCATGCAGCACGGCGGATAATGCGCCATCCCCTGCCCCATTAGTATTCATTATTTTCTCTGGCCCCCCCATATAAGGGGCAATATGAGAATAAATACGCAATGGATTTTCGCAATGCTCTTTGCGCATAACTCGGCTAAATTCATACAGATTAAATTCCGCAATAGCGCCAGGCAATAATGGATGCTGAGTTTGGCGCTTATTAGCCTCTTCTGTATATCCCGCCATATAAAGCCCATTAGGGCCTGCGGTACACAGCACTAAATCAACCCAGCTCAACGCCATATCTGAAGCCATTAATGGGTCATTCAGGCCAGTCAGCTCATAAGCTTCATCTTCATTCATTGCAACGATAGAAACATGCTCTTTAAGAAAGTCACGCCACCACTGCGGATTATCTGCAATGACATATTTGGTTCCAAGTGTCATCACCACAGGAACATTATATTTCTTCGCATAATTGATTGCCTGCATGGTCGCCTCAGGCATTGGCTCACCCGGTTTGCAACGCACCAGATAAGCTGTAAGAACCAATGCTGAAGCGCCAGCGATAATATCTTCAGGAATACTTTCCGGCCGCAGTTGATTCATTTGGCCTGGGCTGATCGCAAATGTCCGCTCACCATTATCTGTAATTAAAGTGAAACAGCGGCCAATGGCACCATCAACAGCCTGTAGATAGTTTAAATCCGTACGGCTCGAGGTATTGCATAAGTAACGATAGGCATAACTGCCGATTTTGATATTGCTACACATCGTCCCTAGCAAAATAGAACGGTCATCGGCCAGCACAGAATAATTATGCAATGTATTACCAATGGTACCACCGGCAAACTCATGAGTTATCAACCCATTAGTCGTTAATTCCTGATAAAGCTGCTCAGCGACATCATCCTCGATAACCAAAGAATGCCCTTGGCTAAGACCATAACGCGTAATAAAGTCCTCATCGACCTTCGCTTCAATATCAACCAGCGTCTGATCAATGCCGACGATATAAGATGTACTCACCTCATTTTCTGTTTGCGCCGGTTGCAGTAAAGGATCTCGGGCATTAACAGGAAAATAGTGTTTAGATTTGCGTTTACCAGGAAATTTCATTGTTGTTTGTTACAAATTGAGGAATGAAGAGATAAAGAATTTTAGCACAAATACCCAATACTCAGCGAACATAGCCATTAGGATTAGATTGCTGCCAGTTCCAAGCGTCTTTTAACATATCTGTTAAAGTTCTTTTGGCTTTCCATTCTAATTCTTTCAAGGCAAGTTCTGCACTCGCCCAACATTCTGCAATATCTCCAGAACGACGAGCAACAATTTCATAAGGAATTTTTTTACCTGATATACGTTCAAATTCCGCGATCATCTGTAACACTGAATACCCAACACCCGAACCAAGATTATAAACCTTAAATCCTGGAGTTAGCTTATTAAGCGCACAAATATGCCCTTCAGCGAGATCCATGACATGAATATAATCTCGTACACCGGAACCATCTGCCGTGGGATAATCATTACCATAAACAGCTAATTTAGGGAGTTTACCAATCGCAACCTGAGTAATAAAAGGCAACAAGTTATTAGGTTTACCATTTGGATCCTCACCTATTAGGCCTGAAATATGGGCACCAACAGGATTAAAGTACCGCAGCGTTCTTATAGAAAAATCAGGATGAGCCAAAGAGAAGTCTTTCAATATTTGCTCAACCATGACCTTTGATGAGCCATAAGGGTTGGTGGTACCTCCAACACGAGCATCTTCAGTCAGAGGAACAAATTCAGGATCACCATACACAGTAGCAGAAGAGCTAAATATTAATTTTTTGACACCAGCAATCACCATTTCTTCAAGTAAGACAATCGAACCGGTAACATTATTTTGGTAATATTCAATTGGCTTAACGACAGACTCACTGACTGATTTCAAACCCGCAAAATGAATAACTGCATCAATTTTATGCTCAGAAAATATCTGTTTAAGACAATCGCTATCTAATACATCACCTTGATAAAACGTCGCCATACGGCCTGTGATTTGAGATACACGCAACAATGACTCAGCAGAAGCGTTAGATAAATTATCTAATACAACAACATCCTTGCCATTTTCTAAGAGTGTTAACAGGGTGTGTGAACCAATATACCCTGCACCACCAGTCACTAAAATAGTCATAGCTTACCTATTGAATTTAAGGAATCGAAATAGACTTCATCGCCCAAGAATAATTTCCCTACATTTATCTTTAACATTGTTTATATCAAATTTATTTTTCTGTTTTTGCGCGGCTTTATAGAATGAAGTATAATTTGAAAATACTCTATTAAGAGCAGAATCTAATTCTTCCGTTGTATTTCCAATTAAAATACCATTCTGGTCAACAACTTCACTACAACCGCCTACATTACTCAAAATAACGGGTAAACTGGCACTAGTCGCTTCAATTGCTGCCATTGGTAAACCTTCGCTTTCTGATGTTAATACAAATACATCATACTCATTAAATTTATCGAACCCTTTAATCTCACCATAGAAATGAATATTGTCATAACTACCATATTCATTTTTAAGATCTTGGTAATATTCACCATCACCAACAATATCGAGATCAAATTTAGGATTAGCAGCAACAACTTTTAAGATCAAGTCAGGGCGTTTTGGATAAGCTAACCGGCAAACATAAATAATTTTATTTTCACACGGGCGGTCTGGGCGCTCAGCTAAGGGTGTTATAGCATTAAGCTGTGTCACTATCTTCTCAGGCTTAATACCAATAATTTTAATTGCTTTATCTGCATCACTTTGGGACACACACCATATAACATCAGTAATATGGGACAATAGTTTTTCAATATAGCAAAATATAAACTTCAGTACATTACCATTGTAAATACATGACCATCCATGAGAAACATATACACCGCGGAAACGTAGGAATAAGCGGGCTAATCGACTATAAAACCCCGCGTTGGCGGAGCTGGATACAACAATATCAACTTTATTTTCTTTAAGTGCTTTATATAAACTGTAAATAGCCTTAATGCTGGCCATTTTTCTGATCTCTGGAATAATAACGATTTTATCACAGACAATCGTTTCGGTTAACCAACCAGGCTCAGAGGTTATCAAAATAATATTACAATCATCTTTAAGTAGCTTAACTTGCTCTAAAACCCAACCTTGGGCACCACCAATGATTGATTTAGTAATTACGAATGCAACAGTCTTCATATAATTTCCGTAAAAAATAAAATGAAAATATGATTAGAGAGCGTTCTCAAAACCATCAATGAGCAATAGTATTTTTTGCATTTTCATTGTGATTTTTTTGCCAAACGATATCACAGATACCGTCTGTTGGTTGAAATCCGGCGGGCGCTTCTACTAATAAAGAACGAATACATTCATAATCAAAGTCATTACAAGCAGTTTCAATTTTGTTTAGTAAAGTATTCAAATTATCCCATTCAAGCATGACTTCAGTTGCGGTCATAATTCTAGGATGATGGGTATTCTGTACAGATTCACCAATTAATAACTCTTCATATAACTTTTCACCTGGCCGCAAACCCAAAATCTCTATCGCGATATCACCATCGGGGTTTTCTTCGCTCTTAATTGAAAGACCTGAAAGATTAATCATCCTTTTGGCCAAATCAATGATCTTAACAGGATCGCCCATATCTAATACGAAGACATCGCCACCCTGCCCCATAGCACCGGCTTGAATAACAAGTTGAGCAGCTTCAGGAATAGTCATAAAGTAACGAATAATATCTTTATGCGTGAGAGTTACTGGGCCTCCCTCTGCGATTTGTTTCTTAAAGAGAGGGACAACAGAACCGGAAGACCCCAAAACATTACCAAAACGAACCATGCAAAACTTTGTATTATTTTGTTCTTTCGATAATGCTTGCAACACAAGCTCAGCCATTCTCTTGGTTGCTCCCATGGTATTGGTTGGCCTTACGGCTTTATCTGTAGAAATTAAAACAAATTTCTCCACACCTGATTTTATTGCCGCTTTTGCACAATAAAGCGTACCAAATATATTGTTCTTCACCCCCTCAATCACGTTATTTTCAACAAGGGGTACATGCTTATAGGCTGCAGCATGATAAACAGTATTAACCTGAAAACTAGACATTATCTGAACTAGCCTGGTTTCACTTTGTACCGAGCCAAGTAATGCAACAAACTCTGTATCAATTTTATTATTTTTACATATTGCAGCTATTTCATTCTCAATGGAATAAAGTGAAAACTCAGATATATCGAAAAGAATTAATAACTTTGGTTTTTCCACAATAATTTGGCGACATAGCTCAGAGCCGATTGAACCGCCCGCCCCTGTCACCATCACAACTTTCCCTGTAATATTTTTAGCTAATAATTTCTTATCTGGCTCTACAGGATCTCTTCCAAGTAATTCCTCGATTGAGACTTTCTTTAAGCTACTAATTTGTGCCCTACCTTCAACTAAGTCGGACATACCTGGAATAGATAAAACTTCACAAGAAAGATTCTCAAGTTTAGCGACAACAGCTCTACGCTGACTTTGGCTAACACTTGGCATCGCCAGTAACACTTTTTTAATGCCATAGCGTTCGATTAAATATTCAAGTTTCTCTGAAGGGTAAACTGTAACGCCATGTATAACAGCTTTATTTAACTTTGGATTATCATCAATAAATGCAATTGGAAAATATTCGCTAGCTTGCATAAGTGCAGGTAATAATTGTCGACCAGAAGCGCCCGCACCATATATAACCACCGGGGTTTTCCCTCTAACACCATAGTTTAATAGCATTCTAAAGAACAATCGAGAACCACAAATAAACACTAATGAAAAAACAAAGAACATAACAGCGACTGTTCTTGGTAAATATATTCCCAGGAAGTAGGAACCCAGCACCAGCAATCCAGAGGATAATACAACACCAATCATTACAGTAGTGACAATCTTAGCACTAACATAGCGTAATACTGTCCGATACAAACCCAGACGAATATAAACTAAAAGGGTCGGAGGTATAATGACAGCCAAAGCAACCCATTGTTCAATACTGGTAAAAGGACTATCTACATCCAGCCGTACCCAGAACGCGCCCCAGTATGCTAAAACAATTAGAATTGTGTCTAACCATAGCATAATGATTCGTTTAATAGGTCTTGGTAGAGACAACAGAAACACGAGAAACATGATACCAACCCCAAGATGGAAAACGCCATTTTACGTGACGCGAATTAAATTCATTAATTTACTATAAATTTAAATAGGTTAATTATTATCAATTCCGGCATTAACTTTATAGTCAATATATAAAAGAGGGACATAGGCAATAACGAGAGCGATTATTGGATTAACAATATCAAGCCCTACAAATAATGCTATAGGGAATAGCCAAATAATATTTATAGCAATAGCAGATAAAGTCACAGGCAAATGACGTTTAAATCTTCTGGATAAAATTTGATAACCATGACTTCGATGGGCCTCATAAACTTTAAAACCACCCAGAACCCTACGCGCCAGAGTCCATGTCGCATCAACAATAAATAAACCCAATAAAATCAGCCAACAGAAGAAGAATTTTGTTTCTATCCAGCCCGCACTAATTGCTAAAGAGCCGATAATCAGCCCCAGAAACCCACTCCCTGCATCACCCATGAATATTTTAGCTGGTGGGAAATTCCACACTAGAAATCCTAAAACAGTACTTGCGAGTAACCAAAGAACCAGATAACTGTCTAATTCGATATGATCGCCACTGATAAAATAAATCGCAATCGCGCCAATGCTGGTTGTAATCGCCTGTGCGCTGGCTAAACCATCTATGCCATCCATAAAATTATAGAGATTTAACATCCACACTAAAAATAGCAAGCCAAATAAGCTTCCTAAGATTCCGAGATTGATAACAACCCCAGAAATAGTTAATACCGGAAAACCACCTAAGCAAAATAATAAAAATGCTGCTGCAGAAAAATGAGCTAAAAGACGCCAACGGGCAGCAATATGCCCATGATCATCCCAGAAACCAACCAATGCGATTATTCCACCAGATACCACTAACCCAATAACAGTTAAAGGCGGTAGATAGCCTTGAAAGTAGAATAAGGCTATCCCACAGAGGAAACTAAAAACTATAGCTACACCGCCCCCCCGTGGGGTTGGGACGACATGTGAGCTACGTGAATTAGGTTTATCTATAATATTATTCTTAATAGAATATTGACGTAATAAATACGTTAACCCTACTGAAATCAGAAAGAATACTAATAGTGATAATATTAAAATTGGCATTTTAACCCCAAGTTTATTTCATAGCTATGATAACTATAAAAACATCAAATTTTATAATAAGCACAAGTTAAGATGGAATATAATTAATAATATTGAGTATAAATAGACATCCAGCGCTCGATTATTTTCTCGATAGAATTCGTCTGTTTAATTCTCTCTCTCACCTTATTACCTAGTATTTCTTTTTGTTCATCCGATAAATTTATCATTTTATTTATTTCTTGGGATAAACGAGCAGGATCTTTTACTGGGACAACAGAGCCACAATCGCCTAGCGCTTCAGTTATACCGCCAGCATCTGTAGCTACAATCAATTTCTTACATGCCATGGCTTCAGTAATGACTAGTGGAAAACCTTCCCATTCGGATGACAGGATAAAAATATCAGCCGCGCACATTAATTGTCGTATATCATTTCGTTGTCCAAGGAATGTCACATAGTTTTCAATTCCAAACTCTTTAGACATACTTTTGAGCTGACCTTCAAGATGACCTGTTCCGACAATAAATAGTCGAGGAAAACTTTGAAATTTATTGTTTTTAATAAGTAAAGAATAGGCAGTCAGCAAATTAGGATAATCTTTTGCTTCTGTTAATCTTCCTACACTGAGAAGCATAGGCGTATCATCAAAAATACCTAACTCTGATCTCTTTTTTTTTCTATCGTCCATTGAAAAATCGAACTGAGAGGTATCAATACCATTTGAAACAACAATCATTCTGGCCGCAGTTGAAGCTCCTTTTTGAATAAAGGAATCAACTGCATCTTGGCTCACATTGGTTGAAAGAGAAGCAAGTTTATCTGTATATTTATACGCTAACATCCGTAGAGAACTGCCTTCATTAGTATTATGTGCTGTACATATTAAAACAGGTATCTTCGTGAAGGTTCGCAGAAGTCTGGCAAATAAATTGGCATGAAACATATGACTATGAACAATGTCTGGTTTGAATTTTTTTATTATTTTTCTAACTTTAAATAATCCTTTAAATAAACTAAATGGTGTTTTTTCTAATTTTAGTTCATTCAACTGAACACCATCAGTCGGTTTAACCAATGTATCGCCAGTTAGGGAAATAATCATAACATTATGACCAGCCTCATGCATCTTATTGGCGATCAAGACAGTTTGTTTTTCGGCCCCCCCCATCCCAAGCCCGGTAATAATATACAATAAATTCACTGTTCCCCTCTTATTATTTCTATTGCTATAAAGTAAAGATTAAATTAATAATATTTACGTTAAGTTTAACTATTGGCTTTATATTTTATCTATCTTAATTAGATGTGTAAGCTATAAAGTAAATATCAAATACAATCTCATTTTATTAAAATATTCTGTATCAGATTCTTCCATTTATTGCCTATAGTGACATCTATTTTATATTTCTCTGCATTTTCTAGTGACTTTAATGACATAGCTTCCCTTAAGTCTTCATCATTCATTAGAAAAAGCAATTTTTCAATAAATGCATTGCTATCAGCAAAGGGTACAAGGTAGCCATCTTCATTATCCATGATCAACTCTGAAGGGCCAGTATCACAATCATATGCGATGATAGGCAATCCACTGGCCTTTGCTTCAAGCAACACCATGGGAAAACCTTCAAATCGAGATGTCATTGCATAAAGGCTAGACTGATTATATAAATCGCTCACATGGGGGGTAGAGGGAAGTAATTCTACATTTTTTAGACTTAATTTTTTGATCTTATCCAATAATAATATTTTATCTTCACCATCACCAGCAATAATAAGCACCCAGCTATTGTTAGCCTCTTCAATCTTTGCCCAAATATCTAATAAAAGATCAAAACCTTTTTGATAAGTAAGTCGACCTAAAGCTAAAACCTTTTTTGCGTGTTTTTTAGTTAATTTACTTTGTGGTTCAAAAGGTAATGGATTGGGTATTGCTATTATCTTTTCAGGGTATTTGTTTTCTTCCAGCCAATACTCACGATCTTTTTCTGTTAGAGTGACGACTGCATCAGCATATTTAGCAGCTACTCTTCTGGCAAGTTTTCGTGATTTTATTGTTAAGTTACTTTTATAATTAAAGTGCTCCCACGATATATGCTTTATCTTGGTACCTAATAAAGCAGTAGAGCTAAATAGTGCTAACATCGTATCAACATCAATCAGGACATCAATTGATTCATCTATTAGGATACGACGTAATCTAAAAACAACAGAAAAGTAGGCAAGCGAAAAGCGTCTTTTTTCATCAAAGAGTGAGACTAATTTTATACTCTCATCGACAGGAAATTTAGGTGGTGCATTACCACTTAAACTGATAATAATAACCTGATAGCCATGTTTAACAAGATAGTTAGCAAGCGCTATACTGACTCTTTCAGTCCCACCTGTATGGCTTATATCACCACCAAAGAAAGCAATTTTTTTCATAAAATCCCTTATTGTTTTTTAATTTTATGAATAATTAAACCCGGTAAAATAACAATTCTCACTAAAATAGAGGTTTTATTATGATCAATATATTTATCATCCATCATAGCTAAAGCTTGGTTAATCCGCAGGATGGATTTTATAAAATCTAATGGGCGATATAACCATAACTTTAGCGGCACATTTTCTAATAGCGCTTTACGAGAAATATAATGGCCTACAGCATGTTTTTTTATAGATGACTTACTTAACCGATTAATTGATTCGGAATTAAAAAAAATACGAACAGGTATTGAGCTATAGTAAAAATAATACTCTTTGGCTACAGTACTATAAAACCAAATTTCAGGAATGAAGTTTATACCTGATGCCACTGGATAAAGATATTTTTTTAGTAATTCAGTTTTAAAAAAATCAATTCTTTCACCACGAATTCCTGAACGAAACTCATCAAACCATGAGCTCTTTTTATCTTCGTTAGATAAATAATAGTTATTAGGTTTTAACGTTTCTGAACTCACTGAAGTTGCTCTAATTCCGATAATTTCTTTATCGTCAAAAACAGAATTCATTGAAAGTAACTTATTGATAGAACCGGCAATGAATGCATCATCAGAATCTAAGCCGATAAAATACTCTCCACTCGCATTCTCAACAGCTTCATTCCATGCTGCTTGTTTCCCACTATTATTTTGATATATATATTTTATATTTAATTTATTTTCTATTTTAAATGAGTCTACGACCTCTGCTGTATTATCCGTAGAACCATCATCAATTATTAACCATTCAATATCATCTCTATCTTGTTCTAGAATAGAAAGATAGCAGCGTTTTAATACATGTGCTCTATTGAATGTGGGTGTAAACACAGTGACTGATATCATTTTACTTCCTCACTTCTTTCTCAACTGATGATACCAGTCTATAAAATAATTTATATTTAACTATATAATATAAAATAGGTTTTAACTTCCTCGAATGGAGCATAGGTTTCAATGAAACGATAGTATAAGATTTATTGTAACTGTCTAATGCCCTAGCTTTATTAAAATGATAAGTCCTGGCGCATTTTGAAACATGAGAAAGAAAAACGCTTGCTAAGACTACAGCCCAATATCTACTTTTATGTTTTGAGTATTGGTGTCTAAATCTTACAAGTCCGAATTCACTGTCATCGAGGTCTGATACATTCAAATTCTTAGTAATGCTACTCGATATCTGTCTATATTTAACAATTAGATCTTTGCATTCAAATATTGTTTTACATTTATCAATCAGTATAGGTAATAATAATTGATCTTCAAATCGCCGGCCAATATCAAAAGCCATACCATTAAAAATACGTCTTTTAAAAATACAGCGCCAGACATAAAACATCTCACTTTCAACTATTTTTAATTTAACGGCGTCAATATCATCGATAGTGAATTTATTTTCTTTTATTAACTCAAATATATTTTCTTTATTATCGATGATTTCAGAATAATTAAAAATAATGCCATCGGGTAAATTATCTAAAATAATTTTCTTAATAGTTAGATAAATACCATCAAACCACAGATCATCGGAATCTAAGAAAGTGATATATTCCCCTGTGGAAACAGAAATTCCCGTATTCCTAACGACAGAGATACCTGTATTTTCTTGTGTTATATAAACAAAATCATATTTCTTACTGTATCTTTTTATTATATCGGCAGATTGATCCGTTGAACCATCATTAATAATTATGACTTCTAATGTATTATCCCATTGGGTAAATACAGAGTTTAGACATGAATCAAGATATTGTTCTGCATTAAACACCGGTATAATCAATGAGAGTAGTTTTTTATTATCCATTTTTATTTCTCGAAAGAATTTCAAACAATAGGTTCTTTCTCTTAAGAATGACAATCAAGCATATAAATGATAAAGTCTCAATAGCAATAATTGAAAACACTCCGCCCCATGCGCCATACTTTGATGCCAGATATGCGCAGAGAGGAATATGAATTATTGCCGAAATCATGGGTAAAATGGTGTAGGATTTCTTATGCCCATGAGGTAACAAAATATAATTACCCAGTACAGTTGACTGTATGACTAATAAATAGACGGGAGAGAATAAGATCAGTAAGGTAGATACTTCTGAGTATTCATGCCCAAACATAATTCTAGTAATTAGTTTAGAAAAGATAATAACAAATAGAGTGATGACTATGCATAATGCACCTTGCCAATAAAAAATCTTTCTAATTAAAGCATAGGCTTCTTCTTTTTTATTGACTAATAATGAATTTATTCTCGGATAAAATGCATTTCCTAAGACCAGAAAAACACCAAGGATAGCACCTTTTACTCTATCTGCTGCCGTGAATATACTAACTTCATAGACATTACTGAATATGCCAATGATAATTGTAGTACTCATAGTATAAAGGCTGATCGAAAGTGTCGCACAAAATATTGGAAATGAGTCTTTTAGCGTATGTGCAATTTTTAGACTGGAAAAATTAACTTTCCTGACTAATTTTTTTCGATATATATATACTATCGCTATAATACCAGCTAGTAAATTCATCGATGATTGAATCATTACGGCATACTTAACATCCGCATCACTATGTACAAATATAAAGAACAGCGGCAACATTGATAACTTTGCAACTATCATTAAATTTGTCACAACAGACAGCTTTTCTATTCCCTGGAAAAACCACACTGGCATCAGTGTCGTCCCAATCAACATAAGTCCTGTATAAATTAACTCTCGTTGGATCACTGCATGCGGATTTGTAGCAAGAAGTAAAACCACAATAACAATTGAAACTAAACATAATAGTGATTTTGAAAATAGTGTTTCAAAGAAAACCTTAGAGATATAGCTTGAATCATCTTGGCGTTCAGCTATTTTTTTTGATGCTGATAAATTAAATCCAAAATCAATTAAAATAACAAAATACTGAGCTAATGAAAGTGTAAGACTATAGACCCCAAATCCCTCTACCCCTAATACACGAGTCAGATAAGGTAATGTTAAAAGAGGAATAATATAATTACTCCCTTGCAGCAAAAGTAAAGAAAAAATATTTCTTCGTAAGACTGACATTTAAATTTCCAGCTATTGGATTAAATTATTTCTTCATGATTCTTGAGTATATTAATTAGCTCATATCCTCATAACATAAAATCTATTTTGGGCAGAAATTTGTAAATAGTTAGTCTAAAATCAGGACACGCTACCGCCCTTGGCTTACAGCTACCAATGCACTATTCTCAAACTCATTATGCCGTTAAACTTAAAAAACAATAATAACAAACGGTTACATAATATGCTGACATGCCTTTTTTATAAATACTTAATTCTTATACATCTAAACAGGCATTACAAGCAAAAGGGTTGGGGGAAAACAGGTGATGATGTGCTAATCAATGCATAAAAAATCATGAATGCCAAGGTAGTTAACCCATCTCTTGTTTTACCAACTGCTCTAACAGATCAATATGCTTTTCATCATCGTTCAGCGCGGGAATATATTCAAACTTCTCACCACCAGCATGTAAGAAAATTTCTCGGTTCTGCTCTTTAATCTCTTCCAGAGTTTCCAGACAGTCTGCAGAAAAACCGGGGCAAATGAGCTGAATATGCTTAATACCTTGGGAAGGTAGGCTTTTTAATGTCTCGTCAGTATAAGGCGTGAGCCAAGGCTCGCGGCCAAATCGAGACTGATAAGTCATCATAATTTGCTCCGCAGGTAATTCTAGCTCAGCCCGTAATGCACGGCTGGTATCTTCACAACGTTGCGGATAGTCATCCCCTAATTGTGCATAGCGTTTAGGAATCCCATGAAAAGACAGCACTAACCTGTCTGGTTTACCATGTTGAACAAAAGCGTGCTCAACACTTTGTTTCAAAGCGGAGATATAAGCGGGATGCTCGGCATAATCCCGGATAAAAGAAACCGATGGTAAACGGCGATAGCCTTTCAAAATTCGCGCCACTGCATCCCATACTGCCGCACTTGTCGAACAAGAATATTGTGGATAAAGCGGTAATACCACCAGCTTAGTGACACCTTGCGCGAGTAATTTATCAATGGCATCCGGTAGATTTGGCGAACCATAGCTCATACCTAATTCAACAGGGACATCAGGCATACGCGCCGCTAATGCTTTTTGCTGCCGACGGCTATAGACCAATAAAGGCGAGCCTTCATCCATCCAGACAGATTGATATAATTTGGCCACACGCGGTGATCGAATGGGCAAGATAATACCGCGCAACAATGGCCACCAAAGTAATCGCGATGTATCTACCACCCGGCGGTCACTCAGGAACTCGGCCAGATAACGTTTGACCGCTTGTGGTGTAGGGGCATCCGGTGTTCCCAGATTAACCATCAGTACGCCAAGCTTACTTTCCATCATGCAGGAGTCCTTTTGTGTTTTACGCCGTTTATTCGAACAGAAAAATATCTGACAACGTTATTTGGAGCCGGTCATGTAAAATAATAAAGGCGACCCTAGGCCGCCTTAGCTATCTTACCATTCAGAATTAACCGAGAATAGTCGCCAGTTCTGCACTGACTTCTGCTACTTTGCGGGTTCCGTCCAGTTTAAAATATTGCGTATTACCTGCATCAGCTTCTTTACGATAGTAAGACACCAATGGTGCAGTTTGCTGATGATATTCGATCAAACGTTTACGAACAGTGGCTTCTTGATCATCTTTACGGATGGTCAGTTCTTCGCCGGTTACATCATCTTTATCTTCAACTTTAGGCGGGTTGAATTTAATGTGGTAAACACGACCTGAAGCAGCATGTACCCGACGCCCGACAATGCGATCAACAATCAGATCGTCCGGAACGTCAAATTCCAGCACATAATCAACCTTGATACCGGCTTCTTTCATGGCATCAGCTTGAGGAATAGTACGTGGGAACCCATCTAGCAGGAAACCGTCACGGCAATCGTCCTGTGTAATGCGCTCTTTAACCAATGCAATGACCAGCTCATCAGTGACCAGCTTGCCGGCATCCATAATTTCTTTCGCTTTCAGACCTAACTCAGAACCTGCTTTTACAGCGGCGCGCAACATATCACCAGTAGAGATTTGCGGAATACCGTATTTCTCCATGATGAATTGAGCCTGAGTACCCTTACCAGCGCCCGGAGCGCCCAGCAGAATGATACGCATTGCGTAAATCCCCTTGCTATGTAGTTTTTCTATGTGTTTTTACTTAAATAAATCGAAAATGCGGAAAACAAGCAACCTTACCATTTTCAGGGGGGTTGGCTCAAGGCGCGCGAGCCGAAGCCGTGGGATTGGATCAGGAAAAGCCTAGCGAAATATAACTATAATAGTTTGAAATTAAATAAAAAAAACGCCCCGAGCACATTATCTGCTCGAGGCGTTCTAATACTAAATTAAGCAGTTAGTAGCTGGTTCATACGGCGAATGAACTGGTTAGGATCCTCTAAGGTCCCTCGTTCAGCCAAGAGCGCTTGATCCAGTAATAACTCAACCCATTCAGCAAATTGAGTGTCATCCGCAACATCAGCGGCGCGTTTGACTAAACCGTGCTCTGGGTTCAATTCAAAGATGTATTTCACTTCCGGTGCTTGTTGGCCAGCAGCTGCGAACAATTTCGCCATCTGCGTGCTCATTTCATCCGCATCCGTGGTGACAATCGCCGGTGTATCCGTTAGGCGGTGTGTTAGGCGGACATCTTTAACTCGCTCACCCAGCAGGGTTTTCACACGCTCAACAAAAGGCTCCAGCGCTTTATCTGCTTCTTGCTGCTCTGGGCGCTCTTCATCAGCCAGTTTGTTCAGTGAATCATCCGCTTTACTGACTGACTGGAAGACTTTACCATCGAACTCAGTCAGGTAACTCATCATCCACTCGTCAATGCGATCGGATAACAGTAAGACTTCAATACCTTTTTTACGGAACAGTTCCAGATGTGGGCTGCTCTTAGCCGCAGCATAGCTATCAGCCGTGATGTAATAAATCTTCTCCTGCCCTTCGGCCATACGGCTGACATAATCTTCTAATGACACAGTCTGCGCGGAGCTGTCTGTATGGGTTGAAGCAAAGCGCAGCAACTTGGCAATAATCTCTTTGTTGCTACTATCTTCAGCTGGCCCCTCTTTTAGTGCCATACCGAACTGTTGCCAGAACTGCTGATATTTCTCAGCATCATCTTTAGCCAGTTTTTCCAACATTTGCAGCACACGTTTGGTCAGCGCGCTGCGCAGGTTCTGAGTCACGCGGTTGTCTTGCAAGATCTCACGCGAAACGTTCAGCGGCAGGTCATTGGAATCAATCAGGCCACGGACAAACCGCAGATAATTTGGCATAAACTGCTCTGCGTCATCCATGATAAACACGCGCTGGACGTACAGTTTCAAGCCGTGTTTGTGGTCACGATTCCACATATCCCAAGGCGCTTGCGCCGGGATGTACAGCAGGCTGGTGTACTCTTGCTTACCTTCTACGCGGTTATGACTCCAAATCAGTGGGTCAGTGAAGTCATGGGCAATATGCTTGTAGAATGCGTTGTATTCGTCGTCAGTTATTTCCGCTTTACCGCGCGTCCACAATGCCTGGGCTTTGTTAATTTTCTCCCAGGTTACCGTGCCATCTTCTTCATTTTTACTTTGGATTTCGACTGGCAGTGCAATATGGTCTGAATATTTGCTGATAACAGAGCGCAAACGCCAGTCATCAAGATATT
Organism: Yersinia sp. Marseille-Q5920; assembly: GCF_946902935.1. NCBI lineage: Bacteria > Pseudomonadati > Pseudomonadota > Gammaproteobacteria > Enterobacterales > Yersiniaceae > Yersinia > Yersinia sp. Marseille-Q5920. The sequence goes on along the minus strand of NZ_CAMPQA010000004.1, from coordinate 190,168 downwards.
CATCTTCACCTTCGCGCAGGTGCAATGTGATTTCTGTACCGCGATCTTCTTTGGTGATATCCGCGATGGTGTAATCGCCCTCACCTGCTGATTCCCAGAACACGCCAGCATCTACTGGTGCGCCAGCTGCGCGGGTACGAACAGTCACTTTATCTGCCACGATGAAAGCAGAATAGAAGCCCACACCAAACTGGCCGATTAATTGACTATCTTTAGCTTGATCTGAACCAATAGATTCAAGGAATGCTTTAGTCCCTGACTTCGCGATAGTACCAAGATTATCAATGACTTCTTCACGGCTCATGCCAATGCCGTTATCACTTAGGGTCAAAGTACGCTTTTCTTTATCAAAAGATAAACGCACACGCAACTCACCATCACCTTCAAATAACTCTGGCTGAGATAGCGCGCGGAAACGGAGTTTATCTGCCGCATCAGAGGCGTTGGAGATAAGCTCGCGCAAGAAAATTTCTTTATTGGAATAAAGCGAGTGAATCATCAAATGGAGAAGCTGTTTAACTTCTGACTGAAATCCACGGGTTTCTTGACCTTTCATACTCATTAATTACCTCAATCCAAATTACCGACAGATTTACCCTATAGATCTCAAAAATACAGGACGGCGACAAACCCGTAAGCCCGATGAGCTGATTCCAGTCAGTCATTCGGGTGAACGAGTGCAGCCAACACACCTGCAATTTGAAAGACGATGGGTATAGATAAAACCGAACAATGAGGATCAGATGGGGTCAATCGCGGGGGCTTTCAAGTCTACATACTGAAAAAACAGAGAATCGGGGGCGATTTACTGAACATCACGAATGAGATTATTCATATGATAATCAATAACAAAACAATCGCCCACCAGATTTAAGGGGATCGTGACTCAATGAAATTAAAACTTAATCGGATTTCGCCCGGCTAACGAGTGGGATAAGGTGGTGCCATCAACCATTTCCAACTCGCCCCCCACCGGCACGCCATGCGCAATACGGCTGGCTAATACCCCATATTGGCCGCACATTTGGCCGATATAGTTGGCGGTAGCATCCCCTTCAACTGTCGGGTTAGTCGCCAAAATGACTTCGGTGATAGTTTCAGTTTCAAGCCGTTTTTCCAGCAAATCTAACCCAATATCACCGGGGCCAATACCATCCATGGGGGATAAATGCCCCATCAGCACAAAATAACGCCCACCAAACTGGCCGGTTTGCTCGATAGCATGGATATCTGCCGGGCTTTCGACCACACAGATTTGGCCATTTTGCTGCCGTCGTGGGTTAGAACATATCGTGCAATGGTCTTGCTCGGTAAATGTACGGCAATCAGCACAGTGGCCGATTTCGGACATTGCCCGAGTCAAAGACTGCGCCAGACGCATTCCGCCACTACGGTCACGTTGTAGCAATTGGAATGCCATCCGCTGCGCTGATTTCGGGCCTACACCCGGCAAGCAGCGCAACGCCTCCATTAATGACTCAAGGAGTGGACTGGTTTGCATCAGAACGGCATCTTAAAGCCTGGTGGTAATTGCATACCACTGGATACAGAAGCCATTTTCTCTTTTTGCGTTTCATCGATACGGCGAGCAGCGTCGTTCAATGCAGCAGCAATCAAATCTTCCAGCATTTCTTTATCTTCTTCAACCAACAAGCTTGGGTCGATTTCAACCCGGCGGCAGTTATGCGCCCCATTGATGGTTACTTTTACCAAGCCCGCGCCAGATTCACCGGTCACTTCCAATTTGGCGACTTCTTCCTGCATCTGCTGCATTTTTTCCTGCATCTGCTGGGCTTGCTTCATTAAATTGCCAATACCGCCTTTACCAAACATAGTCATCTCTCATAGCAAGGGGCCGCGTCAGTGCACCATGCACTTATCGCAGCGGTTAAACCGGTCGGATACTGTCTTCATCCAGTTCGGCGTCGAAGAAACGACGCAGTGTCTGAATATTATTATCCGCAATAATTGACTGGCGTGCTTGTGCCAGCTTTTCTTCATATATGGCCTGCCGCCATTCCAACGGAGTACGCTGCGCCAGATTATCATCTTCGATAACGCTAAGTGTGACAGCATTCCCGTGTAATTCGCTCAATGCCTCTGCCAGTGCCTTTTGCGCCGAAGGCGAGTTCAAATGGCGCTGGGCAGAACGCAAGTGAAGGCAAATATTACCCGGTTCTATTTCTTCTTTAAATGCATTCAGCGCAAGTTGCTGCACTAATTTAGGCATTTGTAGCTTACCTATCTCTGCTGCCCATGGATCTCGCGCCATCGCCTCTTGAGCCAATTTAGCAGAAAGTTCGGGCGTTTTTTCATGCTCCAACGCAGAGCGCAATGCTTTTGGTGTAGCAACAGGCTCAGCCGATACCTCCGGTTGATTCTGCGCCGTCCAACGATAAGCTTCTTTCTTCGCTGGCTTTTTTTCTTCCGTAGATTTAGCCGCCAGGCGCTGCTGGCTACGCTCAGTCACCGAAGCTAAGCGCTCCAATGCTGAGTTTGCCGGCCGCGCTTTTCCTGGCGCCGCCGGCTCATTCTTTTTTGGTGTGGTCGTCCCCGATTGCCGCAATAACTGCGTGCGCGCTTGAAGTAATTGCGCCGTGGAATCTGGGAGCACGGTATTGACCGGTACAACGGCACCTAATGGCGGAGCCTCATGCTGCGGCACCTGTTGAGCATAGTTCGGCGCTTCTATAGGGCGCGGCTGCGTATTATCGGCCTGGGCCGCAGGAGCACTGACTGGCACCATTTGCCGCTCGGTAATCTGCGGCTCGGCAATTATCGCTTTAGGGTGAAACGCCAATGCGCGCAATAGGGTCATTTCAACCCCCATGCGGCGATCCGGGGCATATGCCAACTCTTTTCGCCCCACCAGCAATGTCTGGTAGTACAGCTGAATATCAGTCGGCGGCAGTGTTCGCGCCAACTCGCGTAGTCGAGGTTCAATGGTGGCGTAGTGATTATCCAGCATGGATGGCAATAACTGCACCATCGCAATGCGGTGCAGTAAACTCAAGGTTTCGACTAATAGGTTTTCCCAGTCAACACCCCGTGACGCCGCTTGCTCCAACTGAGCCATCACTCGCGCGCCATCCGCAGTCACCAGCGCTTCAATAATGGCCAATGGCTGTTCATCATCCAATGTTCCCAGCATTTGGCTGACGGTAGCGGTCGTGACATGACCATCTCCCATCGCAATAGCTTGATCGGCCAAACTGAGTGCATCTCGCATACTGCCATCAGCGGCTCGTGCTAGTAATTGCAATGCGCGAGCATCACTACTGATTTGCTCGGCTAACAGTATTTTTTCGAGCTGGACACGAATCACCTCAACATCAATGACCTTAAGGTGAAACTGCAAACAACGAGACAGTATGGTGACGGGCAGCTTCTGTGGATCTGTCGTCGCCAGCAGGAATTTCACATGGGCTGGCGGCTCTTCGAGAGTCTTCAGTAATGCATTGAAACTGTGCCGTGACAGCATATGAACTTCGTCGATCAAATAGACCTTGAAGCGGCCACGGGCTGGCGCATATTGAACATTATCCAGCAGTTCTCGGGTATCTTCGACTTTAGTCCGAGAGGCTGCATCAATTTCGATCAAGTCAACAAAACGGCCTTGCTCGATTTCCTGGCAGTTCGCACAGGTGCCACAAGGGGTAGCAGTAATACCCGTTTCGCAATTAAGCCCTTTGGCCAACAGCCGGGCTATAGAAGTCTTACCTACCCCGCGGGTGCCAGAGAACAAATAGGCGTGATGAATTCGCCCTAATGAAAGGCCATTAGCCAACGCCGTCAGGACATGTTCCTGACCAACGACGTCTGCAAACGTTTTGGGGCGCCACTTACGGGCAAGGACCTGATAGCTCATTAATACCGGAGAAGTTGAATAATATAGAGGGTCATGCTAACACAGCCTCACTATTGACAGCGAGGCTGATATTTTCAGTACAATCAATGGCCGTCGAATTCAACCAGACTGTAGCAAGTAATGCCTTGGTCATTCAGGCGATTTTCACCACCCAGATCGTGTAAATTAATCACAAACGCAGCATCAGTCACTTCACCACCCAGTCGACGAATGAGCTTAGCCGTCGCTTCAATCGTCCCGCCAGTAGCCAGTAAATCATCAATAACCAGGACTTTGTCGCCCGGTTGAATGCTGTCAGTATGAATTTCAAGCTTGTCAGTACCGTATTCTAACTCATAGCTTTCGCTGATGGTTGCACGTGGTAATTTGCCGGGCTTACGAACTGGCACAAAACCAACCCCAAGAGACAAAGCTACTGGCGCACCAAACAAAAAACCACGGGCTTCAGTACCCACGACTTTAGTCACGCCCTTATCCAGAAAGCGTTCAGTCAGCAGCTCAATGCTGGCGGCGTAGGCTAATGGATCTTCCAGCAAGCTGGTCACATCACGGAACAGTATTCCCGTTTTTGGATAATCGGGGATAGTTTTGATACTGTTTTTAATATATTCAAGCTGTTGTGCTGTATTAGGTGCAGTAGCGGTCATAATTTGTGCCTGGTAAAACTGCTGTACATACTAAAGCGCGGTCAATCGATGTTAAAATGGCATCAATTGAGTAACTCATTTTATCTACTCGCCGCACGTCGACAGAGTAAATGCCTGCCCCCTTAACGCTAAGGGCGCAGCGAGGGAAGATCCCGCGCACGAAAACGCTCAAATCTATGCAAACTGGCATAAAAATGCAACTGATGTGAACGACTCAGTGCCTTTTTTGTTGCGATAGGTCAATAACTGGCATCCGCAACATAAATATCAATAATAGCGTTAATATCACCAACAATAAGCTTCTGACCCACCAAATGTTCACCAGCCAAAGTGAAACGGCAAAAGTAAGGATGGTGACCAATATTGCTTTCCATTTAACGCCGGGAGGCAAAGCTCGATGTTGTTGCCAGGTGCGTATATAACCACCAAACCATGAACGATGGAGCAGCCAATGATGAAAACGGGGAGAGGAACGCGCAAAACACCATGCAGCCAGTAGCAAAAACGGCGTAGTGGGTAAAAGAGGAAGCACGATACCTAAGGTGGCCAAAACCACGGCGAGCCAACCTAAAGTTATCAACAACCAACGAGACATAAACGCCCTTTATTATACATTCATTAATGTGCCTTTATCATTAACGCATGCTCTCATTAGCATCAATAGGTATTCTTAGCATTATTCGTTCAAAATACCGTTTTAACCATCACCTTGCTTGTAACCACTGGCATTCAAAGGCAAGCTGGCGGAAAGATCTTCGGGAGAAGCGCCATGAGTACAGAAAAGCTATTGCAGGTGCTTGAAAGCCAAATAGAGGCATTGTCGGCACAAGTTGGCCCACAAGCCAATACTCCGTCTCAGCAAGCGCGTTTTGACCTGAATTTATTTGGTAATCATGGTAACCGTTTTCGCGATTATTTACTGGAAGTGCATAAAAACATGGCCCAGCTGAAACAGGTCGTTGCAGACAATCGCACGCAGCAGGTCGCTTTCTTGGCTGAGAAATTGGTTGCACAAATCTCAGCCTTACAAAGAGAGTTAGCGACACAGAAGCTAAGAAAATCCAATCCTGAGCCCAAGTATAATAAGCTAGATCCTTACCATAAGCTGGCTGAACATCAAGATTATGAGCGGCGAATACTGTCCATGATTCAGGACAGAGAGAACCAACTGGGTAAGCAAAATTTATTAACTGAGCAGCAAAAAATACAGAAAGAACTTGCCGCACTAGAGGGACGTTTAATGCGTTGCCGGCAGGCGCTGATAAAAATAGAGCGCAGTATTGAGAAGAAAGAGAACGGTTTTTGAATATTTATCACATTTTTTGAATCATTAGGGTTTCGATAGCGAATACTTTTCTATAATGTTTTATATCTACCGACTATCAAGTTGCAGGTGTGCTGACTGGACTCAATCTCCCAAGTCCCTTGCTTATATGAGCTTATCGGGTTCTTTCACTTGCCGCCGTTGTACTGCTTAAAATCTATTAGGTAGATGGATTGAAATCAAGTCAGGTGAATACCGGCAGCAAGGTATCCTCACCCGACTTTTCTAACTCACTGAAAATCAAATATTGGCCAGATTATGTCAGTTGAAAAAGCATCACCAGAACTGCAACTGGCAGTAGATCTTATCTACTTGCTGGAATGCAATGAGATAGCGCCGGAAACGGCATTGGCAGCATTGGCTATCGTGCAACTTGATTATCAGCGCAAGCTGCATAATAAAGTGCCTGATTAACCAGCTTGTTTTGATGTGCAGCCAAGGCGATACGAGCACATATCGCCTTGCTGTGAATCATTGCAAGGTGAGTTATTGAGTTTATCAATCTCACCCCGTGAGATAACCTTAAGCAAGTGGCTTATTGATATCCGGCAAATCAGGTTTGGTATCCCCCATCGCAGACTTTTCAGATGGTACGGAAGGTAAACCTTGGGCATCAAACGGTCGACTTACTTCCTGAATTTCAGTGCCGTCGGGCTTGTGTAAATACACATCTAACTGATTGAATGCAATATTAATATTATTCTCACGACATAACTTATCAATCGTGCTATTCAATTCATCCACTGTATAACTACGGTCCCGTAATTCACGTACATACACACGCAACTCATGATCAAGAGTGCTAGCACCAAAATTAAGGAAGAACACATGAGGTTCAGGGTCCGTCATGACCCGAGGATTTTCATGGGCTGCTTTTAGCAATATTTCTTTTACTTTTGCTAAATCAGAGCCGTACGCAACCCCGACTTTAATAATAATTCGGGTAACGGTATCGGATAGAGACCAGTTGATCAGCCGCTCGGTTACAAAGGCCTTATTCGGAATAATGACTTCTTTACGGTCAAAATCAGTGATCGTCGTGGCACGGATGCGTATTTTGTTAACATTACCCGAGAAAGTACCGATAGTAATGGTATCGCCGATACGCACAGGCCGTTCGAACAAAATGATCAAACCCGATACAAAGTTGGCAAAAATCTCTTGTAAGCCGAACCCCAAACCAACCGATAGAGCCGCAACCAACCACTGTAGTTTATCCCACGAAACCCCAAGTGAGCTAAGCGCCGTTATCCCACCAATGGCGGTGATCAGATAAGTCAAAATGGTGGTAATGGCGTAAGAAGTCCCCTGACGCAGTTGTAACCGCGATAAAATCACCACTTCAAGCAAACCTGGCAGGTTGCGCGTCAGAATATAAGCCACCACCAATGCCATCAAAGCCACTAACATATTCCCCAAGGTGACAGACTGCACGACACTCGCCCCCGCCACGGTGGTGGTGTAATGCCACAAAGAGATACTGTCCAGATAGGAGATAACTGTTATCAAATCAGCCCAGATTGCATAGAAACAGGTGGCAAAAATCAGGAACAAGACCATAGTCGTCAAACGTAATGATTGCTGGTTAATTTGTTCTAATGCCAATGGGGGTTCTTCTACCGGCTCCCCTCCCTCTGCGCCCTCTTTCACCAGATTTTGTCGCCGGGCGATGGCACGCCGGTAAGCCAAACGCCGCGCTGCAACCCCTAATCCACGAATGGCTGTCAGATAAACGATATTCCACAAAAATAATAAATAGAGACTATCAATCCAGCGGCCAGCCAGTTGCAGTGTGGTGTAGAAATATCCGGCAATCATTAGCCCAATCAATATGATCGGTGTTCCCGCTATTGCCGTCACTATCACTAGTCGTACCGCATGGGAATCTTTCTCACGCCAGCTATCACGGCAGAATGGATAGACGAACAAGGCCAATAGTGCCAATGCAATGACAATAACAACTTGCCCGAGAACATCATCTACCAATCGAAGTGGGCTTTTTTCTCCCAGAGCAGACCAGAAGATAACGGGCAGCAATGCAACGCCCAAACGCACCATTTGACGCCGATAATGCGCACATCGGTCAGCCGCTATCATAAAGTGCCGCTCAGTGATACCACCTGGTGAGAGCATACGATATGTCAGGTCAAACACCAGCCAGAACAGGGCCAAGCGTTGGGAGAAGATCCAGAATAAATCGCTGAGATTGAAGTCTGAACGTAAACACCAATAGCCTACCCCCAAAATAACCAAAGCACCGGGCAGCACTTTCAGCAAAGTGAGTAAAATGGCTTTAGGTGTGTGCATTTGGCTATCATGCTTTAATTGCCCGACGTCAGAGGCCAATCTATCTAAATATTTATTAATCATGTTGTAGCGTGAGCGGATTACACCCACCACAATCAGCATGGGTATCAGGAATACCAACGACTTAGTTAAACCGGCTAATACGTCATCCCATGATAGGGTAAAGTTAAAACTGCTCAGTTCAGTTTTTAATGCACTCGGCAATGCTTTCAGCCAAGACCAATCCATGGGTTTATTGCTGCTGACCCAAAATATTTGCTGTGTCAGCGTGTGTTGCAGTGACTCATTGACACTCAATAATTGCTGCTGATTAATTTGCAGATTAATCGCCAGTGTCAGTTGGTTACCCAGTTGTTTATTTAACTGGTCCAGTAGTTCACGTCGGATATCGACTATCTGCCCCAACGCGTCTTCTACATCAGGGCTGACTTTCTCTTTACTGTCAGTCATTAGGGCTTGAATATAGTCATCCCCTTGAAATAGCTGGTCACGCTGCTGATTAATTTCAAATTGTTCGAGGCGCAAATCGGCAATACGCGGCCCCATATTGGTAATCAAACCGGACGTCGGCAAATTGAGCTGCTGCTGGTAGAGAATACGAGAAAGCAGCAAACTGCCGCGTAAAACGGTAATTTGTTCCTTTAAATTGCGTTCAGATTGCAGAGCACGATCCAGCCAGTTTTTAACTCTGATATTCTGTTGTACCAGTGTGTTGCCTTCTTTAGTGGCATTAATCAACTGCTGGCTCAACTCTTTATTAATCGCCAATTCACGGCTGACTAATGGGTCATTTTGAATATCAGTAGCATCATCGGGGACTTGCGCTTCTTTGGCTGTTTTCTCTGAAATAATTAACCGTTTTCCGCTTACTACCTCTTGCAGTATTTGGACATTACGCTCCAGTTGGTTAATGTGCGCAGTCGTGTAATCTCGTTGTTTTTGCAGCAAATCTTGTAACGTCGTATTAGCTTCCAGATTTTTACGCTGCAAATCTAGCTGCGCGTTTAGCATGACTTGCTCAGTCAATAGCGCTTGTTGTTGGGTCGGCCGCAAAACTTCTTGCTTCGGAGCCAATCCATTGAGTTGATTGCGAATCTGCATTAAACGCATCGATGCGTTATACATCGCACTTTGCACGCGTTCTGGCTGAGTTTGCAGGGAAATTAGCTGGCTGTTATAAGCTGAGAGGTCTTCTTGGGCAGATTGTAAATCATCCAGTGTTTCATTTAGACGTGATTCCAACTGGCGCAATGAATAGTTTGCCAGGGACTCTAGAGTCAGAGTATCCGCTGAATTATTTTTAAGCGCATCCAGTCCGTCAGTCGCTTGCCGTAGTTTCGCCGGGGCCTGTGCTAATTGTTGTCTAAGTTGACTGGCTTCCTGCTTGGTACGCTCAATAGTATCAAGGTATTCCAGCGTTTTTGTCAGATCCTGTTGCGATAACTTTTCAGCTGGCGACAGTATTTTTTGCTTTGATAATGCATCCAGTTGGCTCAGCACTTCATTGCGCGTCGGCACATCTATATTCATTCCAGCAGCGAAAAGTGACGGCGAAAATAGCAATGCAATTATAAGCAAGATAATCATTGTCCGCAGACGTAGTAAAAACGCGCCTGTTGGCAAAGAAACCGACAAAGAAAATGGTAAAAAATATGGATTGTGAAATCTGCTGCTCATATTTGAACTTCATTTCAACAGAGAGGCTGAAATCCTATCACGTTCAGTCTCGAGTCATAATAAGAAAAGTCTTTCAGAGCGTGAATAGCTGTAATAATGCGGGCAGTTACGCACTTACGACGGAATCAAATGTAACAGCCCGAAATAATGGTTTATTAGAGCATTCAATAGGCATTTTTCTTTTACTGCTCAAAACGTCAGAACTTTCTCGGCCGCCAGTGTCCATTGAGCCAGTTCAACCAAAGTCCCAATCTCTACACCATCAACCAAGACTAATTCACTAATACCACGGGCATCCGCACAGGTTTTACATAGTTTAACCGGGACATTTTGTGCCGTAAGGATTTCCAACATCTGTTGTAAGTTATAACCCTCTCGGGGCTGCTGCCCATTAAGACCGGCAATAACGGCATCAGACATTAAAAATAGGCGCAAATCGAGGTTTGTCTGCTGTTCTTTCAATGCAATAGATAAACGCAGCGCGTTAAATAGCGACTCCTGGCCATATGCAGCACCATTGGCAATAACAACCAGTGAACTCGTTTTATCGCTCATATAAACATCTCCAGTTAGTCCTATATCTTTTTTAGCAATGAAACCCCATGGCTTAACATCTCCAGATAAGCATCAATTAATACCGGTGCCTCTTGTTTTATATCAAAACTTTCTGGCATAAAAAGCCAGTTTTCCATCAAACCTGTAATATAGGCTCTCATGATAATCGCAGCACGGCGGGTATCAAGATTGACGGGCAGCTGATTAGCATCAATACAGCCTTGCAAAACCGACTCAATTCGCTCATAACTAGCTAAATCAAGGACTTTACGTGCATCGTGGAAAGAGGTCATCTCTCCGACAAATTCGCATTTATGGAACACAATTTCCATCAATGCGCGTCGCCGACAATCCTCTCGCGTAGAAACAAGCACATAAATGAGTATTTCACGCAGAATACGGAGTGGATTATCAGGATATTTTGCCTGATACTCTAATTCGAGCAGATCAACTTTAGACTCTGATAACTCCCAGACTTCGTTAAACAGGTCTACCTTATTCTTGAAGTGCCAGTAAATTGCGCCTCGGGTGACACCTGCGGCGACAGCAATATCAGTAAGTGAAGTACCGGAAACACCGTGCGCAGAAAATTCCCGCACTGCGGCATCTAGAATGTGTTGCCGGGTCTCTTCGGCTTGCTGTTTGGTTTTTCGTGCCATAGCGTTGTTTTTTCGAGGGGGTGCGATTTACATACATTCACGAATGTATGTACCATAGCACGCACATATAATTTACGCAGCAATGGGTTTTAAAGCTTGTGATCCATTGAATGAAATTAAAAATCGGACACTTGAGGTTTATCTATGAGCAAAAACAGAGGGGTAATGCCTCTGGCTGCAATTCTGGTACTTTCAGGCAGCTTAGTACTTATAGGATGTAATGATAAAGATGCGGTGCAAGCCCATGCTCAACAGGCACCTGAAGTCGGCATTGTGACATTGAAAGCAGCGCCACTGAATATCACAACTGAATTGCCTGGCCGTACGTCCGCATTCCGTGTTGCAGAAGTTCGCCCGCAAGTTAGCGGTATTATTCTTAAACGTAACTATGTTGAAGGCAGTGATGTCACCGCCGGAACATCACTTTATCAAATTGATCCAGCAACTTATCAGGCCGCTTATGACAGCGCAAAAGGTGACTTGGCTAAAGCACAAGCTGCCGCTGAAATCGCTCGTCTGACCGTTAATCGTTACAAACCATTGCTCGGCACCAACTACATCAGTAAGCAAGAGTATGACCAAGCGGTGTCTAACTCTATGCAAGCCAATGCTTCCGTTCTGGCAGCAAAAGCAGCGGTAGAAAGTGCCCGTATTAACCTGGCTTATACTCATGTGACCTCGCCAATCAGTGGTCGTACCGGTAAATCTTCAGTGACTGAAGGTGCATTGGTGACCAGTGGCCAGGCAACCGCGTTGACAACAGTCCAACAACTTGACCCGATGTACGTTGATGTTACTCAGTCAAGTGATGAGTTCCTGCGTCTGAAAAAAGAGCTGGCTGATGGCACGCTCAAACAAGAAAACGGTAAAGCTAAAGTTCGCTTGTTACTGGAAAACGGCGCTGAATATGCAGAAACCGGTACGTTGGAATTCTCTGGTGTGACTGTGGATGAAACCACCGGTTCTATCACTATCCGCGCTATCTTCCCTAACCCGAATGAAACGCTGTTACCAGGGATGTTTGTCCGTGCCCGTCTGGATGAAGGTGTCCGCCCTGATGCACTATTAGTGCCTCAACAAGGTGTAACACGTAACCCTCGCGGCGAAGCAACGGCGATGGTCGTTGGAGCTGATGACAAAGTTGAATTGCGTACACTGGTTGCTAATCAAGCCATTGGTAATAAATGGTTGGTGACTGACGGATTGAAAGCAGGCGATCGTCTTATTGTTTCCGGCTTGCAAAAAATCAGACCGGGTGTGCAGGTAAGAGTGCAGGAAGTTACTGACCCGGCGCAAAAAGCAGCCCCGGCTGATACAGAGAAGAAGTCTTAAAAGGAGCCGGTAATTCATGGCTAAGTTCTTTATAGATCGCCCTATTTTCGCTTGGGTTATCGCTATCATAATCATGTTAGCCGGTACCCTTGCGATAATGAAATTACCTGTTGCGCAATATCCGACCATTGCGCCGCCGGCAATTACAATCTCCGCCAACTATCCTGGCGCCGATGCGACGACTGTGCAGAATACAGTTACGCAGGTTATCGAACAGAACATGAACGGTATCGATAACCTGTTGTACATGTCTTCCAGCAGTGACTCCTCCGGTAACGTTCAGTTGACGTTGACCTTTAACTCCGGCACTGATCCCGATATCGCGCAGGTTCAGGTCCAGAACAAACTGCAATTAGCCATGCCATTACTGCCGCAAGAAGTGCAGCAGCAAGGTGTGAGCGTTGAAAAGTCCAGTAGTAGCTTCCTGATGGTTGCCGGCTTTATTTCAGAAGACGGCACCATGCTGCAAGAAGATATTGCTGACTATGTCGGTTCTAACGTTAAAGACCCGATCAGCCGTACCACGGGGGTAGGTGATGTTCAGTTATTCGGTTCCCAATACGCGATGCGTATCTGGATGGACCCGCATAAACTGAATAACTACGGTTTGACGCCGGTTGATGTTATCAACGCGATCAAAGTACAGAATAACCAGGTTGCCGCAGGGCAATTAGGTGGTACGCCACCAGTGCCGGGTCAAGAACTGAACTCCTCTATTATTGCTCAGACCCGTCTGACCAATGCGGAAGAATTCAGCCAGATCATGCTGAAAGTCAATACTGATGGCTCACAGGTTCGCCTGAAAGATGTGGCTATCGTTCAATTGGGTGCTGAAAGCTATAACATTATTGCTCGTTATAATGGTAAGCCAGCGGCAGGTATCGGTATTAAGCTGGCGACAGGGGCTAACGCCCTGAACACCTCTGCTGCGGTAAAAGCTGAACTGGCAAAATTACAGCCGTTCTTCCCCGCAGGGCTGAAAGTGGTTTACCCGTACGACACCACACCGTTCGTTAAAATCTCCATTAACGAAGTGGTTAAGACGCTGGTCGAAGCTATCATCCTGGTGTTCTTGGTGATGTATCTGTTCTTGCAAAACTTCCGCGCAACGTTGATTCCAACCATTGCGGTACCGGTCGTATTGCTGGGGACGTTCGCCATTCTTTCCGCCTTTGGCTATTCGATAAACACTCTTACGATGTTCGGGATGGTGTTGGCGATAGGGCTATTGGTGGATGATGCCATCGTCGTCGTCGAGAACGTCGAACGTGTGATGCAAGAGGAAGGGCTACCGCCGAAAGAAGCCACTAAGAAATCCATGGAGCAAATCCAGGGTGCATTGGTGGGGATCGCGTTGGTGCTTTCTGCCGTATTTGTTCCGATGGCCTTCTTCGGCGGCGCAACCGGGGCGATTTATCGTCAGTTCTCTATTACCATCGTTTCGGCCATGGTGCTCTCGGTTCTGGTAGCATTAATTCTGACCCCAGCACTGTGCGCCACCATGTTGAAACCTATCGCTAAAGGCGAACATGGCCCGAAAACCGGCTTCTTTGGTTGGTTTAACCGCATGTTTGAGAGCAGTACCCACCACTATACCGACAGTGTTGCCAATATCCTGCGCAGCACCGGCCGTTATTTGGTTATCTATCTGGCTATTGTGATTGGTATGGGCGTGTTGTTCCTGCGCTTACCCTCTTCATTCTTACCGGAAGAAGATCAGGGCGTGTTCCTGACCATGGTACAAATGCCTGCGGGTGCGACCCAAGAACGAACTCAGAAAGTGCTGAATCAGGTTACTGACTATTATCTCGACAAAGAAAAAGACGTGGTTAACTCTGTATTTACGGTTAACGGCTTCGGTTTCAGCGGTCAAGGTCAGAATACCGGTCTAGCATTCGTGAGTTTGAAAAATTGGGATGAACGCCCTGGCGAGCAAAACAAAGTTCCGGCCATTGTGAGTCGTGCTTCTGCTGCTTTCTCGCAAATTAAAGACGGTTTGGTCTTCGCCTTTAACTTGCCGGCGATTGTGGAATTGGGTACCGCTACCGGCTTCGACTTCCAGTTAATTGACCAAGGTAACGTGGGGCATCAGAAGTTAACGGAAGCCCGTAACCAACTGCTTGGTATGGCGGCACAACACCCGGATATGCTGGTGGGTATGCGGCCAAACGGGCTGGAAGATACGCCTCAGTTCAAAGTCGAAGTAGATCAGGAAAAAGCACAAGCGCTGGGCGTGGCAATTTCTGATATCAATACTACCTTGGGTACCGCCATGGGCGGCAGCTATGTAAACGACTTTATCGACCGCGGTCGTGTGAAGAAAGTTTATGTGCAGGCGGATGCGCCATTCCGTATGTTACCGAGTGATATTGATAAGTGGTATGTCCGTAATAATGCAGGTCAGATGGTGTCATTTGCCACCTTCTCCACTGCCAAATGGGAATACGGCTCACCACGACTGGAACGTTATAACGGCTTACCATCCATGGAAATTCTGGGTCAGGCCGCTCCGGGTAAAAGTACCGGTGAAGCTATGGACCTGATGCAAGAATTGGCCGCTAAATTACCAAGCGGCGTGGGTTATGACTGGACGGGCATGTCCTATCAGGAACGTTTGTCAGGTAACCAAGCGCCAGCGCTGTATGCCATCTCACTGATTGTGGTCTTCTTGTGTCTGGCGGCGTTGTATGAAAGCTGGTCAATTCCATTCTCTGTGATGTTGGTGGTACCACTGGGTGTGGTCGGTGCGTTAATTGCCGCCTCTCTGCGTGGGCTGGAAAATGACGTTTACTTCCAGGTGGGCTTATTGACCACCATTGGGCTATCGGCCAAGAACGCCATCTTGATTGTTGAGTTCGCTAAGGACTTGATGGATAAAGAAGGCAAAGGTTTGGTGGAATCAACCTTAGAAGCAGTGCGTATGCGTCTGCGTCCAATCTTGATGACCTCACTGGCCTTTATTCTTGGGGTTATGCCGCTGGTTATCAGTAGCGGTGCAGGTTCTGGTGCACAGAATGCGGTCGGTACCGGTGTAATGGGCGGTATGATAACCGCGACAGTACTGGCTATCTTCTTTGTTCCGGTATTCTTCGTGGTGGTTCGCCGCCGCTTTAGCCGGAAAAGTGAAGATGTAGAACATGCACATGCGGTTGACCATAAGGTGAAATAAACCTTATTCGCAATAAATAATGTCGTACTAAAAAGGCCGCCCAGTCTAAACTCAGCGGCCTTTTTCTTTGTCATTGGTCTGATCCTCACATTGGGCCAGTAGAAAACAGGGTATAAATACCCCCTTAAAGCAGCCAATTCCGTCAGAGTGTTTATATTGTGATCAATATATCAAATAGTAAGTTGAGCATTTGCCGCCAGACAATTAATTACTATGATATAAATATTCATAAAAATGAAGATAATGAAACAATGGAAACAATGGAAACAAGATTGAAAATTTTATATGACGCGCAGGTTATTGATTCTGCGGTCTACTGTGGCATGCTCAATGTTCTCACTCGTTTGGAACAACACTGGCAATTATCAATTCGTCATCCCCAAGGAGAAATGCTGATTACTCACATGGCCAATGCGCTGATGCGAGCGAGTCAGGGACAGGTTATTCCGGCTATCGACGATGAAATATTAAAAGAGATCGAAACCACAGCAATTTTTGCCAATATCAGAGATATTAATAACGATCTACTCTCACTGTTTGTCTTTGAAGTACCCGATCACGAATTGGGATATTTATTAGCAAACTTATATGGCTTGCATCTGGCCCAACAGATTGAGAGCTAATAATTTAGACATAGATTAAATATTCAAAAAAATGAACAATTAAAATATCATTTTACTCTCAATAATTCGAATTACATGAAAGCGGTCAACGCACATGCAGCTTGAATTATGACGAGTATATTTAGGGATCAAATATGCTACTAAAAGCATTACAAAAACAAAACCCAGCGCTCATAGAAGCGGCGATTTCATTTTGGAAACAAGGAGTTATAAAACCTGACAGTTATGTTATTGATGTTGATCAGGTCAAACAAAATGCGCATTTACTGCTGGAAACAGCAACACGCCATGGCATCACTCTTTATCTGATGAGCAAACAATTTGGCCGAAATCCCCTGCTGTGTAAGCTCCTGCTGGAATGTGGCTATCAAGGTATCGTCGCGGTGGATTTCAAAGAGGCGCGCCAACTCTATCAACATAATTTGCCAGTGGCCCACATCGGCCATTTAGTCCAAATCCCCAGCGGGATGGTAGATGAAGTGGTGTCTCATCAACCCGAAGTCATTACCGTTTACAGTGTCGCCAAAGCACGAGAAATTGCTGCTGCCGCAGTCCGTCAGAATAAAGAGCAAGCGCTGTTATTAAAAGTTTGCCATCACGATGACCTGATTTACCCAGGGCAAGAGGCAGGGTTCTCACTGGATGAATTACCCAATGTTATCAAAGAAATAAAGACAATTTCTGGTATCCGTTTGGTGGGTGTTACCCATTTCCCTTGCATGCTTTTTGATAGTGAAAAAGGCAAGACATTGCCCAGCCCGAATCTTAATACCCTGATTGAAGCAAAAAGTATTCTTGAGCAGCACGGCATCCAGGTAGAACAGGTCAACGGCCCTTCAGCAACTAGCATTGAAAGCTTGCCGCAACTGGCTAAATGGGGTGTCACACACGCCGAACCGGGCCACTCATTGACCGGAACTATGCCCTCTAACCAACAGGGTAACCAGCCCGAACATATTGCCATGCTGTATCTGACAGAGATTTCCCATTGCCATCAAGGTAAAAGTCATTGCTATGGTGGCGGTTACTATCGGCGCGGTCATTTGAATAATGCCCTGGTATATGACCAACAATGGCATGTCAGTAAGGTACTGAATCCAGACAATGCCAGTATCGATTATACAATAGGTCTTACCGGGCCATTCGCCGTCGGCAGCCCAGTGGTGATGTGCTTTCGTACACAGATTTTCGTCACCCGCAGTGACGTGGTTCTGGTCGGCGGGATCCAGTCTGGTCAGCCCACATTACTCGGGATTTATGATAGCCAGGGGAATACTATTCCCACGCCACCGGGCAGGAGGGGTTATGAGTAAGTTTATCGTGCTGGTCATTGACAGCTTTGGCGTAGGGGCCATGCCCGATGTCGCTGAAGTTCGTCCACAGGATATAGAGGCGAATACCTGTGCCCATATTTTGCAGACCTACCCCGAATTGCGTTTACCCAATTTGGAAAAAATAGGGCTAATCAATGCGCTACATATTGGTTCGCCAGATTTTCACGGCAGCGTGATGCAAGATAACCCCGAGGCCAGTTTTGGTGTCGCGCTGTTGCAACATGAGGGTGGAGACACCTTTATGGGCCACCAGGAGATCATGGGCACCCTACCCCGCTCACCTTTAAGCATGCCATTCTCCAGTGTAAAAACGCGTGTGGCTGATGCATTACGCCAGCAGGGTTATCAAGTTGAAGAGCGCAGTGCACCTGATGATAGCAGCAATTTGCAATTTCTATGGGTCAATAACTGCGTCGCAATTGGCGATAATCTTGAAGCAGATTTAGGCCAAGTATTTAATATTTGTGCTAATTTAGATGCTATTAATTTTGAGCAGGTCGAAAAGATAGGTCGGATAGTGCGGGGTTGTGTGGCAGTTAACCGCGTCATTGCCTATGGGGGGGGGCTGATGAATAGCCACGCAATCATCAGCGCAGCTGAAGTTAAGCAACAACATTATATTGGTATTAACAGCCCAAAATCAGGTGTTTACGATAATGGTTTTCAGGTTATTCACCTCGGTTATGGCGTTGACGCCGATGTTCAGGTACCTCATCAGCTTGAAAAAGTGAATATTCCCACAGTGCTGGTGGGTAAAGTCGCTGATATTGTTGCCAACTCAGCAGGGCGAAACTACCAGCAATTGGTTGATTCACAAACCATTCTGGATATTACATTGGAAGAAGTGCAACGTGCAGGTAGTGCCTTCATCTGCACTAATATTCAGGAAACTGACCTGGCGGGCCATGGGCAGGATGTTGCGCGCTATGCAGAATGTCTGCAATTGGTCGATAACATGCTAGGCAGAATAACTGCAGCTATGTTGCCAGGTGATTGCCTGGTCGTGATGGCAGATCACGGCAACGACCCGACAATCGGCCATAGTAAACACACCCGGGAACAGGTGCCGCTGCTGGTCTATCATGCGGGAATGGCGCAATCGCCGCAAAAGGCCATTCGCTTGGGAAGCCGAGAAACAATGTCAGATGTTGGTGCGACAGTCTGTGAGTTTTTTGCGGCAACTGCACCACAAAACGGCCACTCTTTCTGGCGGCAGCTCACTGGCACTAGCAAATAATGGGATATATTCAGGATACTTAAGGGGAAGTAAGAATGCTTAAAATCGCTATTGGTGGGCAACTGAATAAAAACGAAATACGAGATTGTTTAGCTAAATATGGCGCAGATAAAATTTCCTGTGAAATTTTTACTGACATGGATGCCGCCATGAAAGTCAAAAATGGCAGTTTCGACTATTACGTGGGCGCTTGCCAAAGTGGTGCCGGCGGCGCTCTTGCTATGGCTTACGCCCTGATTGGCCGCGATAAGTGCGCCACAATAGCGAATGCTCTGACCCAGCCCTCAGAAGCCAATATCAGCCAATTGATAGATCAAGGTAAAAAAGCATTTGGCTTTACCAATGATCGCGTTGAAAACTCTGTTAAAGCCTTATGCGCCGTTTTATTGGTGGACAAATAACGCTGTGAATATATACAGTAAGCCACTTTGACTGAAAAAGACTGACGCAATTGACAACAATAATAAACAAATTAGCCGGGGGCCTATTGGCCTCGATGGGGTCGTGATATGGAATCGTTTAATTTAGTTAAGATTATTCTTTTCGCTCTAATGGGAGGGTATGCCACTTTTCTTGCCAACAAGTCTATCGCGGTTTATCACGATGGATTGCGGCCTATTATGCCGGAGTTTATGAACGGCAATATGAGCCGAAAAGAGCTGGCGGGTATCTCCTTTGCTATCAGTATTGGGTTCATCACCGGTTTCGCCATGCCAATTACGTTGGCAACGGGGATTATTGTCATTCATATTGTTTTGCTGACAGCGGATATTATTGGTGTATCACTGAATAATACTAAGCTAGCCGTATTAATTGGTACTGTTTATGGGGCGTTAATCACTATCGCGCTGGATGGGCTGATTAAGGGCTTCAGTTATCTACCCGTCAATTTCCTGGATGCCCTCGCGTCAGTAGGCGACCCAATAATTTATGCGTTTGTCGCCTTCCCTGCTATTGCCGTCGGTTATCAATTCGGCAAAAAAGCGGGGTTAATCACCATTATTATCGCCTTCCTGGCCCGTGTTGTGATTGAACGAATTAACCCCGTCACTATTGCGGGTAATGAAGTGGCACTCAGCCCAGAAGGCATTGCGATGCTGTTTGGCATGATTTGCTTACTGTTCTTTGCTTCCCGTGATAAACGCCACGGCGAAGAAATAGAACATAGCTTGTTTGACGACAATATTAAGCGCATTCGGAAAAACGCGATTTATCTACTCCCAATGGCGGCATTAATCACCATCACTGCCCACTACCATTGGATTGCCGGTGAGCCAATTGCAGCAGCATTGCTTGGAAAAGGGCAAATTACCTCAGCAGCTATCGTCGCCATTGTTCAAGCTCTGGCTTTCATGCCACTAATTATCACCACCGCAATGATAAGTGGCGTATATGGCACCAACGGCTGGTGTGACTGGTTCCTCGGCTTAGGCTACCTTGCGCCTAACCCAGTGGTTGCAGGCATACTTGGGGCTGGTGCTATGGGCGTTGAAATTACCAGTCTGAGCCGAATTGGCAAGGCGATGAACCGTTTCCCATCGTTAAAAATGTCCGGTGATAATATTCGTACCGCCATGACGCAAATTCTTGAAATTGCACTTTTGGTGGGCGGGGTTAATGCCGCAAATCAAATCTGGCCCGGCACCGGCATTTTTGTAGTCGTCAGCTTGTATATCCTCAACGAGATTTGTGGCCGCCCGGTCATGAAACTAGCGGCAGGCCCTATCGCGGCTATTATCGTAGGTATTTTGGCGAACATTTTTGCTGTTTTGGGGTTGCACGTGGTCGCTTAATCGCAAGCAAGCACCTCACCCACTTTAAAAAAGTCCGCAAACTTCGGTTTGCGGTTTTTTTTATTTATTCGGACTTGAAACTCGGACTTGAAAGTGAAAAACGAATGGAGCATAATTATTGTTATAGTATAACATAACAATTGGAGTTTTTATGAAACCTGGCATCCACCCTAATTATCGGACTGTGGTTTTTCACGATACCAGTGCGGACACTTATTTCACTGTCGGGTCAACCATCGCCACATCGCGAACCATTGAACGCGATGGGCAGACCTATCCATATGTCACACTGGATATCTCCTCGGCATCGCATCCGTATTACACCGGTAAACAAAAAGAGTTTTCAAAAGAAGGCAGCACTGCGCGTTTCCATAAGCGGTTCGGCAGCTTCCTGACGCCAAAAAACAGCTAATTCTGAGAGTTAATTATGCAAGTATTGAGTTCATTGAAATCGGCAAAAAACCGTCATCCCGATTGTAAAATCGTCCGTCGCCGTGGTCGGGTGTATGTTATTTGCAAAAGTAATCCACGTTTTAAAGCCGTTCAGGGAGGTACTCATAAAAAACGGTGATGTTGAATATGTTGCAGTCAAAAGCCCCGTTGCTGCCCAACGGGGCTTTTCTATTTGTCATAAAGGATTGATAACTCAGCCCCTTAGTTTCCCTTGAGGCTGAGAAATTTTCTTCCGATAACTACTTCATGCTACCCACAATAGTGTCCACATTGTGTTTAAAGGCTTGTGTGTAAGTCGCTGCTGGGCCGTCGGCTACAGATAATGCCTCGGGATAAAGCTCTCCGCCAGCTTGTGCGCCACTGGCTTCAGCAATTTGTTTAACTAGCCGAGGATCAGTTTGGTTTTCAATGAAATAGGTTTTTATTTTCTCTTTTTTGATTTGATTAATCAGCGCAGCAACTCCACTGGCACTGGCTTCAGATTCTGTAGAGAAACCAACAGGTGATAAGAAATTAACCCCATATTCCTGACTAAAATAACCAAATGCATCATGGCTGGTTAGAACCTTGCGCTGCCCAGCGGGGATCGCGGCAAACTGCGCCTTGGCATAAGCATCCAATTTCTCCAGTTGTTGAATATATTCCCCCCCGCGCTTACGGAAATAATCTGCATCTTCAGGATCGGCGATAATCAATGCATTCATTACGTTGTTAGCATATTTAATACCATTCGCCATACTGTTCCAGGCATGAGGGTCGGTCACCATTTTGCCCTCTTCATCCATCTTGCGGGTATCAACCCCGGTTGACGCGATGACGACCTGCCCTTTATAACCGGAGGCTATGATCAGCCGTTCTAACCAGCCTTCCAGCCCTAACCCACTGACAAACACCACATCGGCTTTGGACAATTGCTTACTATTTTTCGGCGTGGGTTCAAAACCATGGGGGTCCCCATTTGGGCCAACTAAGGTCACCACATTGACATGTGAGCCTCCAACCTGTTTGACGATATCACCTAAAATAGAAAAACTGGCGACAGCCTCGACCGTTTTCGCCATTGCCAGCGGACTTGACAGTAGAGCAGCTACCGCCAAACTAATAGGTAAATACTTCATTTAACTCTCCTTTAATGACACGGGGGTTCTTAATAAGAAATAGTTCTCAACGGCGCGCAGTAGCTAAAACTCCACCGCGCCTTCCAAATAAAATAGATAAAAAGAAAATCAGACTGGCACTCAGGACAATAGCTGGCCCGGCCGGCAATGAGGCGTAATACGACCACAGCAGCCCGACGAGACTGGCAATCATGCCAATCGCCATGGCAATGCCCAAGGTTTGAGGTAAGTTTTTGGCCCAAAAACGCGCACTGGCGGCGGGGAGCATCATTAGCCCGACTGACATCAGCGTGCCCAGAATTTGAAATCCAGCCACTAAATTAAGCACGACTAATGACAGAAACAGCGCATGAACCACCATCAACCAATGCCCCATACTGACCCGCAGGAAAACAGGATCAAATGACTCCACCACTAGCGCGCGATAAATAGCCGCTAAAGCCAACATAGAGAAAGTGGTTATTACCCCAACCATGGTCATGGCGTTGGCATCAACAGCGAGAATAGAACCGAATAACACATGGAGCAGATCCATACTGGAGCCGCGCAAAGAGACTAGCGTGACCCCTAAAGCCAAAGAACCCAGATAGAAACCGGCAAAACTGGCATCTTCTTTTAACAGTGTTCGGCGGCTCACCCATCCCGACATCATGGCAACCGCCAGCCCGGCAATAAATCCCCCGACGCCCATGGCCACCAGTGACATACCCGAAATCAGGTATCCGATAGCCGCCCCAGGTAATACTGCGTGCGACAGAGCATCACCGACTAAACTCATTCGTCGTAATAATAAGAAAACCCCCAATGGCGCAGAACTGAGTGACAGAGCTAAACACGCGATCAATGCCCGGCGCATA
Source organism: Yersinia sp. Marseille-Q5920 (assembly GCF_946902935.1). Taxonomy (NCBI): domain Bacteria; kingdom Pseudomonadati; phylum Pseudomonadota; class Gammaproteobacteria; order Enterobacterales; family Yersiniaceae; genus Yersinia; species Yersinia sp. Marseille-Q5920. Next base: position 167,215 of record NZ_CAMPQA010000004.1, on the reverse strand, counting down.
AAGCCAAAATCCAAAAAAGGATCAACAAGTAAATGAAGCAATATCATGGATTGATCGCCCTCAGAGAGTTGGGCGGTGCGGAAAACGGGCAAGATGAACCCTGAGAGTGGTGCCACTGGGCTAAAACCTGATCAGAGGATTGCCAGCAATAGCCTTGAGATGTTAGCCGCAATGCATGAGGGAAATGGTCGGCCACCATCGACATATCATGCAGGACAGCAATTATGGTTCTCCCCTCATTATGTAGCTGATGAATAACCTCAAGTAACAACCCGACAGTTTGGCTATCAATACCAGTGAAAGGCTCATCCAACAAAATCAGTTGCGCTTGTTGTACTAAAAGACGAGCAAATAGCACCCGCTGCAATTGTCCACCCGAAAGCTCACCAACCGGCTGGCGAGCCATATCCTGCATTCCGACCGCACTTAATGCCTGTTTGATTCGTTGCCGTGATTGGTGATTAATTCCACCCAATAATCCACTTTGTGGCCAACACCCCATCGCCACTACATCTTGGACAACAATAGGAAACTGCCTGTCTAACTCAGCTTGTTGAGGAAGGTAGGCTATTTGCGGGGATCTCCCGCCAGTAAATGTCACTTTCCCCGCAACAGCTGGTTGTAAGCCCGCCAAAGTTTTAAGTAAAGTGGATTTACCCGCCCCATTGGCTCCAATAATTGCAGTAAGCGAACCTGCGGAAAAACAACCATTAATTGATGGTGTTAGGGCACGGTTTTCATATCCAATCTCAATATTTCTCAAATTTATCATGGCAATACATTCGCCCAATAAATGGCACACCACAACAACACACAAAGTAAGGCAACACCGACAATGCGCTGTAAGGAAGAAAGTGAAAATAACGTCCAGTGCGGTAGCGGGGTAAATCGAGCAGAGAATTTATTCATGTCAGAGAAGAATAAGCGATTAATGATATATTATAACATCACATTACTTAGTCAAATTCAAGTGTGCATCTCTACCATAAATATTTCAAAGGTAACAATTCATGACGGGGTATCGATACAACATCAACAGAGGTGGATAAAAATCCGGTGCTGTTGATAAAATAAGCAGTGCGAACATGCTTAGTTACAGCAAATTAAAGTATTTTTACTAATATCTTACTGGTGAGGGTGGGCATGATTTTGGTACTCTAGCAGCAGAACTCTTCGTTAACGCTCGCAAAACGGTAATTTACACAATAGAAAACCAGCCTTACGGGAGTCCCTCCTCTTGATAAAACCGGCATAGCATTCTAAATTAATAGAAGTAGACTGAGTTAAGCGTGAGTAATAACCTTAAATATGCAAAACTCTATTTAAGTTTTTTAATTTTATTGTCGAACAGTGTTATTGAATACGACCTTAATAACGTCACTCAATGCTAACTAAGCGGTTTAGTAGATAAATCTCATTAAATTTGAAATTTTTACTTCAAATCATGCGAATAGTTACTGAAAACAGATATCATCGCATTTTTTGTAACAATGGCAGTGTGTTAATGAATTAATCTTGTCACCATGAGCGGACAATTAATGAACAATGAAATAGCTGGGGACTTTTTCTCAGGGCGTTACCCGATTTCATTACTGAGGAATGTTATCAAGAATAACATAGGTGAAATTGAAGAAAGCTTGGTTTCTGGGTTAATGTATTATTCGGAGAATGCCCAGTACACCACTGGTTCATTAGAAATTCTTGATATTATAAATTTGAAAGATAACCATTATTCAATGACTTACTCTTATCAGTGGTATATTTTCAACTCCTGCTTAGATATCAATACTGAAGAGTTGTTAACAAATACTGTAACATTTATTGTACACCCAGAAAAAATCACTTTTGATATAATTAACAATGACAGACCTTCAACCGCTGATGAATTGTAAGATTAAGTAATAAAGTTGCGCGATGAGCGGAGAAATGATTTATATTTATAGCAAGAAACGTTTATTTACTTTACCGATAAGCTTTTGCATTTATATGATTACCGATCTACTCACATTGTGTTATCAACACCGAATTAAGCGTTTACGGAGGGGATGATATGGATGAGTACTCACCGAAGCGGCATGACATTGCCCAATTGAAGTTTTTATGTGAGAGTTTGTATGATGAAGGCATTGCCACCCTTGGTGACAGCCACCATGGTTGGGTAAATGACCCGACTTCTGCCGTAAATCTACAATTGAATGATTTGATCGAGCATATAGCTTCATTTGTGATGAGTTTTAAAATAAAATACCCTGATGGCGCAGACCTTTCAGAGTTAGTGGAAGAATATTTAGACGATACATATACTCTGTTTAGTAGTTATGGGATCAATGACCCTGAATTGCGTCGCTGGCAAAAAACCAAAGAGCGTTTATTCAGACTTTTCTCAGGGGAATACATCTGTACCCTGATGAAAACTTAAAGAATAGTTTCACTATATTATTTTTATATCGAGAAGAAGATTCACCATGACAAAAACTGACTACCTGATGCGTTTAAGAAAATGTACAACTATTGATACATTAGAACGTGTAATTGAAAAGAATAAGTACGAACTTTCAGATGATGAGCTGGAATTATTTTATTCAGCTGCAGACCATCGCTTAGCTGAGCTCACAATGAATAAACTTTATGATAAAATTCCACCTACTGTGTGGCAACATGTGAAATAGTCTGCTTAACGCTGGTTAAGACACACAACGTTGAGCCGATAATTGTTATCGGCTTCAATGCAGTCAGCGGGTTGTAAGTGTTCAATTTGAGATAAAACACCCAGGTATTGAAGGTTAACTTTAATCCCGCGTTATTGCGCATCTGTGTTTAAATGAAGCGTGTCTAGATGAAGTCATGGGGGTTTATCAGAACATTGAAGTGATGCTGTATTGTTGTGCTATTTAATTTATCAAATCCTCCTGGCCACTAATAATTTAAAAACATTATTAGTTATAGACCAAATCTAAGATGCAAATTAAAAATCTAACTTGCAAATAAATAAGAAAATTCTTGTATTAACTTTCAATAAACGGTCGGTTAGCACTATAGACATGGGGGGCAAAAAGATTTATCGCTGATAATGATTAGTTGATAACTACTGGTTGATAACTACTGGTTGATATTGTGCTGGCGAAGAGAGTTGATAAGCCGAATGATTTTGATAATGAATGACTCGCCAAAATTGGTGGAGGCCCTGCCAGCTACATCCCGGCACACACCTCGCCTGCTACGGCTGCTTCCTTCCGGATCTGACCGAGTTCACAAGTTAGTGTTGCGGGAGAACCAACAGGACCTCCATTGACGTTAACGGCTCCTTTTACTCTGGAGCGGTGGGCATTATCGACTATGGACCTCGAAATAGCAAGACAACACGCGCTAACTGATTATTTCTTGCCCAGCATACTTAATCTTCGGGCGAAATCTATTTTCTTGTGGCAAAAAAATCTCTGATGATGTTATTTATTCTCCTCATTCTATTTATATCACTCTCATTTTCTCTATCGCGCCACACTATTTGCTAACACAGATAACCAATAAGAAAGAGGACGCAGTGACATCACCAAGAACTGAGCTATCAAGCCCGGATGACGCTGAAACGCTAAATGACGCAGCAGAGCAAAATCACCCGCCAATAATCGACAGCTTCCGTCAGCGAGTATTTCAGGTTGTGGCGGCGATTCCATTTGGGCAAGTGACCACTTATGGCGATATTGCCCGGTTGATAGGCTCACCCAGAGCTGCGCGGCAAGTTGGCGGCGTTCTGAAACGCTTACCTGAAGGCTCTACATTACCTTGGTATCGGGTGATTAATCGTCACGGGGAGATATCGTTAATCGGAGAAGATTATCTTAGACAGAAAAATGCATTGCTGGCTGAAGGTATTGAAATAAGTCCCGCTGGGTGTATTGATTTACAGCAATATCGCTGGCGCTACAGTGAGCTTTAGCGCCACAGTTCAAGACACTGCAGCGCATAAAGCGGCATGAGAATTACTGTATCGTCCCAGTACCGGTCGTTGTGGCTGTAGGTGCAGTTTCAATTGCAACAGAGGTCACTGGAACCAGTAGCAGATTCGCCTGAGTGCCAGTGCCGTTGTTAATCACTTCTTGAATGGTATCAGTGATAAACAGAAGCTGACCATTACGTGTAATAGCCGCACTTACGATGATACGGGCATTTGGCTGGATCTCAGTTGGGTTAAACGGCAAGGTAAAACTAAACGGAGCCTGTTTACCCTCAGTACGAATTGCTTTCTGAGAAATAACCCGAGTTGGCGCATCAGCCAGTGAAGCATCCGACAGCGTTACCGTGACGATAGCATCAGGTGGCAAAGCAATACGCTCGCGGATATTCACTGTCCCCTGCACAGCAGGTTGAGCAATAGGTGCCGCAGTGGCTCCTGCGGATGCCGGAACGGGAACATCAGCCCCTTTGTGGGCGCACCCCGCTAAACTAACGACCAATGCTGCCCCACCCACTATCTGCCAGAATTTCATTAATTGCCAAGGTTTCATAGGTCGCACTCCTTCTTATTATTAAGATGCCAGCTATTCATATAAGAGTTGGCGTTTAATAAGTGGCTTCAACCACCTAGCAAGCTAATTATAGCACAATCATCTACTCCCTGCCGATTCTCTCCCAATTGAGCCATTTATCAGACTATTCCTTATCAAGCTATCTTCAATCGTACAGCTGTTTCACAGCAATATATTGACGACCGCCCAATGGATTCCGCACACTGTGTATGAACTCAATCATCAGGGACTACAACATGAGCCAGGCATTAGAAAAACTGCTCGATCTGCTCGATTTGGAGAAAATTGAAGAAGGGATCTTCCGGGGCCAAAGTGAAGATCTGGGCTTGCGCCAGGTATTTGGTGGTCAGGTTGTCGGTCAGGCTATTTATGCGGCAAAACAAACCGTCCCTATTGATCGGCTCGTCCATTCATTTCACAGCTATTTTCTGCGCCCAGGGGACAGCAGCAAACCCATCATTTATGACGTAGAAACATTACGCGATGGCAATAGTTTCAGCGCCCGTCGGATCAGCGCGATTCAGAATGGTAAACCTATCTTCTATATGACGGCGTCGTTCCAGAGTCAGGAAAATGGTTTTGAACACCAAAATACTATGCCAGATGTCCCACCGCCGGAGGGATTGATGTCGGAAACCGAGATTGCCCGCCAATTTGCTCATCTGATCCCCGAAAAAGTGCGGGAGAAGTTTATTGGCAATCAGCCGATTGAAATGCGCCCGGTGAAATTCCATAACCCACTGCAAGGTTCAAAAGCAGAACCTAACCGCTACGTCTGGTTCCGCGCCAATGGCCAAATGCCGGATGACTTGCGCGTTCACCAGTATTTGCTGGGTTATGCTTCTGATTTCAATTTCTTGCCAACGGCCTTACAGCCTCACGGCATTGGCTTCCTTGAACCAGGCGTGCAAATTGCCACCATTGATCATTCCATGTGGTTCCACCGCCCATTCCGGCTTGATGATTGGCTGCTATATGCAGTAGAAAGCACTTCAGCCTCTGGGGCTCGTGGTTTTGTTCGCGGGCAAATCTATAATCGGGAAGGAGTCTTGGTCGCCTCTACCGTGCAGGAAGGTGTAATTCGTTTACATCGGTAATCGCCATCAATAATAAGGGGCGATGTCGCCATCGCCCCTGTTGCTACCATCATTATTATTTATTCTGCTGCCATTCTTAGTTTACTGATTATAGGCATTTTCGCCGTGGCTATTAACATCCAGACCTTCGCGTTCTTGCTCTTCGGGTACCCGCAGGCCAACCACCAGGTCAGCAATTTTGTAGGCGACGAAAGCAACGACACCAGACCAGACCAAACACACACCCACGCTAAATAATTGCACACCGACTTGATGCCCCATGGTGACGCCAGCCGCGTAACCGGTACCGCCTAATGAAGCAGAGGTGAAGACGCCGGTCAGGATACAACCGACAATCCCGCATACACCGTGGACACCAAACACATCACAGGTATCATCCACCCGCAGCCATTTCTTCAGCAGAACCACACCCCATAGACCGGCAACACCACCCACCAGGCCGATAATCAGTGCGCCGCCAACACCGACAGTCCCTGCCGCCGGTGTAATCGCCACCAAACCGGCGATACAACCTGAACAAGCACCTAACAGTGATGGTTTACCACGTAAAATCCACTCAGCAAATACCCAAGAAAGAATGGCACCCGCTGTCGCGACAACTGTATTCAAGAAAGCTAATGCAGCAATTTCGTTAGCGGCGCTAGCTGAACCGGCGTTGAAACCAAACCAGCCGATATACAGAATTGCAGTCCCGGTGAACACCATCGGTAAGTTGTGTGGTTTGAAAGCTTCTTTACCAAAACCGGCACGTTTACCCAGTAAGTAAGCCCCTACCAACCCGGCAATCGCGGCATTAATATGCACCACTGTGCCGCCCGCGAAGTCCAGAGCGCCGTCCAGTGCCAGGAAACCGCCGCCCCAGACCATGTGCGCCATTGGCAGGTATGAGAAAGTGAACCACAACACGGCAAAAATAAGCACCGCAGAGAAGCGGATTCGCTCAGCAAATGAACCGACCACCAATGCAACTGTGATACAGGCGAATGAAGCCTGGAACACCACATGGATATATTGGTAGAAAGTGCCACTCAAGCTAGTCAGGCCAATACCTTTGAGCATCGCCATATCAAAGTTACCGAAGAATGCGTTGCCGGTACTGAACGCCAGACTGTAGCCATACAAAATCCACAAAACACAAATCAGCGCAAAGGTCACCATGACCTGAGTCATCATCGACAATACGTTTTTGGAACGCAGCAGGCCGCCGTAGAACAGGGCAATACCGGGGACCGTCATAAACAGCACCAACGCGGTGCAAATCATCATAAAGGCATTATCTGCTTTGTCAGCTACCACCGGTGCAGCAGCCATTGCCAAAGAGGGCAGCATTGCTACCGAACTCAGGCCCAACACGGATAAAAGTTTTTTCATCATCAACCCATCCCTATTCACTAAATTTGAGCCTGCAAATTACAGTGCTGCTTCGTCTGTTTCGCCGGTACGGATGCGAATAACACGTTGCAATTCAGCAACGAAAATTTTGCCGTCACCAATTTTGCCGGTATAAGCGGCCTTACTGATAACATCAATAACTTCATCCAATTGATCATCAGCAATCGCGATATCAATCTTTACTTTGGGTAAAAAATTGACGCTGTATTCCGCTCCCCGATAGAGTTCTGCATGTCCTTTCTGGCGACCAAATCCTTTCACTTCGGTTACGGTCAACCCTTGAATACCTACAGAGGACAAGGCTTCACGCACATCTTCTAGCTTAAATGGTTTGATAACCACGGTAACCAGCTTCATATTTGCCCCTTCTCGAATTAAATTGAATTCATGTCTGCCACAAAAGAAGTAAAGCAAAGGCTATGCCATAAATAATATTGACGAGAATTTAATGCAAAAATGGCGGGTTGATGGGGGTTGAGATGTACAGCACGACAGCGGTGTCACTAGATAGAGAGGATTGAACAGTTTTTACGCACCAAATTAGTGCGACGCGCGTCGCAAAAGTGCACCACGATATCTTCGCGCGCTTGTGTTGTCTGATCGATCGCGTTGTCTGATTATGGTGCGGCAATGCTTCTTGATAGGTATTCGCTGGGCTATTGGCTGAAAGAAAAATAACAGAAATGAAATGGAAAATAGCGGGAAGCTGCGAGGACATCGCCCCCGCAGCTTATTCTTTAACTTATCGTAGTTTCGATTTGGTCAATGGCCGCCAAATCTTCACTGACTAATTGCAATTGATACATTTGATAATAGCGCCCATGTGCCGCCAGCAACTCTTGATGCTTACCCTGCTCAACGGCTACACCACGGTGCAATACCAAAATAGTATCCGCCTCGACAATGGTCGAAAGGCGGTGAGCTATCACCACCAAAGTGGTGTTTTTGCGGATCAATTGCAAAGCTCGCTGAATGGCTTGCTCTGTGCCAGAGTCAATATTAGCCGTCGCTTCATCCAAAATAAGAATCTGTGGTGCCTGCACCAATACTCGTGCCATCGCCAAAAGCTGCTTTTGCCCGACTGACAAGGTGTTGCCCTGCTCTCCAAGCAAACTGTGCAACCCATCTGGCAATTCACGGACCAGCGGAGCCAATTGCACAGTTTCCAGCGCATCCCACACTTGCTGCTCACTAATATCACGGCCTAATGTCACATTAGCAAAAAATGAATCGGCTAATACCACTGGATCTTGTTGCACCATAGCCACACCCTGGCGCAATGTTTGATGTGATAATTCAGATAGTGGCCGACCATCAAGTAAAATCTCACCTTGCTGCACCGGATAATAGCCCATCAACAAATTTGCCAGGGTGCTCTTGCCACTGCCAGTATGCCCAACCAGCGCGATAAACCCATGCGAAGGCACATCCAGGGAAATATTTTGCAGCACCATTTTATCGTGGCGATAAGCAAAGCTGACATTATTAACCTGAATACGGCCGCTCGTCAGTGGACGGTCATCAGTGCCATAGCCTTGTTGGGCGCTGTCCATCAGCTCGAAAATACGCTCCCCTGCAACCACTGCTTGCTGCATGACCGACTGCTGTGATGTCAATTCAATCAATGGTTCATTGAGACGACCAAGGTAGTTGATAAACGCATACAGCACCCCGACCCCCACAGAACCCTCTGGACTGAAGCCGAAAAGCAGCAATAAACCACACAACACCATGGCTGAAAATAGACTCAGCAATGGGCGCAATAAAAAACCTTCCAGACGCAACGTTTGCATCCGCGCCTTATAATGAGCGAGATTGGTAGACGCCATGCGCTCACCAAAACGTACTTGCTGGCGAAACTGTTGGATAACGCCCATTCCGTTAATGACTTCATTAAAACCGTCATTAATATCCGCTAAATAGGCTCGAACCCGGCGGACGACCGGTGTGCTATAACGTTGATAAATCGCCATAACCACCAGCACTGCGGGAAAAATACAGATCGAAATCAGCGCCATGCGCCAATCCAGGCTGAACATTGCCACCAGCATCGCGCCAATTAGTGCCGCACTTTTCAATACCGTCGACACCACCATCACATACAAATCTTTTATGACTTCGGTGTCGTTCGTTACGCGGGAAATCAATTGCCCGACAGGTTGGGTATCAAAAGCACTGAGAGGCTGGCGCAAAGCTGCATCCATCACTTCAATCCTGAGCCGTTGAACCACACCGACTGCCGCGCGATTAAACAATAATGCTTGAAAATAGTGCAATGTGGCTGCCAGTAATTGCAGTAGCAAATAAGCCAAAGCCAACCCACTGACCAACCCCAGCGGCAAAGTGCCTTTCGCCACCACGTGGTCAATGAAATAACTGATCAACAGTGGGCCACTGACCTCAGCAGCCGCAGCAATCCACAGCATCAGAACCGCCAACCCTAATGGCTTGCGATAAGGGGAACCATAGGAAAGCAGGCGTTTTAGTGTCGGCCAAAGTTGCTTAACTTTACTCATCGGTTTTGGCCTCCGACTCACCGTCATCCAATGCCGCCTCCAATTGCTGATAGCGATACATTTCCCGATACCACCCAGACTGATTCACCAAAACATTATGAGTACCGCGTTGCATCACCCCGCCGTGCTGCATCACCAGAATTTCGCTGGCTTCAGTTAAGGCAGAAAGGCGGTGTGCGCTGATAATCACGGTACGATGTTCGCCCCACTCGCGCAGATTCTTTAAGATTTCATGTTCGGTTTGACCATCAACCGCAGAGAGCGCGTCATCGAGGATCAGAATTTCAGTCTCCAATAGCAGCGCTCGGGCGATAGAAATCCGCTGTTTTTGTCCACCGGACAACATCACACCGCGCTCGCCCACTTCCGTGTCATACCCCTGAGGAAGACGTAAAATATCTTCATGCACACTGGCTAAGCGGGCAGCCCGTTCGATTTGATCTTGGGTCGCATCAGGTTTACCCAGTGCAATGTTGCCCGCGACGGTATCAGAGAATAAAAATGGCGTCTGGCTGACCACGGATAAGCGCCCACGCCAGTCATGCAAACGGATATCAGACAGCGGATGCCCTTGATAGCAAATCGCGCCGTCATCAATATCAAATTGCCGCTGAATAAGTGCCAGCAAGGTGCTTTTGCCAGACCCCGTTGGCCCACATAACCCAAGTATCTGTCCTGGGGCTAGTTTCAGTGCGACATCATGCAGAGCGGGCTGTTTGGCTTCTGGATAATAGAAATGACGAATATTCACCGCCAAAGTACCGCGCTCGCTCGACAGTTCGATGTCACCATCTTTCACCACTGGCGCTTCTTCCAGCAAACTACGAATACGGCTATAAGCAGCACTGCCGCGTTCAACAATATTGAACATCCACGCCAGCGCCAACATCGGCCAAATCATTAAGCCTAAATACATAACAAAGCTGGTCAACTGCCCCAAGGTGATGCTGTGGTTAACCACCATCCAGCTACCACCGCCAATAGCCAATAAATTTGCGATACCGATAGCAATATAAATTGTCGGATCAAAACGAGCATCAATGCGGGCGACATACATATTTTTAGCACCCGCTTCTTCAGCAACCCGCGCAAATTGTTGTGATTGGTTCTCTTCCAGGCCAAAAGCTTTAATCATGCGAATGCTGGTGAGGCTTTCCTGCGCCTGATTATTAAGCGCAGAAAATGCCCCCTGAGCTGATTTGAAACGCTGATGCAGTTGGTCGCCGTAATATTTGATGACCACCGCCATGACCGGCATGGGGAGCAATGACAGCAAAGTTAATTGCCAGCTGATTTGGGTGCTCATGACAATCAATACCGCACACCCCATCACCAGCGAATCCACCAGTGTTAATACCCCCTCACCTGCGGCAAAGACCACGCGATCGACATCATTGGTAGCGCGCGCCATTAAATCACCGGTGCGGTGACGTAAATAAAAACCTGGGGCTTGTCGGCTAAGTTGGCGATAAAAATTGCCGCGTAATTCCACAGCCAATTGATAGGAAGCACCAAAAAGTAAAACGCGCCAAACATAACGCAGCAGATAGACCACGATAGCCGTCACTAGCATCACGCAAACCCAGACCAATAACATATTGGTCGACATCTGTTTTGTGCTGATGCCATCAACAATTACCCCTACCAACTTAGGTGGTAATAATTGCAGGATAGCAATAATGATCAGCAATAGTACCGCTCCCACATAGCGGCGCCACTCACGGCGGAAATACCAGCCTAATTGTGCAAACAATCTCACTCAGTTTTATTCCATGGTCTGACACCGAATAACATCGGTATTTGCTCGCTAAATGCGACAGGGCAGTAGAATACCATCGTTAAAATGGTTTTTTATACCCAATAGATGCCAAGCAACCCACACTCCGCAGTTTGAAAAATGACAGGAATCACTCAGGTACAGGCAACGCAGTGGTGTATTTAATTTTTTCCATTGCAAAGCTGGATGTTACATCAATCAACCCCGGCACACCGTTCACCATGCGTTTGTAAAAGTTGTCATAACTCTTCATATCAGCGACTTCAACCTGCATCAAATAGTCGTACTCCCCCGCCATTCGATAAAATGCCAGCACCTCTGGCATTTGCTTGGTGAACTCGACGAACTCCTGATACCAATCGCTATTATGCTGCTGTGTTTTGATCAGCACAAATGCCGTGAGTCCTAATCCTAACTTTTCGCTATCTAACAATGCCACTCGCCTGCGGATAAACCCATCATCCTCAAGGCGCTTCAAACGTTTCCAGCAAGGTGTAGAAGTCAAATTGACAGCTTCGGCCAGCACTTGCAGTGATTGCGTGCAATCTTCTTGCAACATACACAGGAGCTTACGGTCAGTTTTATCTAACATAGCGAATAACCATAGAATAAATTTCTACCATTTGGCGATAAAGAAGTAAAAATGGCAACGTTTTTTTCTTTGATAACCGTTAACCTAGTCATCATTAGTTTACTACCTACATCGCAGGCCATAAAATGACCAACACTTGGGTAAAAAATGCTATCAGTGAAATAGAAGCTGATTTTCAACGCTCCGCTGATACCCACCTAATCCGCTTAAATCTGCCCGAATTTCCCGGCATTTATCTCTATTTAAAAGATGAAAGTACACATCCAACCGGTAGCTTAAAGCACCGTTTGGCCCGCTCTTTGTTTCTCTATGGCCTATGTAATGGCTGGATCAAAGAAGACACCACAATAATAGAAGCCTCATCAGGGAGCACCGCGGTGTCAGAGGCCTATTTTGCCCGCCTGATTGGTTTGCCATTTATTGCAGTAATGCCAAGTTGTACTGCTCGACGTAAAGTGGAGCAAATCACTTTCTATGGTGGGCGCTGCCATTTTGTCGACCATGCCGGGCAAATTTATGCTGCATCCGAGCAATTGGCACGTGAGCTTAACGGCCATTATATGGACCAATTCACTTATGCTGAGCGGGCAACTGATTGGCGTGGGAATAATAACATTGCCGATAGTATCTTCCGCCAAATGGCCCGCGAACCACACCCAACTCCTAACTATATTGTCATGAGCGCCGGCACTGGCGGCACCTCCGCCACTTTGGGGCGCTACATTCGCTATCAAGGGCATGACACCCAACTGATGGTGGTCGATCCGGAAAACTCAGTTTTTTATGATTGTTTCTGTCACCGTGACCGTACAGTTACAGGCAGTTGTGGTAGCCGGATTGAGGGGATTGGTCGGCCACGTGCTGAGCCTTCATTCATCCCAGAAGTGATCGACAGCATGTTACGGGTTCCTGATGCCGCCAGTGTTGCCACCATCCATTGGTTGGAGGGTATATTGGGCCGCAAAGTGGGTGCATCCACCGGCACTAACGTTTGGGGAGCATTACAATTAGCTAAACAAATGCGCGAGCAGGGCCAAACAGGTGCTATCGTGACGCTACTCTGTGACAGCGGCGAGCGTTATCTCGATACTTATTACGATCCTCAGTGGGTAAGCAACAATATCGGCGATTTAGCATCTTATCGCAATGAATTAAACAACCTTTAACTCATTGATAAAAGGGCCTTAATATAGGCCCTTTGAGGAAGAAAAAAAACCGGATGGTTATCCGGCTGGCTAATAGCTACACCCAAGGTTCAGTTTGAAGAACCAAGGGCATATGACCTCAGAATTCGGGGGAATAGGTGAGGTGTGGTGAACTTAGCCAATGTTGCAAATAGTGAGCTACGCCTTGTTCCTCGCAGCGACCAATAATCTGTAATTGAGGTAACTCTTGCTTCAATTGCGGTAATGCATTTCCCATCACTAGCCCACGGCCGACTCGCGACAACATTTCTTTATCATTCATCGCATCGCCAAACGCCATGCAATCAGCCAAGGTTAAATCAAGATGATGGCTTAATCGCTCTAAAGCCGCCCCTTTATTACAACCACGAGGCAACATTTCGAGGCACTCCTCGGCCGAGAAACAAAAATCAGCTTTGTCGCCCATTTGCTGCTCAAGCTGAATCTTAAGTTCAGCTAGCTCTTGATGTGACGCAATAAAGCAAACTTTGTGATTACCCGTCATCGGTAATGCATCCAGCGTGGTCAGTTGGAACTGAAAACTACTGGTTTTATGGGCCGCCAGTAATGCTGGATCATTGTAATTAGTGAACCAACCATCATCACGGAAGATATGAACACTGGCATTTGTCTGCCATGGGGTACGCAGCACAAACTCCACCAGCTCTGCCGGTAAATCCATACCATCTAAATGCACTCCATCCATGTCACACACTCGAGTGCCATTGCCAGTAATTAAATAACCGTTAATGCCTGAATGAGACAGAATACCTTTCATATCAAGGTAATGCCGACCAGTGGCAAATGTCAGGATCACTCCGCTCTCCACTAACTGGTGTAACGCATTCAATGTCGCGCCGCCAATCTTATGGTCGCGCATTAGCAAGGTTCCATCCATATCAAAAGCGGCTAAACGGTACATTTAAAACCTCATAAAGAGTGAAACTGGTGATATGTATAAAATTATGGCGTAGTATTTACGGAACTAATAGTGAACAAATAATTTAAACTATTCCGGATTTAATTATGCGCATTATACATCGGCTCACCCAATATCAGCGCCTATACCAAAAGTTCGGAGATAACTTAGCGGCGACTACCGTCGGTGAGGTTGCTGGTCTGCTGTTTTGCAGCGAACGTCATGCTCGTACCTTAATACAACAGCTACAGGCTAATGAGTGGCTCAGTTGGCATTCACAGGTGGGTCGGGGAAAACGGGCACAACTGCAATGTCTGAAAAACCCCGATGCACTTCGGGCAGCCTATCTACAGGTGTTTCTCGAACAAGGTGATAGCCAGGCTGCACTCGAATTGGCTCAACTGGCACCCGACCGCCTACAAGCCTTGCTGAACCCTCATATGGGCGGGCAATGGCAAGCAGACAGCCCTGTATTGCGTATTCCTTATTACCGTACACTTGAACCCTTAAACCCACTCACCACCATAGGGAGGGCCGAACAACACCTGATTTATACCTTACACGCGGGCCTGACCCGTTTTAACACCGGTGACCCTCAGCCCAAACCGGATCTGGCTCACCACTGGCAAGTCAGTGATGATGGTTTAACCTGGCGCTTCTTTTTGCGCAGTCAGTTGCGTTGGCATAATGGGGAACGCCTTCACGGCCAGCAATTATTGCAGACGCTGATGTTACTGCGGGAAAATACGCGCAGCCAACCCAGTTTTGCCAATATCCTGACCATCACCCTCCCCCACGCTTTATGTTTGCAATTTACACTTTCTCAGCCGGATTACTGGTTAGCTCATCGATTGGCTGATTTACCCTGCCGCTTATTTCATCCAGACCACCCCCTGCTAGGCGCAGGTCCTTTTAAGTTGGCGACTTTCGAGCAGCATCTGGTACGGCTAGAACAACATGAATTCTACCATTTGCAGCACCCTTATCTGGAGATTATCGAGTATTGGATAACCCCGAGTCTGATGGAGCACTCAGCCGACGGGGGTTGCCAACATCCGGTGCGTATTACCATCGGCCAAGAAGAGGACTTCCCTTTAGCACGCCCCGTACAGCGCAGTATGAGCCTGGGATTTTGTTATCTGGCAATTAATCAGCACCGCTGTGATATGACTTCGCATCAAATAGCCAAGTTGCTGATGTTAGTGCAAACCTCCGGCATATTGGAGGAGCTATCAATCCGACGCGGAATCATAACGCCAAGCCATGAAATGCTGCCGGGCTGGCCAATCCCGAAGTTTAAGGCTGATGAAGACCCCCAGTTGCCAGCCCATCTGATACTGATATATCAGCCACCAATGGAGCTAAAAAGTGTCGCTGAGCAACTAAAAACAGTATTGGCAGCACAAGGTTGTACATTAGAAATCCGTGCTAGCGACGATAAACAGTGGAAAGATACCCGCCAAATTGAAAAGGCAGATTTATTATTAGCAGACCATTTAGTCGGTGAATCACCTGAAGCCGCAATGGAAAGCTGGCTCCGGCTTGATCCACTGTGGCGTGGCATACTCTCACCACAGCAACAGGAACAGCAGCAAGACACGTTAGCTCACATTCAGCAAATCGAACTGGCTCCAGAACGTTTTCGCCAATTACGGGAACACTATAATAACCTGATGTTGTCCGGGCTGATTCTGCCGCTGTTCAACTATCAATATCAGGTCAATGCCCCACCACGAATTAATGGTGTAATATTAACAGCTTACGGTTGGTTCGACTTCAGCCAAGCATGGTTACCCCCACAACAACCTGATAACCAAACTCAGGCAGCTACCTTTTCTAGCACTATCTGAGTACCATACTGCCAGTTTTTAATTTTGCTGTGAGATTAGCTAGTTAAAGCTCACAGCCGTACGAGGTAACAGTATGAAACGTGCCGTAGTTGTTTTTAGTGGTGGGCAAGATTCCACAACCTGCTTAATTCAAGCATTACAGCAGTATGATGAAGTCCACTGCATAACGTTCGATTACGGGCAGCGACACCGTACAGAAATCGATGTTGCTCGCGATTTGGCAATTCAACTGGGTGCTAAAGCGCACAAAGTGTTGGATGTGACGATGCTCAATGAGCTAGCGGTCAGCAGCCTGACTCGAGACAGTATTCCCGTCCCAATCCACAATGAAGAGGCTGGAGATTCACTTCCCAGCACATTTGTTCCTGGCCGTAATATTCTTTTTCTGACCTTGGCGGCCATTTATGCTTATCAGGTACAAGCCCAAGCGGTTATTACTGGCGTCTGCGAAACAGATTTCTCCGGTTACCCAGATTGTCGGGATGAATTCGTTAAGGCTCTTAACCATGCAATAGATTTAGGTATAGGTCGAGATATAGCATTCATCACCCCGCTGATGTGGCTTGATAAAGCCGAGACATGGGCATTGGCAGATTATTATCAGCAACTTGATCGCGTCCGTCATGACACCCTAACCTGCTACAATGGGATTCAGGGTGATGGCTGCGGTCAATGTGCTGCCTGCCACTTACGCGCCAAAGGGCTAGAGTTCTATCTGGCTAATAAATCTAAAGTTTTATTGAGCTTAAAACAAAAAACCGGGCTGGTTTGATCTTGTACTCCAGTGTGACTACCTGAGCGAAATCACTGCCCTGCGCTCACGACCTCGCTCAATCAGAGCGAGGTAGGTCTAGATTAATCACAGTTTCCTTTTAGCGCCCTCGATTAACAAATTCCTGAAGCTTTTCGTGCAATTCCCCATCAATGGGTAATGCCTTTTGGCTATGCAGGTCGATACAAACAAAAGTCAACTCTGCATCAGCTATCGGAATTAACTCAGGTTCCAGCGTGACAATTTGTTTCATCACACCACTTTTCCCATTCAACTTTAACAGTTGGCTATCTATCCGCAATAGGTCACCCAAGACTGCGGGTTTACGATAGTTAATATTGATATTAACTACGATAAAAGCGATTTGATTTTCAGCCATCCATTGCGCGGCTGGCTCCCCTTCAAGCCATTTCCAACGCGCTTCTTCGAGAAACTCTAAGTAGCGGGCATTATTAACATGTTGAAAAACATCAATATGGAAACCCCTGACTTTGATATGAGTATGCATGGCAACGAGTTTCTCCAAACAGTTAATCGTAATAATAAAGTGACAACCACAACTGGTATGACCTCGAAAGAAAGACTAGCAGAGGAAAGTCACTTCATAGAATGCTTACTATATAATTAGGATTAACATCACAATAATTCAGATTAACGTCACAGTTTTACCGGACAGTTGCGCCTTACATTATGGAATACTGGGCATTGTTTGTGATGAAAGAGCCAGACAAATACTCACTAATACCCGTCTGACTCTTTTATAACTGACGTCTACATTCTCAGCTTGCCGCGATTTCTCTCTAAGAAAGAGGGGCCAATACCCGGAACTTCAAGTAATTGTTCTGCATCAGTGAAAAAACCGAACTGCTCGCGATAGTTCACAATGGCTTCGGCTTTCTTCCTGCCTATCCCGTTGAGGGACTGTGCCAACTGTTCCGCATCAGCGCTATTAATATTGATTTGGCTCTGTGTGTTATCCAACGGATTGCCCACCGTAGCAGTTACAATCATTTTATCATGTGTGGTTTTTACCGGGGTTTTGGGTGCAAGATTACTCTTGGCCGTGATTTTGTCGGATGGGTTGAGAGCTTTACCCTCCGAGAGGCTGGGAGCGGCATAAGCCAAAGGCTGGATATTAAAACCTGCTAATAATGCGGCTATGACAAATAATTTTCCGATGAATTTCATGCTGTATCCTCCTTGTGTTTGACAGCATACCTACCTTGCCTCAGCCTCCGATTTGCCGCAAAGGGCAGATTTTAGATATGCGAAAGGCCGCCAAAGCGACCTTTCGTTGTTACATCGAATTGCAAATCAATGCGGAGCTTATTGCAATGATGACTTTATTGAGGTTGTTGTTGCTCCGCAGGACCCATCTTAATAGTGGCCTGTTTGCGCAAGTTCGCCATCAGTGCATCAAAGGTCACACCGCTAGACCCTTCTTCCATCTTCGCGACGAAGGCCTTCATCTCGCTTTCCGGCAATTTACCCGGAGTCACCGATAACAGCTCGATCAAGACGATATTTTCTTGACGGTCCTGAGACAAGCCATACACCGGCTGGTCTTTTTGCGGATGAGGCAAGCTAAAGATAGTCTGTACTAATTGGTCATCATCTAGTGCTCGTGACAAGGTTTTCTGCTCACCGAAGCTAATACCAGCGGCTTTCATCGCTTCTTCGCCTTTGCCTTGCTTCAGCGCAGTCAGGATCTTCTCACCATCAACACGGGCCAATTGTTCTGCTTTCTGACGTTTTACCAGCTCGGCAACCTGATCACGAACTTGATCAAATGGCTCAATACCTTCAGGTTTGTGGCCGTCAATGCGGATAACAAAAGCACGGTCGCCATCAACGGTGATGACATCAGAGTTGCTGCCAGGTGCGCCATTCTCACCCACTAAGCCACCCTCAAAGATTGCTTGCACCACAGGTTTGAAATTAACCTCAGCTGGCACAGCATCACGGGTGAACCAGTCAGTTTGCTTAGCTTTAGCACCTGCGGCTTCTTCTGCCGACGCCAGAGATTCGTTGTCACTGGTAGCAGCTTCGCTTACTTTTTGCTGTAAGGCGTAATAAGCATCAACTGCTTTTTCCTGCTTAACCTGTTTAGCCAGTGCATCATGAACTTCTGACAACGGTTTTACCTGTGCAGGTTTGATATCGTTAAGACGAACAATCAAATAACCCACAGAAGATTTCACCACATCAGACAACTGACCTTTTTCAGTCAGATTGGCTTGTTTCAGCTCATCCGCGGTGGTTTCCGGCTCCAACCAACCCAATTCGCCGCCATTTTTGCGGGAAATAATGTCAGTCGATTTCTCTTTTGCCATAGCGGCAAAATCAGCGCCTTTTTTCAACTCATCCAATGCAGTTTTGGCTTCAGCTTCAGTTTTAAACTGAATAACACTGTAGTTACGTCGCTCTGGCTGGGTATAGGTGCTTTTATGCTGCTCGTAATATGCGGCGATATCTTCTTCAGTGATCGTGATTTTGTCCTGCATCGCAGCGGCATCCATCGCAATGAAACTGATTTTCATTTGTTCAGGTGCAATGAAGCTATTTTTATTCTGGTCGTAATACGCTTGCAGTTCTTCATCAGTGACTTTCTGCTGCGCTTGAAGAGCTTTAAGGTCTAGCGTTGCCAGACGGACGTCACGCTGTTGTAAAATCAACGCTGACATCGCCTGTGCTTCGACAGGCAGTACAAAGCCAGTATCACCAAAGGCTTGTAGCAATTGCTGATTAACCAGCTGCTGGCGCTGTAATTGAGCGAATTGGTCTGGGGTATAGCCCATGCGATTAACCAGCTCAAGATATTTGCTGTTGTCAAACTTACCATCAGTCTGGAAATAAGGTGCCTGGCGGATGGCATCTTTCACTTGTTCGTCACTGGCAGTCAGGCCTAATTTTTTAGCATATTG
The DNA here is from genome assembly GCF_946902935.1 of Yersinia sp. Marseille-Q5920. NCBI lineage: Bacteria > Pseudomonadati > Pseudomonadota > Gammaproteobacteria > Enterobacterales > Yersiniaceae > Yersinia > Yersinia sp. Marseille-Q5920. Next base: position 147,666 of record NZ_CAMPQA010000004.1, on the reverse strand, counting down.
GTCGAGCAACATATTGTTGACCAATTGCCCAAGTACCTGCTGACGCAGTTGTAGCATGTAGCCTTCATTCGCAGCCAATGCGGAGAACTGTTCACCTAATTGCTGTTGCAAGCGGCCACGTTCACTCTGCACAGCCTGTTCTAACTGACCACGACTAATCTCTTGGCCATTAACTTTGGCTGCAAAGTCGTTGGAACCGCCAATCAAATAGCTGCCAACCCCAGTCAGGATAAAGGACAACATGATCAAGGCTAGAATGATTTTGAGCACGACGTTATTAGCAGCCGCGCGTAAATTGTCCATCATAATGTGACAATACTCCGCTGTAATATGGATAAAAACTGTTGCGCAGGTCTAAATAAACCCAGCATTCCTTGCGACAGCCCTTCATGCTGCTGCGCGAAAAAAAAGCGCATCATTAACGATGCGCCTTGTATCTTACCTTACCAGCTCAACTGCGTCAGGTTATTGTTTGCGTCAGGTTATTGTTTAACACAAACAATATTCGGCTACAGGTGATAATTGGCGCGGCAATCAGTTTACAGCGTCTTTCAAGCCTTTACCGGCGCGGAAACCTGGAACTTTAGCGGCTGGAATACTGATTTCTTTGCCTGTCTGAGGGTTACGGCCAGTACGTGCAGAACGCTCACGTACTGCAAAAGTACCAAAACCAACCAGAGCTACGTCATCCCCTTCTTTCAAAGATTCAGTAACAGAAGCAATAATTGCGTCCAACGCGCGTCCAGCGGCCGCTTTAGAAATATCAGCACCTGCGGCAATTTTGTCGATTAGTTGTGACTTATTCACTCTTTCATCCCCTTTAGAATTCTATTGTCGCGCCGAAAATCCCTACGGACAACACGACAGCGCAGCTGTTATATCAACCCTGCCCGACCTTAGCAAGCAGCCCAAAGGCTTAAACTTTTGTCAGACAGATGAACTAACTTAGCGGCACAGAAAATAGCTGGCAAGTAGCATTTCACTTCCCAGCATCAGTTTTATCAATACTTTTTGCGATCCGTCACTATTTTGACGCTACCGGCTGTGCCCCGAAGGCTGGATTTTGCAAAGCAATGGCTAAAACATCATCAATTCGTTTAACCGGATGAATTTCCAGATCGGCGATAACATTGTCCGGAATCTCTTCCAAATCACGTTTGTTATCATCTGGAATCAGCACCACTTTGATCCCACCACGGTGAGCCGCCAGCAGTTTCTCTTTCAAACCACCGATTGGCAATACCAAGCCACGCAAAGTGATTTCGCCAGTCATGGCAACATCGGCACGCACCGGGTTACCCGTCAGACAAGAAACCAGCGCGGTACACATCGCAATACCTGCGCTTGGGCCATCTTTCGGCGTCGCGCCTTCAGGCACATGCACATGGATATCGCGTTTTTCGTAGAAATCAGGGTTAATGCCTAATTTATCCGCACGCGCACGCACCACGGTCAATGCAGCCTGAATGGACTCTTGCATAACTTCGCCCAGTGAACCGGTATAAGTCAGTTTACCTTTACCCGGCACACACGCGGTCTCGATGGTCAGCAAATCACCGCCCACTTCTGTCCATGCTAAGCCCGTCACTTGCCCTACACGGTTTTCAGTATCAGCACGGCCATAATCGACTTTCTGTACACCCAAGAAGTCTTTCAGGTTGTCGCCAGTGATTTCAATGTGCTTAACCGTTTTATCCATCAGCAGGTTTTTGACTGCTTTACGACACAGTTTGGAGATTTCGCGCTCCAGACTACGCACCCCAGCTTCACGGGTGTAATAACGGATAATACTCATGATCGCGCTGTCATCAATGGTCAACTCACCTTTCTTGATGGCATTACGCTCAAATTGTTTTGGCAGCAAATGCTGTTTAGCAATATTGAGTTTCTCATCCTCGGTATAGCCAGATAGACGAATAACTTCCATACGATCCAACAACGGGGCTGGAATATTCATGGAGTTAGAGGTCGCCACAAACATCACATCCGAGAGATCGTAATCCACTTCTAGGTAGTGATCGTTAAATGCCACGTTTTGTTCTGGATCTAACACCTCCAGCAATGCAGACGCTGGATCGCCGCGCATGTCAGACGCCATTTTATCAATCTCATCCAACAGGAAAAGCGGGTTTTTCACCCCGACTTTTGCCATTTTCTGGATCAATTTACCTGGCATGGAACCGATGTAGGTACGGCGATGACCGCGAATCTCCGCTTCATCACGCACGCCACCCAATGCCATACGCACATACTGACGGCCTGTCGCCCGAGCAATAGATTGCCCCAAAGAGGTTTTACCCACCCCAGGAGGCCCCACCAGACACAGGATTGGCCCTTTGATTTTGCTGACTCGGCTCTGTACTGCGAGGTATTCTAAAATACGATCTTTAACGCGTTCCAAGCCGTAATGGTCGGTATCCAGAACTTCCTGCGCTTTTACCAAGTCTTTTTTAACTTTGCTACGGCTGTTCCACGGCACCTGCAACATCCAATCAATGTAACCACGAACTACAGTGGCTTCAGCCGACATCGGCGACATCATTTTCAGTTTTTGCAGTTCAGCTTCGGTTTTTTCACGCGCATCTTTCGGCATTTTAGCCGCTTCAATTTTGCGTTTTAGCGCTTCATGCTCATCAGGTGCATCGTCCATCTCGCCCAGTTCTTTCTGAATGGCTTTCATTTGCTCATTCAAATAGTACTCGCGCTGGCTCTTTTCCATCTGCTTTTTGACACGATTACGAATCCGTTTTTCGACCTGCAACAGATCGATTTCAGACTCCATCATCGCCATCAGATATTCCAGACGTTCGGTCACATCGAACATTTCCAGAACAGCTTGTTTATCATTTAACTTCAACGGCATATGAGCCGCGATAGTATCAGCCAGGCGTGCTGCATCATCAATACTGTGCAACGAAGCCAGGACTTCTGGCGGGATCTTTTTATTCAGCTTGATGTAGCCTTCAAACTGATTAATCGCCGTGCGAACCAACACTTCCTGTTCACGATCGTCCATCACCGGCGATTCAAGATATTCCGCCTGCGCAGCAAAATGCTCGCCGCTGTCGGAAAGCGTGGTGATACGCGCACGCTGTAGCCCTTCAACCAGCACTTTTACCGTGCCATCAGGCAATTTCAGCATTTGCAAAATAGAGGCTACGGTGCCGACTGAAAACAGATCATTGATACCAGGCTCATCCGTCGAGGCTTCTTTCTGTGCAACCAGCATGATCTTTTTATCATGGTCCATTGCAGCTTCCAGGCACCGAATTGACTTTTCCCGGCCAACAAACAGTGGGATCACCATATGCGGATAAACCACCACATCGCGCAGAGGCAATACGGGGATTTCTATGCGTTCGGAACGCTCAGGGTTCATAGAGCTCTCTCTTAGTTTAGCTTCCGCCAGATTACTGGGAATCTCGTGAAACACGAGTCATCACGAGTTTCACTAAATAGGTAATTGAGTATATGGGGACGAATGTCTTACATTCAACGATTACAATGCGAGGAAAAAGAAATGGGGGATAAAATCCCCCATTGTCATACTAACCATCTGGATTATTTGGCTAATTATTCGCCAGAAGCTTGAGCTTCAGGCTGGCCATAAATCAGCATCGGTGCAGATTGGCCAGCAATAACTGACTCATCTACCACTACTTTTTCCACGCTGTCCATAGACGGCAAATCGTACATGGTATCGAGCAAAGCACCCTCTACGATAGAGCGCAAACCACGAGCACCGGTTTTACGTGCCATCGCTTTCTTAGCAATCGCCGTCAGCGCTTCATCACGGAATTCAAGTTCAACGCCTTCAAGATTGAACAATGCCTGATATTGTTTAGTCAGCGCATTTTTCGGCTCTTTCAGAATCTGAATCAGGGCGTCTTCGCTCAATTCACTCAAGGTTGCAACCACTGGCAAACGGCCAATAAATTCAGGGATCAAACCGAATTTAATCAGATCTTCCGGCTCAGCCTGGCTCAATAATTCGCCTTCTGTTGCCTTTTCTGATTTGCCTTTTACCGTAGCGCCGAAACCAATACCCGTTCCGGTGTTAATGCGCTGCCCGATAACTTTGTCCAGACCCGCAAAAGCACCACCACAGATAAACAGAATTTTAGAGGTATCAACCTGTAAAAACTCCTGCTGTGGATGCTTACGACCACCTTGTGGTGGTACGGCAGCAATTGTCCCTTCGATCAATTTCAGCAAGGCCTGCTGCACACCTTCGCCCGAAACATCGCGGGTGATTGATGGGTTATCAGACTTACGTGAAATCTTATCAATTTCATCGATATAGACGATACCGCGTTGCGCTTTCTGAACGTCGTAATCACATTTCTGCAATAGCTTCTGAATGATATTTTCAACATCTTCGCCCACATAACCGGCTTCGGTCAGTGTGGTCGCATCTGCCATGGTAAATGGCACATCCAGGAAGCGAGCTAATGTTTCCGCCAGCAGCGTTTTACCACTACCTGTCGGGCCGATCAGCAGAATATTACTTTTACCCAACTCGATACCATTGCTGGTGTCGCCATTGCGTAAACGTTTGTAATGGTTATATACCGCAACGGCCAACACTTTTTTCGCCGGCTCTTGCCCGATGACATAATCATCCAGGTGGCGACGAATCTCGTGCGGCGTTGGCAGCGAACTACGCTCCCGGTGCGGCGCAACTTCTTTGATCTCTTCGCGAATAATGTCGTTACACAAATCGACACATTCATCGCAGATATACACTGACGGCCCGGCAATTAGCTTACGCACTTCATGCTGGCTTTTGCCGCAGAAAGAGCAATACAGCAGCTTTCCAGAACCGTCTTTGCGCTTATCTGTCATCAGTAAACCTCTTCTTCAGTATCTGTCACACCTGAAACCATGCGACAGGGAGACTATTCTCGCTATTTCTGTACGCCACGTTAGCTTGCAACGGACAGCCGATATAATGAGTAGGGCACAAACAATACGCAATTGGCTTTATGCAGCACTACGATTTGTTCTATTTACATTCACTATCTATTTATACTAACTATAGTATATCGGCTCACAGAAATAAGTCGTTAGTCACGACGGGTGAACACAGAATCAACTAAACCGTATTCTACAGCCTGTTCAGCAGACAGGAAACGGTCACGCTCAGTGTCTCTCTCTATTTCTTCAAGAGATTTTCCCGTGTGAAGTGCCATCAGCTCATTCATACGCGATTTCACTTTTAAAATCTCTCTGGCATGAATTTCAATATCTGTAGCTTGGCCTTGGAAACCACCCAACGGTTGGTGAATCATGACCCGTGAATTCGGCAAGCAGAAACGTTTACCCTTAGCGCCCGCAGTCAACAGGAATGCTCCCATTGAACACGCCTGGCCCATACAGATAGTGCTAACATCTGGCTTAATGAATTGCATGGTGTCATAAATTGACATCCCAGCAGTAATCACCCCGCCTGGCGAGTTGATATACAGGAAGATGTCTTTTTCTGGATTCTCTGCTTCCAGAAACAGCATTTGTGCTGTGATCAAGTTGGCCATATGGTCTTCAACTTGGCCAGTCAGAAAGATAATGCGCTCTTTAAGCAGACGGGAGAAGATATCGTAAGAACGCTCTCCACGTGAAGTCTGCTCAACCACCATAGGCACCAGAGCCATGTTAGGTGCAAATTGATCTCGTTCGCCACTGTATGACATTACCGTCTCCTAATAGAATTTACTTTGGCGCCATTCATAACCGATTCTACTTGAGATAAGCAATGATGACTATGTTCATGCGTGCAAACAGCCCGGTTATACCCGTCATACTTCAAGCTGCATGTGCGTTGGCTACACTCAATAACCCGAATCACTTACAACAGTAAGCTCATCGGGGTTATCTCCCTTGCCGCTTTCCTGCAACTCGAATTATTTAGGGTAGATACAGACTCATTCGACGGTGGTAATCAACCAGTGTTTCAGATGAACGTCTGTTAGATTAATTGGGGGATTAATATTCATTTTCAAGCCCCAATGAAACTTTTTTTTAGTCTAACAACCCTCTTTTTAACCTGAAACTCACTCACAATCTCTGCCGTAGTCCCGACGCCCTAGTGATTATTTACCGGTTAACACTTTTCAAATATAGCGCAAATTACAGCTAAAGATGTCAGATTAATCATACTATTGAAGGATTATTGTTACTAAAAGAAAAAGCCCGCGACCAGAAGGCTACGGGCTTTTTCAATACACCAGATAAATTATATCCAGTTTGATGCGCTAAAAAACATTACGCAGTAGTGGTCTGATTCATCAGCTCACTAAAGGTCGTTGGTTTTTCAGTAACTTTGGCTTTAGCTAGCAGAGTTTCTACTGCTTGTTCTTCCAGAGCGACATTACGCATATTGTTCATCAGCTCTTTGTTCTTGCTGTAGAACTCAACAACTTCTTGCGGATCTTCGTAAGCAGATGCCATTTCTTCGATCAGCGCTTTAACACGATCTTCATCAGCTTTCAGTTCGTGCTGACTGATAACTTCGCCCAGCAACAGACCAACAACAACGCGACGTTTAGCTTGTTCTTCGAACAATTCACGTGGCAATTCAGCAGCTTGTTTCTCGTTACCACCGAAACGCTGTGCAGCCTGACGGCGCAGAACGTCGATTTCACTTTCTACCAGTGCAGCTGGAACGTCGATTTCGTTAGCGCTAACCAGACCGTCGATTGCCTGAGTTTTAACACGGTTGCGTACCGCGCCTTTCAGCTCGCGCTCCATGTTTTTACGCACTTCAGCACGCAGACCTGCTACTGAACCATCAGCAACGCCGAAACGTTTGATGAATTCTTCAGTCAGTTCTGGCAACTCACGCACTTCAACTTTCTTCAACACGATGTCGAATTTAGCTGATTTACCTTTCAGGTTTTCTGCGTGGTAATCTTCTGGGAAGTTTACGTCGATGGTGAACTCTTCACCGGCTTTGTGGCCGATTACACCTTCTTCGAAACCTGGGATCATACGACCCTGGCCCATTGCTAATACGAAATCAGTTGCTTTACCGCCTTCGAAAACTTCACCGTCGATAGAACCGGTGAAATCCAGAGTTGCGCGATCTTCAGCAGTTGCTGCGGCGTCAGTTTCTTTCCAGGTTGCTTGTTGCTTACGCAGAGTTTCCAGCATGGTATCAACGTCAGCGTCGTTTACTTCAACAACTGGCTTTTCTACTTCAATGCTTTCCAGATCTTTCAGCTCAACTTCCGGATACACTTCGAACTCAACGGAATAAGTAAAATCTTCACCCTCTTTGTACTGGCCTGGCACATAGTTAGGTGCGCCAGCTGGGTTGATTTTTTCTTTAATGATCGCATCAACGAAATTACGTTGCATCAGATCACCCAGAACGTCCTGGCGAACAGATGCGCCGTAGCGCTGCTCAACGATGTTCATCGGCACGTGGCCTTTACGGAAACCGTCGATACGAACATTTTTAGCGGCTTTCACTAATTCGCTTTTTACGGCTTTTTCAATGCTGTCAGCAGCAACAGTAATTGTTACACGGCGGCCAAGGCCTTGGGTGGTTTCAACAGAAACTTGCATCTTGTTACCTCAAAAAAATCACAGTGCTCGGTCAACTCCAGAAGCTGCCAACGAAGCAGCACCACACCCTTTCCAGGAATGATGCAAACTTTGAAAACACCCTCTAAGAACCGGGACGGCCGCATTATACAGAACCGAGTATCCCAGATGTCAGAAGCGTCCCGAAACCATTCCGGAAAAATAAGACGCGACATTATAGCGGCGCACAGGTTATGAGTCGAGGAAAGCAAGCGAATGTTGTCGCGGTAAAATTCACGCGTGAATCGTTCCCTCGGCTAAAACTCCTGTAGCGCACTAATAAAATAAAGGTGTCGCCTATACAGAAACACAAGCGGCCCTAAGGCCGCCTGCAAAATTCTCATCTACTAATACCCTAAATCAGGCCAGAATGACTACTGTTATCAAGCTTGATTTAATTTATCTGACCGTTTAAGCCAATGTTCCTGCTCCGCGGCAAGAGGGTGAAGCCGGTACGGTATCTTGTAATCCAGCCCACTCTTTCAGGGTGTAAGTGTGCAAAGCCAGCGCATGAACCGTACTCGCTAACTCTTCAGCCAACGCACTATAAATCGCGCGGTGGCGAGTAAGAAAGCGTTGGTCTTGAAATTTATCGCTAACGATCACAATTTTAAAATGACTTTCCGAACCCGCAGGAACATTGTGGCGATAACTTTCATTAATGACCTCCAGATGAGCCGGTTCGAATGCCGCTTTTAGTTTTTCTTCAATTTGTTCTCGAATCAAAATCATCATGATCTCCTTACTGCTAAGGCAGAAAACCGCCTACTCTCTATTACAATTAGGTTCTATTGCAATACAGGTTCTATTGCAATATTAGTGTATTTTCGCTGTTTTATAACATTTCAGATACAAAATATCCTGAATATCTCACCGCTATCGGCTCAAACGAAGGGGCTAATCTCCTCATTCAACCCAAATGCTATTTGTAAGAACTTTGAAGTAAATAAAAGGTCACTTGGGGGAAAACGTATTTTTTGGTGAAATTCTCTACATCAGGATCTTCCACCAGCCACTCGCAGTGCTATGATGTCGCCACTGCAAACTCGCAAAATAACATGGCTGCTATCCCGCTCTGATTATTAAAGAATTCCATAACTATTGAGAAAGTGAACATGCTAAAGAAAATTCTTTTCCCGCTGTTAGCTGTTTTTATTCTGGCGGGCTGTGCTGCCAGTAACAACACATTGAATGTCACTCCGAAAGTGGTCTTGCCACCTCAAGATCCAACCCTGATGGGGGTGACTATCAGCATTAATGGGGCTGATCAGCGCCAAGATGCTGCGTTGGCTAAGGTGAATCGTGATGGTCAGTTGGTGGTATTAACGCCATCGCGTGATCTGCGTTTCCTGTTACAAGAAGTGCTCGAAAAGCAAATGACGGCTCGCGGCTATATGATTGGTACTAATGCGCCAGTTGACTTACAAATTGTTGTCAATCAACTGTTTGCTGACGTACAGGAAGGTAATCTTCGCTATAACATTACCACCAAAGCCGACATTTCGATTACTGCTACCGCGAAAAACGGCAATAAGCAGGTTAAAAACTACCGCGCCAGCTATAACGTCCAGGGCGCCTTTACTGCGACCAACGAAAAGATCACTGATGCCGTTAATACCGTGTTGAGTGATGTGATTGCAGATATGGCGCAGGACACCAGTGTCAGCAGCTTTATCAAACAAAATGCCCGCTAATCTGCCGTTTGCTTAATATCATTATTACTGCTTAACAGAATGCTCTGCCCCGCTCATGGGGTTGAGCATGTAGGTCTCACATGCCCAATCGCTATTCGAACCTTTTTACCCAACGTAATTCTCTTGTTCTTTTGTTGTTGGGATTTGCCTCAGGCCTGCCTTTAGCCCTGACCGGCGGGACATTGCAAGCTTGGATGACAGTCGAAAACGTCGACCTGAAAACCATTGGTATTTTTTCCTTAGTCGGCCAAGCTTACGTTTTTAAGTTCCTTTGGTCCCCATTAATGGACCGCTATACCCCTTCATTTTTGGGGCGTCGCCGAGGTTGGTTGATAATCAGCCAATTGCTATTAATCATCGCCATTATCGCCATGGGCTTTATGGAGCCGGCTAAACATTTATGGTGGCTGGCCGCTATTGCTGTGCTGGTTGCATTCTGTTCTGCATCGCAAGATATTGTTTTTGATGCCTACAAAACCGACTTACTCACGGCAGAAGAGCGCGGCACCGGTGCCGCAGTTTCCGTGCTGGGTTATCGCCTTGCCATGTTGGTATCTGGCGGGCTGGCGCTGTGGATAGCGGATCGCTATCTCGGTTGGCAATCCACTTACTGGCTGATGGCAGGGTTGATGCTCATTGGGGTATTTACCACCTTATTAGCCCCTGAACCCGACATTCGAATTGCTCCGCCGAAAACACTGGAACAGGCAATCGTCGAACCATTGCGCGATTTCTTTGGTCGCAACAATGCATGGCTAATTCTGCTGCTAATCGTGCTGTACAAAATGGGCGATGCCTTTGCCGCCAGCTTGAGCACCACTTTCTTGATTCGTGGAGTGGGATTTGATGCAGGTGAAGTCGGACTGGTCAATAAAACCCTAGGATTAATCGCCACAATTATTGGTGCACTGTATGGCGGCCTGCTGATGCAGCGCCTGAGTTTATTCAGGGCATTGATGATATTCGGCATTTTACAAGCCGTATCCAACATTGGCTATTGGCTATTATCCATTACAGACAAAAATATACTCTCCATGGGTAGCGCCATTTTCCTGGAAAATCTGTGTGGTGGGATGGGGACGGCGGCGTTTGTTGCTCTGCTGATGACGCTGTGTAATAAATCTTTCTCCGCGACACAATTTGCTTTGTTATCAGCATTATCCGCAGTGGGCCGTGTATATGTTGGCCCAATCGCCGGATGGTTTGTTGAAACACATGGCTGGCCTCTCTTCTATTTATTCTCCATTGCTGCGGCCATTCCTGGCCTGATATTGCTTTATATCTGCCGCAAGACGTTGGAGCATACGCAGAAAACAGATGAATTTATGCCGCGAACGGCGTTTAAAACGGCTTATCGCTGGGCATTACGCTTTTTGACAATTGGTTGCGTATTACTCGCTGCATGGTTGATTTTACTGATAAGTAATGCGCTAGATTGGACCGCAGCTACCCAAGTGGCTGACATGTTGCTGTTACGGGGTATTCAGCTCAGCGTGCTCGGTATGGTTCTCGGTGGGGTATTAGATTATCTCGCACTCAGGCGCGAAAAGTTAGCTTAATAAACCGCATTAAATGACAAAAGCCGGTATTTATACCGGCTTTTTTTATGGTTACAAAATAAGCTATCCGAATACTCCCCATCTGATTTGTTGAGCTTAATCACAAATCCAAGCAACAATTGCAAAATATTATTCACAAAAAGAGATCTGTGTCACTTTCAACTATTTATCCTTTCGTGCTCTGAGTCTATGATGAGCGCACTTTTTGTTAGGGATTGTGTCCTTTTATTTCTCCTGACATCTTTCAACCACACAGAGGCATTTATGCGTAAAATTCTTATCGGTGCTGCGGCGCTGGCTGCGATCACCTTGGCTCCGGCTGTGCAAGCTGAATACCAATGGGGATTTGCTAATATCAGCATGAACTACTTAGACTGGACGCGCAGTACGACGCATAAATCAGGTAATTCTTCGCATAAAGATGACTTCGCATATATTGAGTTGGAAGGTGGGGCAGGTTATAGCTGGGGCGAAGTTTACGGCTTCTTTGACTTAGAAAACCCGTTCAATTCAAAAACGGCACAACCTGGTGATAACCAACGTTATACTTTCAAAACAACCGGGCGTTACTACTTAGGCGATACCGGTTTCAACCTGTATGGCCACCTTTACGGAACTTACTCACTGCCAAGTGCAGAAGGTAATAATTACAGTAACTTCCATGAAGTGAATACTTTGTACGGCATCGGCTATAACGCAACGGTTGCTGGCGTGTGGATGAAACCCTTCGTTGCACTGCATTATGTTGATCAAACCTATTACTCAGGCAATAACGGTTATGTTGTCGGTTGGGTTGCAGGTTATGACTTTACTGCATTCGATGAGAACTTCAGCATCACCAACTGGAATGAATTGGAGTTCAACCGCGCTGAGCGCTACGCCGCAGGTAACGGTGGCCGTGACGGGGTGAACGGAGCCATTGCGCTTTGGTGGACACCAATTAAGCAATTCACTACTGGTATTCAGTACCGTTATGCTTATAACAAATTAGGCGAAGATTTTTTACAAGATGGTATCGTTTATTCCATTAAATATAACTTCTAACTAAATGATTCCGGAGCAGCTATTTATAGCGCTCCGGAATATATTTAAATTTACCATTGCATCACATATTATTTACATAAAATAAGCTTACGAAATAATTAAAAATCAGTATTTACCACGAATAAAACGCCAATTACCGTTGTTTTTCCTTAACATCCTCAGTTTCACTCCCAAGCACTTTCGCCAACATATTGTTGCCATTAGTAAATTATCACGCTGCACAACATCTGTGACCCCCTTAACATAAAGTGTCAACAAGCCGCTGACACAATCTGATGTATGTTTACAGTCCTGCAACCTTCCCGTAAAATGCCCGCACACATGAAACGACAATAGAGCCCTTTTGTAATTGAGGTCGTTAGATGAGACTTAAGAAATACATTAAAAATATGGGTATGTTGTCTTTATTAGCAGCCACGGTAATGCTCAGTGGTTGCGATATGGTATTGATGAACCCCAAAGGCGCAATCGGAGTCGAGCAAAAAACACTGATACTCACTGCTATCGGTTTAATGTTGATCGTCGTAGTTCCGGTTATTTTTATGGCGTTTGCTTTTGCATGGAAGTACCGCGCGTCCAACAAAAGTGCGACCTACACCCCAAACTGGTCCCATTCCAACAAAATTGAGCTTGTTGTTTGGGCTGTTCCAATCATTATCATTGCTATTTTAGCCACGATAACTTGGAAAACCTCCCACGAACTTGACCCGTTCAAACCGCTCGAAGTGGCTGGTAAAGAACCGATCACTATTGAAGTGGTTTCCCTTGACTGGAAATGGCTGTTTATCTATCCAGAACAAGGTATTGCTACAGTAAATGAACTGGCTTTCCCTACTGACGTTCCGGTGAATTTTAAAATCACCTCCAACTCAGTAATGAACTCGTTCTTTATCCCTCAGTTAGGCGGGCAGATTTATGCGATGGCTGGGATGCAAACCAAATTGCATCTGATTGCTAACGAAGCCGGTAAATACAATGGTATTTCCAGCAGCTTCAGTGGCAAAGGCTTCTCTGGTATGAAATTCACTGCGATCGCAACACCTACGCAGGAAGACTTTAACCAGTGGGTCGCACAGGTGAAAAAATCGCCGAACACCCTGAATACCACTGACGATTTCAATAAACTGGCTGAACCGAGCGAAAATAACCCGGTTGAGTATTTCTCCAGTGTTAAACCGGAGCTGTTTAAGGGAATTATTGGCAAATTTATGGGCGATATGAACATGCACAAGAAAGGCGATGATACCCATAAAGGTATGGATATGAGCCAGGGCATGGATATGGGCGAACACGCCGCTCACGCCGGAGCCGAGGAATAAAACGATGTTGGGAAAATTAACACTTGATGCGGTTCCGCTACACGAACCAATCATTATGGTTACCGTTGCTGCAATTGTTCTGGGTGGGCTGGCTCTTGTCGCTGCCCTGACCTATTTCGGCAAATGGAAATGGTTATGGAGCGAATGGCTGACTTCGGTTGACCATAAAAAGATCGGTATCATGTACATTCTGGTCGCCATGGTCATGCTTTTGCGTGGTTTTGCCGACGCCATCATGATGCGTAGCCAGCAAGCACTTGCTTCCGCTGGCGAGGCCGGGTTCCTGCCGCCTCATCACTATGACCAGATTTTCACCGCTCACGGCGTTATCATGATTTTCTTCATGGCGATGCCTTTTGTGGTGGGTTTGATGAACGTGGTCGTACCGCTACAAATCGGTGCTCGTGACGTTGCCTTCCCGTTCCTGAACTCCCTGAGTTTCTGGTTCTTTGTCGTCGGGGTGGTGTTAATCAACATCTCTCTGGGGGTCGGTGAATTCGCGCAAACCGGTTGGTTGGCCTATCCGCCACTGTCAGGTAAAGAGTACAACCCAGGTGTCGGGGTCGATTACTGGATCTGGAGTCTACAGATTTCTGGTTTAGGGACTTTGCTGACCGGTGTTAACTTCTTCGCCACTATTTTGAAAATGCGTGCGCCTGGCATGTCGATGATGAAGATGCCTGTCTTCACATGGGCGGCACTTTGCACCAACATTTTAATTATCGTTTCTTTCCCGATCCTGACTGTGACCGTCGCGTTGCTGACTCTGGACCGCTACCTTGGCACCCATTTCTTTACCAATGATATGGGTGGCAACATGATGATGTACATCAACCTGATTTGGGCCTGGGGCCATCCGGAAGTGTACATTCTGGTTCTGCCGGTATTTGGGGTATTCTCCGAAGTTACCGCGACTTTCTCCAGAAAGCGTCTGTTTGGTTACACCTCTTTAGTGTGGGCAACCATCGCGATTACCGTACTGTCGTTTATTGTTTGGCTGCACCACTTCTTCACCATGGGGTCAGGTGCCAACGTTAACGCCTTCTTCGGTATAGCGACCATGATTATTTCCATCCCAACTGGGGTGAAAATCTTCAACTGGCTGTTCACCATGTACCAAGGCCGTATTCAGCTTAACTCCGCGATGTTGTGGACTATTGGCTTCATCGTCACCTTCTCTATTGGTGGGATGACCGGCGTTCTGTTAGCTGTACCGGGCGCAAACTTTGTACTGCATAACAGCTTGTTCCTGATTGCCCACTTCCATAACGTGATTATCGGTGGTGTGGTGTTCGGTTGCTTCGCTGGCCTGACCTATTGGTGGCCTAAATCCTTCGGCTTCACGCTGAATGAGAAATGGGGTATCCGTGCATTCTGGTTCTGGATTATCGGCTTCTTCGTTGCCTTTATGCCACTGTATGTACTGGGCTTTATGGGCATGACCCGTCGTCTGAGCCAGGACATCAACCCAGAATTCCACGCGATGTTAATGGTGGCAGCTGGCGGTGCAGTGCTGATTGCTTGCGGTATCTTGTGCCAGGTTATCCAGGTGTTCGTCAGTATCCGTGACCGCGAGCAGAATCGTGACCTGACCGGTGACCCATGGGGTGGCCGTACGCTGGAGTGGTCTACCTCTTCCCCACCGCCGTTCTATAACTTCGCTGTTGTTCCTGAAGTGACAGACCGTGACGAATTCTGGGATATGAAAGAGAAAGGCGAAGCATACAAACGCCCAGCGAAATATGAAGAAATCCACATGCCGAAGAACACCGGTGCAGGTGTGATTATTGCTGGCTTCAGCTTGATCTTCGGCTTTGCCATGATCTGGTACATCTGGTGGCTGGCCATCGTTGGCTTCGTCGGCATGATTGTGACCTGGATTGTGAAAAGCTTCGACGAGGATGTTGATTACTATGTGCCAGTTGCAGAAGTGGAGCGCATTGAAGATCTTCATCATGAACAAATCAGCAAAGCAGGCGTGAATCATGTCAACTGAAACTCTGACTAACCATAACGTCGCCCATGCAGAGCATGGGCATCACGATGCAGGAGCGACGAAAGTATTCGGCTTCTGGATCTACTTGATGAGCGACTGTATTTTGTTTGCGACCTTGTTTGCAACTTATGCAGTGCTGGTAAACGGGACCGCTGGCGGCCCTTCAGGCCGGGATATCTTCGACTTGAACTTTGTTCTGGTCGAAACTTTCCTGTTGCTGTTTAGTAGTATTACTTACGGCATCGCGATGCTGGGCATGAACAAAGGCCACAAAAACCAGGTTAATACCTGGTTAGGTCTAACTTTCCTGTTCGGCCTGGGCTTTGTGGCAATGGAAATCTATGAATTCCATCACCTGATTGCTGAAGGTTACGGCCCGGATCGCAGCGCGTTCCTGTCTAGCTTCTTCGCACTGGTTGCCACCCACGGTATTCACGTTACCGCTGGCCTGGTTTGGATCATCATTATGATGATTCAAGTAGCAAAACGCGGCCTGAATGAAACGAACCGTACCCGCCTGATGTGCCTGAGCTTGTTCTGGCACTTCCTGGATGTGGTCTGGATCTGCGTATTCACCGTTGTCTATCTGTTAGGAGCTATGTGATGAGCCATCCAACATCTAGTCATTCAACAACGACTCACGGTGGAGCCAGCCACGGTAGCTTGAAGTCATATATTATTGGCTTCATTCTGTCGGTCATTCTGACTGTTATTCCATTCGCTATGGTGATGAGCGGTACCGCCTCCCATACGACTATTCTGGCCACAGTGGTCGGTTTAGCCGTGGTGCAGATTATCGTGCACCTGGTGTACTTCCTACATATGAATGGATCGTCCGAGGAACGTTGGAATCTGGTGGCTTTCCTGTTCACCGCTATGATTATCGCAATCGTTGTTGTGGGCTCACTCTGGATTATGTACAACCTCAACATCAATATGATGGTTGACTGAAGAGCTGCATGTGATGATTAAGCAATACCTGCAAGTAACTAAACCAGGAATTATTTTCGGCAATTTAATTTCTGTCGTTGGGGGATTTCTCCTCGCTTCCAAAGGCGTGATTGATTACCCCCTTTTTCTCGCCACCCTGTTCGGTGTCTCGTTAGTTGTTGCCTCCGGGTGCGTTTTTAACAACTATATCGACCGTGATATCGACCGCATCATGGAGAGAACGAAGAATCGTGTCCTGGTAAAAGGGCTTATCGATCCGAAAGTGAGCCTGATTTATGCAACAGTGCTGGGTATTGCTGGCATGCTGCTGCTCTATGTTGCCGCTAACCCATTAGCCATGTGGCTGGCTGTGATTGGTTTCGTGATTTATGTCGGGGTTTATAGCCTCTATATGAAACGCAAATCCGTCTACGGCACATTGATTGGCAGCTTGTCAGGTGCCGCCCCACCGGTGATTGGTTACTGTGCCGTTACTGGGCAGTTTGATATGGGTGCCTTGATCCTGCTGCTTATTTTCAGCTTGTGGCAAATGCCGCATTCCTACGCCATCGCGATTTTCCGCTTTAAGGATTATCAAGCTGCCAACATTCCGGTTCTGCCGGTGATAAAAGGAATATCGGTCACCAAAAACCATATTACCCTTTATATTTTGGCATTTATGGTCGCCACCTTGATGCTGACCTTAAGTGGTTATGCCGGTTACAAATACTTGGTTGTAGCTGCTGCGGTGAGTGTCTGGTGGTTGGGGATGGCATTACGCGGTTACAAGGCAACCAATGACATCGTATGGGCGAGAAAACTCTTTGTATTCTCTATCATTGCCATTACGTCATTGAGCGTCATGATGTCTGTTGATTTCAATGTCCCTGCCTCGGCTGGATTACTGACTTACGTCGGGTAATTTCAATCCTGTTGCTCTGAAAATGGCTGTGACCTACAGCCACTTTTTATTTCTGCTTTGCCCTCCCCTGCTGTTAACTAAAAACTCGCCTGTAATACATTCTAAACATCAATAGATTTACTGGCTGTGCCCAACATCATTACAATGGGAGAGAATGTTTTTTTGAGGTGGTAATGAACGACAATAAAATGACCCCACTGGAGCTTCGGGCGACCTGGGGGCTGGGTACAGTATTCTCTTTGCGCATGCTCGGCATGTTTATGGTTTTGCCGGTTCTCACCACCTACGGCATGGCGCTTTCCGGTGCCAGTGAAGCACTGATTGGTATCGCTATTGGCATCTATGGACTGTCTCAGGCCATTTTCCAGATCCCATTCGGGCTAGTTTCTGATCGCATCGGCCGTAAGCCGTTAATCGTCGGCGGCCTGTTGATTTTTGCTCTGGGTAGTGTCATTGCGGCCATGAGTGATTCAATCTGGGGCATCATTCTGGGCCGTGCGCTGCAAGGCTCCGGAGCGATCGCCGCCGCCGTCATGGCGCTGTTATCAGATTTGACTCGTGAACAAAACCGCACTAAAGCGATGGCATTTATTGGTGTCAGCTTTGGCGTCACTTTTGCCATCGCCATGGTGCTCGGGCCAATTGTCACCCATGCTTTTGGCTTGCAAGCCCTGTTTTGGAGCATCGCCCTACTCGCGCTATTGGGCATTGTTATAACCTTAGCCGTGGTGCCGGATGCCGATAGCCATGTGCTGAATCGCGAATCCAGTATCGTCAAGGGCAGTGTGAGCAAAGTGCTCAACAATAGCCGGCTACTCAAACTCAATTTTGGCATTATGTGTTTGCACATATTATTGATGTCGAGCTTCGTGGCCTTGCCACAGATGATGGCCAGTGCGGGCTTAGCGCCTGCTCAACACTGGATTGTCTATCTGGTGACCATGTTGGTCTCCTTCGCCGCAGTCGTACCGTTTATTATTTATGCTGAAGTCAAACGCCGCATGAAACAGGTCTTTATGGGCTGTGTCGCAGTACTGTTTGCCGCCGAAGTGGTGCTGTGGTCTGCCGGGCAACAACTGTGGATTATCATTGCTGGCGTGCAACTATTCTTTATTGCTTTCAATGTGATGGAAGCCATATTGCCGTCATTGATCAGTAAAGAATCGCCAGCCGGCTATAAAGGCACTGCAATGGGGATTTACTCCACCAGCCAGTTTATTGGTGTAGCTATCGGCGGCAGTTTAGGTGGCTGGATATTTGGTATGGAAGGGGCAAGTATGGTGTTTGCGGGTGGTGCAGTTGTTGCGCTGGTGTGGTTTGGCGTCAGTGCCACCATGCAAGAGCCACCTTATGTCAGTAGCCTGCGCATTACCTTGTCAGAATTGGCAGTAAAAGATTCAGCCTTGGAAGAGCGGATCAGAGCACAACCCGGTGTCACGGAGGCCGTGGTGGTAAGAGCCGAGCGCAGCGCTTATGTCAAAGTCGATACCAAAAAAACCAATCGCAATCAGCTAGAAGAATTAGTTAACGCGATATAACCCAAATCAGGTACAGAATTTTGTACCTGATTTAGCTAAGTATCAGTCGCGGAAGTTATTGAACTGGAATGGTTGGCCCAAATCAGCACCACGAATCAATGCCATCACACCCTGCAAATCATCACGCGCTTTACCGGTAACCCGAACTTGTTCACCTTGAATCTGTGCCTGAACTTTCAGTTTGCTGTCTTTAATCAGCTTAACCAGCTTCTTAGCCTGAGCACTTTCAATCCCTTGCTTCAATTTGGCATCCACACTGTAGGTTTTGCCACTGCGGTCCATTTCTTCCGGGATTTCCAATGCCGCCCCTTCAATGCCGCGTTTGGTCAATTGAGCACGCAAAATATCCAGCAGCTGCTCAACCTGGAAATCAGATTCACTGGCCACTTTGATACTTTCGTTCTTTTCATTTAACTCAAAACTCGCAGGAACATTACGGAAATCCCAACGGTTTGCCAGATCACGGGTGGCGTTTTCCACTGCGTTGCGCACTTCTTGCATATCAATTTCAGATACGATGTCGAAAGATGGCATATTCCCTCCTCCTGATAAAATGAATGGCTAGCATAATAACCGCTTTATCCCAACAGACAAAGCCAAGTGCTGCCAATGGCTCAATTCCTCTACGGTTCTGGGTGAAGCCGGTTTGTAGCTAACTCTTCGTTTTGTGACCCAAAAGTCTATAATCAGAGCATAATACTGAGAAAACACTGTATATCCCCAAGTGACTTCGAGATGCAGGTAGGCGGCAACCGAGTAAATCTCCAAGAGCTTAGATAACTAAGTGACTGGGGTGAGCAAGGGCAGCCAACACCCCTGCATATTGAAGGGCGACGGGTATATTTCCGCCCATACCAAGGAGGTCTCAATGAAAATTACTGTGCTTGGTTGCGGAGCTCTCGGGCAGTTGTGGTTATCAGCGCTATACCAGCAAGGCCACGATGTGCAAGGCTGGCTTCGTGTGCCACAGCCCTACTGTTCAGTTAATGTCATATTGTTAGGTGGCGAAGCATTCAATCAGAACCTCCCCACTAATGATCCTGAGCATCTGTCAAAAAGTGAATTATTATTGGTTTGCTTAAAGGCATGGCAAGTATCCAGTGCCATCACCGGCTTACTGCCCAAACTTAACCCCGAATGTAAGATTTTACTGTTACATAATGGGATGGGCACACAGGAAGAATTACCACGGGATGACCATCTTTTTCTCCATGGTGTGACTACCCATGCTGCGCGCCGGGATGGCAACACCATCGTCCATGTCGCCAGCGGTATTACTCATATAGGCCCAATGTCCCCCATTGCGACCAACATCAGCCAGTTGGCCGACATTTTGCATCAGGCCCTGCCGGACGTCGCCTGGCATGACGACATTTCTGCGGCATGTTGGCAAAAACTGGCGGTAAACTGTGTGATTAATCCGCTTACCGGCCTATATAACTGCCGCAATGGGGATCTGCAACGCTATCCAGAACTGATTGAGAAATTATGTGCTGAGGTCGCCAGTGTGATGGAGATGGAGGGCTACCATACCTCAACCAGCAGCCTGTTAAGCTATGTCAATGATGTTATCCAGAGCACCGCCAATAACATCTCATCACTATTACAGGATTTACGCTGCCAACGGCACACCGAAATAGACTACATCACCGGCTATTTACTGAGGCGCGCGCGCAGTCACGGCATGACCTTGCCGGAAAATGCCCGGTTGTATGACTTAATTAAACGTAAGGAAAACGAGTATGAGCGTATCGGCGCTGGTTTGCCTGGCTCCTGGTAGTGAAGAAACCGAGGCTGTCACAACAATTGATATTCTGGTGCGTGCGGGCATTAACGTCACGACCGCCAGTGTTGCTAGTGACGGCGCACTGGAAATAGTGTGTTCACGTGGCGTCCGGTTACTGGCTGATACTCGCCTGGTGGATGTAGCGGATCAAAAGTTTGATGTGGTAGTGCTTCCCGGCGGGATTAAGGGCGCAGAATGCTTTCGCGACAGCCCATTGTTAGTCGCCACTGTAGAACAAACACATAAAGAGGGCCGTTTGGTCGCCGCCATTTGCGCCGCACCCGCCTTAGTCCTTGAGCATCACCAGTTATTCCCGGTTGGCAATATGACTGGCTTTCCGGCATTAAAAGACAAAATTGATCCAACAAAATGGATGGATCAACGTGTTGTTTATGACCGTCGAGTCAATCTGGTCACCAGCCAGGGGCCAGGAACATCCATCGATTTCGCGCTAAAGATTGTTTTTTTACTGCTCGGACGAGAAAAGGCCGAAGAGATCGCCTGGCAACTGGTACTACCGCCAGGGATTTATAACTATACCCTTCGGACTTGAAGCCGCAGAGTTGTTAGCTACACGCGCTCACCCGAATCACTTACCTGAGTAAGCTCATCGGGATGAGTTTGCTGGCTGCCTACCTGCAACTCCAATTACTTTGGGTATATAATGAATATGATCATAGCAACCACTGCGCAAGCCCAGAATGGCGAAGCGCAGTAGCCGTTAACATCCCGCAACAAGGCGTAGCGAGCGAAAGGAGTTTGAGTGCGCACTGCGCGCAGAACCCGGAGCGTACACGTAGTACGTGAGGAGTTCGAGTACAGCGCAAGCTCAAAATCCACACGCGCAGTAGCCGTTAGCTTATTACCTTTAAGGGCGGTAAACTTTCACATTGGTATAGCCCTGCTCGCGCAGATATAAAGCCTGCAAACGGCTCATTACACCGCGATCGCAATACAACAAATAGTTTTTGCTCTGATCCAAATCGGCAAACTGAGAACTCAGTTTATAGAACGGCAGCGCCCGGACTTCAATCCCGTCTAACTTCAGCGGCTTTTCATCTTGCTCATCGGGCGCACGAATATCCAGCAACACATCGGTATCCGCCAGCTCGGCGACGGTTTCAACTTCAACCACCTGCTCACGGCTTTGTTCAGCAATTTCACGGATATCGACGTTTTTAGCTTCATTGACTACTCGGTCCAAAATGGAGAAATCAAAGTGAGATTCCTCTTCTTCAATTTTGGCTTTGACCGCTTTCACCGTCGGGCTTTTTGAAATCACACCGCAATATTCTGGCATGGTTTTAGCAAAATCTTCGGTGCCGATTTCACGCGCCAGATTGATGATGTGCTCTTTATCATGAGAAATAAGTGGCCGTAAAATCAAGGTGTCAGAGGCATTATCAATTAAACGCAAATTGGTCAGTGTCTGGCTGGAGACCTGCCCCAGTGCTTCACCGGTGACTAACGCCTGCACGCCGTAACGTTCTGCAACCTGAGACGCCGCGCGCACCATCATGCGTTTTAACACCACGCCCATCTGGCCATCTTCGACTTTCTCGAGAATTTCGCCCACCACTGGCTCAAAATCAATAGCAACAAAACGCACCCGATGGGAGCTACCAAAACGGTTCCACAGATAATGAGCGACTTGCTTCACCCCAATTTCATGGGCTGAGCCACCAAGGTTGAAGAAGCAATAATGCACGCGGCAACCACGGCGCATCAGCATATAGCTGGAGACACCCGAGTCAAAACCGCCTGAAATCAGAGATAAAACATCTTCCTGCGTCCCAATCGGGAAACCACCCAATCCTTCATGACGCGCTTTGATCAGTGTCAGTTTGTCCTGATCAACTTCTAAATGAACCGTTACCTGAGGATGAGTCAGTTTAACTTTTGCACTTTCAATATGTTGATTCAGACCGCCGCCAACATATCGCTCAACATCACCCGATGAAAACTCATGTTTACCACGGCGTTTCACCCGAACACAGAATGTTTTCCCGATCAGAGTTTCACGATAAGCTTCCAGCGTTTGCTCGAAAATATTGTGCATATCAGTGTAGCTGCGATCTTCCACTTCGAGAATATGGTGGATCCCTGGGACACGGGTCAGAGCATCACAAATCTGTGGGCCAAGATTGTCATCTTTAGTACGGATTTCAATATGATCCCAATGGCGAACCACCGCGAGGGTATCGTCCTCAAGGTTTTTCAATACATTGCGGATATTGGTTGTGAGGATCTTAATGAAGCGCAATCGCACAGATTGACTCTTGATGGTGATTTCTGGGAACAATTTAATGATAAACTTCATGGCGGTCTTTAGTTGTCTGGTTATGGAGTGATGGCGTTGCTAGTGAGAGCAACAGTCAAAAGTGTTAGCGAAAACATGCAAGCCGAGGAGTATATCACTATATGATGTGCTGCTGCGTACTAAAAACCGGACTTAAACGTCACGATTTCCCCTTCATTATCCGCTAGAATAGCCGGTAATAAACTTTTGACCTGAAGTTGACCTGAAGAGTTGCTCTCTGTAAGCAGGGAGACGTTACGCGCCATCAAGGTTACGTTTCATAAAAATACCGAGTCGAATAAAAACTATGCCGAAAAAAGCCGCATCACCTGAAACCAAAGCTGCCAGTTTTGAGACATCACTCAGCGAACTGGAACAGATTGTTACTCGCCTGGAGTCCGGCGAGCTTCCGCTGGAAGAGGCATTAAATGAGTTTGAGCGCGGGGTGCAATTAGCACGTCTTGGGCAGCAAACCTTGCTGCAAGCTGAACAACGCGTTCAAGTTCTGTTGAGCGACGATGTTGATGCGCCATTAACCCCTTTCACTCCAGATACTGAGTAGCCTTATGTCTAACATTCACTCCTCAGTGGACTTCAATCAGCAGCTTGCCGCGCACCAGCAGCGAATCAACCAAGCTCTGTTGGATTTCATTGCGCCGCTTCCTTTTGGCAACAGTGATTTGGTTGAGGCGATGCGCTATGGTGCCGTGCTGGGTGGTAAACGGCTGCGCCCTTATTTGGTTTACGCCACCGGCCAAATGTTCGGCCTGCCACTGACCTGTTTGGATGCCCCTGCGGCGGCAATTGAATGTATCCATGCTTATTCATTAATTCATGATGATTTACCGGCGATGGATGACGATGATTTGCGCCGTGGGCAGCCAACTTGCCATGTGAAGTTTGGTGAAGCCAATGCCATTCTGGCCGGTGATGCATTGCAAACACTGGCATTTTCTATCCTGGCAGAAGCCCCAATGCCCGGTGTGGCAGATAAAGACCGCCTGTCGATGATTGCAGAATTAGCCCATGCCAGTGGTGTGGCGGGCATGTGTGGCGGTCAGGCTTTGGATCTGGAAGCAGAAACTCGCCAGATTGCACTCGCTGACCTTGAAAAAATCCACCGGCATAAAACCGGAGCATTGATCCGTGCAGCCATGCGTCTCGGCGCTTTGGCAGCCGGTGCCCCTGGCCGCGAAGCATTGCCATTACTTGACCGCTATGCAAACGCCATCGGTCTGGCCTTTCAGGTGCAAGACGATATTTTAGATGTTATTGGTGATACCGCTACAATTGGTAAGCGCCAAGGGTCAGATCAGCAACACGGAAAAAGCACCTATCCAGCACTTCTGGGGTTAGATTGCGCCAAAGCCAAAGCCATGGACCTTTATCAGGAAGCCGTTAGCGCCCTGAATGAGTTGTCAGAGCAATCCTATAACATAGCGCCACTACAGGCTTTAGCCTGTTTTATTATTGAGCGTGATAATTAGAAATATACTGGCAGTCCGTGAGTGCCTACTTAAACTTTTGATATGAGCATCGAATGAGTATTGATATAGCCAAATACCCGACATTGGCACTTGCTGAGAATCCTGAAGAACTGCGCATGTTGCCGAAAGAAAGTCTGCCGAAGTTATGTGATGAACTGCGGCAGTATTTGCTTGCCTCTGTCAGCCGATCCAGTGGGCATTTTGCTTCTGGGTTAGGCGTGGTTGAGCTGACTGTCGCGTTACATTACGTCTACAATACGCCGTTTGATAGCCTGGTGTGGGACGTTGGCCATCAGGCTTATCCGCACAAAATATTAACCGGCCGCCGTGAGCAGATAGGTACCATTCGCCAGAAAGATGGTTTACATCCTTTCCCATGGCGTGATGAAAGTGAATATGACGTACTTTCTGTCGGCCACTCCTCAACCTCCATCAGTGCGGGTTTGGGGATGGCGGTTGCCGCCGAGCGTGAAGGCAAAGGCCGGCGTACCGTGTGTGTGATTGGTGACGGTGCCATTACTGCCGGCATGGCTTTCGAAGCGATGAATCATGCCGGGGATATTCATTCAGACATGCTGGTTATCCTTAACGATAACGAAATGTCTATTTCAGAAAACGTAGGCGGCCTGAACAACCATTTGGCCCAGCTATTATCTGGCAAACTCTACGCCAGCCTACGAGAAGGCGGAAAGAAAGCACTTTCGGGTTTACCGCCAATTAAAGACTTGCTGAAACGCACCGAAGAACACCTGAAAGGCATGGTGGTACCCAGCACCTTATTTGAAGAGTTGGGTTTTAATTATATCGGCCCGATTGATGGCCACGACGTGCAAGCCTTGACACAAACATTGAAAAACATGCGCAGCCTAAAAGGCCCGCAACTGTTGCATATCATGACCAAGAAGGGCAAAGGCTACGCCCCAGCTGAAAAAGATCCCATTGGCTGGCACGCTGTGCCTAAGTTTGATCCGGCCTCTGGCACCTTACCGAAAAGTCAGGGCAACCTACCCACTTATTCTAAAATCTTCGGCGAATGGTTATGTGAAACCGCCGCTAAAGACAGTCAGTTAATGGCAGTAACACCCGCAATGCGTGAAGGTTCGGGGATGGTGCGCTTCTCGCGTGAATATCCACAACAGTATTTTGATGTGGCGATAGCCGAACAACACGCCGTGACCTTTGCTGCTGGCTTAGCTATTGGCGGCTACAAACCGGTCGTTGCTATCTACTCGACTTTCCTGCAACGGGCTTATGACCAGCTGATCCACGATGTTGCTATCCAGAATCTGCCAGTATTATTCGCCATTGACCGCGGCGGTTTAGTGGGGGCGGATGGCCAAACCCACCAGGGCGCATTCGATCTATCATTCATGCGCTGCATCCCTAACATGGTAATTATGACCCCTAGTGATGAGAACGAGTGCCGCCAAATGCTGCACACCGGCTATCACCACCAAGGGCCTGCGGCAGTGCGTTACCCGCGAGGCAATGGCACTGGCGTAACATTAGAGCCACTAGAAATAATGCCTATTGGTAAAGGGATCGTGCGCCGCGAAGGTGAAAAAATTGCCATCCTGTGCTTTGGGACATTACTGGCACAGGCGCAAATGGTAGCCGACAATCTGAATGCCACACTGGTAGATATGCGTTTCGTTAAACCATTGGATGAAGAATTGGTACTGGAACTGGCTGCCAGCCACGAGGTACTGGTTACTGTAGAAGAAAACGCCATTATGGGCGGTGCAGGCAGTGGTGTGAATGAACTGCTAATGGCAAAACGCCAGTTAGTGCCAGTATTGAATCTCGGTTTACCAGACAGCTTTGTTCCACAAGGTGAACAAGATGAAATGCGTGCTGAATTTGGTCTGGATGCTGACGGAATTCAGCGCCAGATTGAAGCCTGGTTGGAGTAACTCAGACAGATAACACCGTGAGCCAAGGGCGACCACTCCTACGGGCCCGCTACGACCCGAACGGAGTGTTTCCCTTGGTTCGGCTTTTAACTGCAATTTTAAAAATGACCACACATATACCCTATAGATTTCAAGGTGCAGGAAGGCGGCAAGTAAGCGTATCCCGATGAGCTGACATAAGTCAGTGATTCGGGTGAGAGAACGCAGCCAACACACCTGCAATTTGAAAGATGACGGGTATCAGTAGAACAAATCGATTGGCCAGTAGTGCCCGATGACAAAAATAATCGCGGCAGCAACCACACCGGCAATAATATCATCCACCATGATGCCCATGCCGCCATGAACGTTGCGATCAAACCAGCGAATCGGCCAAGGCTTCCAGATATCAAAAATACGAAATGCGACAAAACCAGCGGCGACCCATTGCCAATCATTGACCGGCAATGCCATCAAAGTAATCCACATCCCAACAAATTCATCCCAAACGATACTGCCGTGGTCATGAACTTGCATATCTTTGGCGGTACGGTGACAGATATAAACACCAATGCAGATGCTAAACATCACGGCCAGAGAATAGAGTTGCCAGGGTAACTGAATCAATAACAGCCAGAAAGGAATGGCAGCAATAGACCCCATGGTGCCCGGAGCCCACGGCGATAATCCGCTGCCAAAACCCGTCGCCAACAAGTGCCACGGATTAGATAATCGCAGACGACGTTTGGCTTCATCCATGCTATTACCTACCATGAGGGTTACCTGCTGAGAAATGATCAAAACCACGCAAATTCATCTCAACCGCCTTACCCTCACGGAAGAATTTAACCCCTTCCGTTTGTGGCCCAATCTGACCAATACAGGTGTAATTTGCGCCCGTGTGACTCAATGCGACTTTCAGCGCCCCCCGGTTTATCTCCGGTACGGTAAAGCATAGTTCGTAGTCTTCACCGCCGCTCAACGCCCAGCGCAGAGCTTGCTCGGCATCTACCTGATTTTTTAGTGCATCAGAATACGGCAAAGCATCCAGCTCAATACGTGCGCCGCAATGACTGGCTTTCAGAATATGTTGTAGGTCAGAAATGAGACCATCAGAGATATCAATCGCCGAGCTGGCAAGATCGCGCAAAGCCTGTCCCTGCAAGACTCGGGGCTGTGGCCGTAAATGGCGATGAACTAGCGTCGCCCTGTCTGTCTCATCATCAACCCGCAACTCATTTTGTAAAATTGCCAGACCAGCGGCACTGTCGCCTAATGTACCGGTTACATAAATCCAGTCACCAATCCGAGCGCCAGCGCGTTTCAATGCTCGCCCTTCAGGGACTAAACCTTGAATGGTCAATGTCAGGCTTAGCGGCCCACGCGTGGTGTCACCGCCGATCAATTGCATACCGTAATAATTAAGTTGATCAAACAAGCTATCACTGAATGATTGCAGCCAATCTTCATTGACATTAGGGAGAGTCAGAGCAAGAGATAACCAAGCAGGATCAGCTCCCATAGCCGCTAAATCGCTAAGATTTACTGCTAAAGATTTGTATCCGAGATCAGCCGGATCGATATCCGGAAGGAAATGAACGCCCGACACCAGTGTATCTGTACTGATGGCCAACAGCTGTTTCTCTGCCACTGTAAGAAGTGCGCAGTCGTCTCCAATACCCAGTTCTACATCCCGGCGATTACTTCTGAACCGGTCAAAGTAGCGGGCAATGAGGTCAAATTCGCCACATGCCATAATACAATTCCAGAAATGTTAACTGATCAATAAATTAAGGCCGGAATCCGGCCCCAATTCAAGTCGTTAATGCAACGAATTATTTTCGTTTACGCACCATCGGAGCCACCTTATCCAGCACTCCGTTGACGAACTTATGGCTATCTGCAGCGCCGAAAGTTTTGGCTAATTCGATCGCTTCATTGATTGCCACTTTATAAGGGACATCATCACGTTTGCTCAGTTCAAACAGCGCAATACGCAGAACCGCTCTTTCAACCTGACCTAATTCTTCGAGCTGGCGGGAAAGAACAGGCGCCATTAGCGCATCCAGAGATGCGGCATTAACGGCAACCCCGGACAGCAATTCGCGAAAATAGGCGATGTCTACATCTTTGACATCCTGCTCAGACAGGAACTGTAATTCAACATCAGCGATGTCGTTTTTAGACAACTGCCAAGAGTAGAGCGCTTGAACAGCGCACTCACGAGCGCGGCGACGAGCAGCAGGTTTCACGGAATTCCCCTTAACTTAACTAAATTCAGCCTTTAATAGCTTTGATTACATTAATCATTTCAAGCGCGGTCAGGGCAGCTTCTGCACCTTTATTACCCGCTTTAGTACCCGCACGCTCAATTGCCTGCTCAATACTTTCTGTGGTCAGCACACCAAAGGCTACCGGGATATCGCTGTTCATGGCCACACTTGCCAGACCAGAACTCGCTTCACCAGCAACATATTCAAAGTGCGCAGTGCCCCCACGGATAACTGTACCTAGCGCAATTACCGCATCGTAACGATTTGTTTTTGCTAACACATTAGCAACCAGCGGCAGTTCATAAGCCCCCGGAACCCAAACAACAGTGATGTTGTCGTCGGTTACCTGACCAATGCGCTTCAGGGCATCAATCGCACCTTCCAGCAGGCTGTCGTTGATAAAGTTGTTAAAACGCGCAATTGCAATCGCCACGCGGGCATTAGGAGTAGCAACAACACCTTCGATAACGTTCATAGCTTTCCTCAATATAGGTTCATACCCCGCAGGGGGGCGGATTCTATCATATTCTTTCACGCCCCGCCCCTGCGCATTTGTAAAACGCAGGCAAGACTATGATTAGCAGAGTGAATCCCTGCCGGATAATTCATTAATACTTCGGTTTCAAGCGCAGGCGCAAGTCTGGCCCCACCTGGCGTACATCACTGAATACAAACTCTGGGGCATCTGAGAGGCTGGTTAACCCCGCCAACTGGCATAATCCTCGGGCATCACTGCCTAACAATTTGGGCGCGATATAAAGAATTAACTCATCAACCACACCAGCCTGCAACAAAGCACCGGCGAATTGTGGCCCAGCTTCAACCCAAACAGAATTAATTTGCCGCTTACCTAATTGCATCATTAATAAGACTAAATCGACCCCATTGCCATGACGTGGTAGCAACAATTGCTCGACATTGTTAGGCCATGACTGCTCATCTGCCTCAACTCGAGCTAACCAGCACGGGCCGTCTTGCTGTATGACTTTATGCTCTGGCGTCACGCGGTTATGGCTATCGACGATAACGCGAACCGGCTGGCGCAGTGTATCTTGAGGATAGCGCGCTTGGGTGTCTGCATCTAATTCCTGCCAGCGCACGGTAAGCGAAGGATCATCGGCCAACACAGTGGCACTGGTACTGAGGATGGCGGAGCTTTGCGCCCGAAAACGCTGCACATCCTGACGCGCCTGTGGTGAAGTAATCCACTGGCTCTCGCCGGAAGCCATCGCCGTGCGGCCATCCAAGGATGCTGCCATCTTTAGTTGCAGATAAGGAAAACCGGTGCGCATACGCTTCAAGAAACCGAGATTGACGGCTTCGGCCTCTGCCAGCATCAAACCGTGGTCGACTTCAACCCCAGCCTGTTTTAATTTATATAACCCGCGCCCGGCAACTTGCGGATTAGGGTCCTGCATCGCGGCTACCACGCGTTTTACACCGGCAGTAAGCAAAGCATCAGCACAGGGTGGCGTACGCCCGTGATGGCTGCATGGCTCAAGAGTGACATAGGCGGTAGCGCCACGCGCTTTCTCACCCGCCATACGCAGGGCATGCACCTCGGCATGAGGCTCACCGGCACGCAGGTGATAACCTTCACCAACAATCTCGCCGTCCCGCACCACCACACACCCGACATTCGGGTTAGGTGACGTGGTAAAACGCCCTAACCGCGCCAACTCAAAGGCACGGGCCATATAAAACTCATCGGGCTGCATGGCTTTCCTTAGTTTTATGCCCGTCATACTTCAAGCTGCATGTTCGTTAGCTACACTCAGTCACCCGAATCACTTACCGATGTAAGCTCATCGGGATTTATTCGCTTGCCGCCTTCCTGCAACTCGAATTATTTAGGGTATATATTGTAATATTTAACGTTGTGTAAAGAATATTTTGATAGTAAAGATACGCTGACTAGTCCTGTAAACGGGCAATTTCTTCGCCAAATTCGCGAATATCTTCAAAACTGCGATACACCGAAGCAAAACGGATATACGCCACTTTATCCAAGCGCTTTAGGGCTTCCATCACCAGATTACCGACCATTTTGGTCGGGACTTCACGTTCGCCGGTGGCGCGCAACTGAGATTTAATATGACTGATTGCCGTTTCGACATCATCAGAGCTGACAGGGCGTTTTTCTAATGCTTTCAGCATGCCGCGGCGTAATTTCTCTTCATTAAAGGGTTCGCGCACCTCATCACTTTTAATCACGCGCGGCAACACCAGTTCAGCCACTTCGAAAGTGGTGAAGCGCTCATTACAATCTAAACACTGGCGGCGACGGCGCACTTGCGAACCATCGCTCACCAGACGGGAATCAATGACTTTGGTATCCACAGCGGCACAAAAAGGGCAATGCATAGCGCTTCCTGATGGGTGAGCTTAAACTTAGCGACAGTTTACCGCGAACTGCCGCGACAACAAAGGGCGGAAGCGGCAGTTTATGTCGATCAACTATGACGAAAGCTTTGGTTCATCGGATTTAGGTTCAAGAGGCTTCAACCATTCCTTTTGCAGTTCTAGCCAAACTTTACGGTCTGGGGATAACACGCCGAGAGGATCGAAAGGGTATTGGGCTGGTGTGCCCTTAACTAACATCTGAGTCACTAATCCATAGAGCCACTTTGCTTTCATCAGGTTTTCATAGCCTGGTTTATGACTTAAATCAGTTATTAGCTCCTTCAAATTTATTATGTTTCCCACGAATTGCATTTTTTCACTCTCTCTGTTTTTAAATAAGTTGGGAAATAGAAAAGAAGCAATAATATTAACAACCCGAGTCCTGATGGTTTTTTCTTTATAGGATAAATTTTCTATCAGAGTGTTTATCATTTTCGCTGCATCACGAACACCCTCATTTTTAACAGACTCTAAATTCTCATGGAATTTTGGCAGTTCTTCCATATTCAAATACATATTATCGATATAAAGCTTTTCCAGTCCCTCCAACTGTTCAATATGTTCTTTAAGTTCTATTAAACAACTTGAGTCTATATTTTTACTCTTCAAAAAATCGTGTTTCTTTTTTATTTTATCTGAACCTGAGAATGTTTTACATTCAAATACTACATCACTAACTGCGACTAAACCACGGAATATAGTATCTCGATGTTCTAACTTTCCCAAATTTTTATTGATACGTTCTATTTCTTTTTTTAGTTCTTTCTTTTCTTGTAACTCTTTTTTTATCTTTTCCTCATTAATTATTCTATCATTCTGCTTTTGTATTTGACTCTCTTTGTATCTAACTTCCTCATTAACTTCAGATGAACATACATCATCCACGACATATTTTCTGTCGATGAATTGATACAACCCTTTACGATTCTTCTCTAGTGTATAATTTTTATTAAATTCCGAACCTTGGTCTTTTTCTATATTTGAAATGAAATCCTTACATCTTTTGGTACCTTCACCTTCCTTTAGATACTCATTTACATTAATTATTACATTTCCCATCCTAGTTTCGTTTGTGTTTTTTTCTATTAGACGACTTATTTTTGAATTTGCATTATATTCTATCCCCGTAAAAGCAGTCACTATCTCTAGTTTTATTTTTTCCAACGTAATGTTATTGCTATCAGGCTTATCCTTTTGATCATCATTAGAAATTACAACTTGAGTATTACTCGTAGCACTCGAAATAACGGTCATTACCCCCCCTTAAATTTCAATGTAAACCTTAATATATAAAACACGTCTGTTACCGCCTCAACAATCGGTTAAAATTGAGTGGTTAGATATTAAATAAAGGGAAATACTCATAAAAAAAACAACTTAATGACTTATTATCCTTATTGATTTCACATGACAATTAAAATAAAAAACACATTTACACGGCAAATAATTAAAACAGTAATATATTTTAATAGAAGCGCTAAAAGGAAATCATATAAATTAATGGATAATGAGTTTTACTGTAAGGAAATAACCGCAAAATCACTAAAACCACAACAAAAAGCCCTGATACCGGCTATACCAGTATCAGGGCTTTAATCTTGTATTCTATCGATTACAAGCTATTACGGCAGGATTGAAGGCTGATCTGCACCTTCTTTCTCAACTTTTTGCTGCAACATATGCTCACGTTTCATACCCAGTTTCAACGCCAGCGCAGAGGCCACGTAGATGGATGAAACTGTACCGATGGAAACACCGATCAGCATCGTCAGTGAGAAGCCTTGCAGCATCGCACCACCGAAGATAAACAGCATCAAGACCACCATCAGCGTAGTTGCAGAGGTCATAATGGTACGGCTTAAGGTCTGGGTCAAAGACACGTTCATGATTTCGTAAGGCGTACCGCGACGGATCTTGCGGAAGTTCTCACGAATACGGTCTGATACCACGATACTGTCGTTAAGCGAGTAACCGATAACCGACATCAATGAAGCGATGATGGTTAGGTCAATCTCAATATGGAACAACGACAAGATCCCCATGGTAATGACCACGTCATGCGCCAAGGCGATAACCGCCCCCAGCGCCAAACGCCATTCAAAACGGAAACCGACATAAACCAGAATACTCAGCAACGCGACCAACAATGCCATCCCGCCTGCTTGGGCTAAATCACTGCCCACACTCGGCCCGACGAATTCGATGCGCTTTACCGATGCATTCTTATCAACTGACTCATTGATAATCGAGATGACTTTGTTACCCAATTCCTGCCCGGCAGTGCCGGTTGCAGGTGGCATACGAATCATAACATCACGGCTGCTACCAAAGTTCTGCAAGATTGGCGATTCAAAACCAGCCGTTTCCAATGTGTCGCGCAGTTGATCCAGATCCGCCGGTTTTTCCAGGTTAATTTCAATCACCGTACCACCGGTGAAATCCAGACCCCAGTTAAACCCTTTAACGGAGATAACCGCAATGGATGCTACCAACAGCAGCAACGAGATACCAAAAGCGACGTTATCCCAGCGCATAAAGTCATAAACTCTACGGCCATAGTTCAGTTGTTCAACAGTATAATCCTGTGCCACAACGTACTCCTCAAATAGACAGCTTGTTAATGCGCTTGCCGCCGTAAAGCAGGTTGACGATGGCACGAGTACCGACTATTGCGGTGAACATTGACGTTATAACACCGATTGCCGTTGTAATGGCAAAGCCTTTAATCGAACCAGTACCCACAGCATATAGAATAATCGCAGTGATCAGTGTCGTTACGTTCGCATCGACGATACTCGAGAAGGCACCTTTGTACCCTTCATGAATCGCTTGCTGGATCGTCCGCCCGTTTCTGTACTCTTCTTTTATTCGCTCATTAATCAGCACGTTAGCATCAACTGCTACCGCCAGCGTCAATACGATCCCGGCAATACCCGGCATGGTTAATGTCGCCCCTGGTAACAGAGACATCACGCCCACGATCAACACCAAGTTAGCCAACAGTGCAGTACTGGCAATCACACCAAACTTACGGTAGTAAACCACCATAAACAGGATAGAGACCGCCAAGCCCCACAAGCAGGCTTCCAGACCTTGGGTAATGTTCTGAGAACCCAAAGTTGGCCCGATAGTGCGCTCTTCTACAATCTGGATTGGTGCAATCAATGCACCCGCACGCAGCAGCAGAGAAAGCTGACGAGCTTCAGCCGGGTTATCAATGCCGGTAATACGGAAACTGTTACCTAAGCGCGACTGAATGTTGGCGATGTTGATAACTTCTTCCTGCTTAACCAGAATCGCTCGGCCATTCGCATCTTTTTTACCGCTGTCTTTATATTCTACAAACAAAGTCGCCATCGGCTTGCCGATATTGTCTTTGGTAAAATTAGACATAACAGACCCCCCCGCACTATCGAGCGAGATATTAACCTGAGCCTGGTTATATTCGTCGGTGCTGGAGGTTGAATCGGTAATATGATCACCGGTCAGGATGACGCGCTTGTACAAGACAACCGGACGGCCTTCACGGGTATTTTTGACTTCGGAATCGCCCGGTACACGACCGGAGGCTGCAACAGTGGCGTCAACATTGCTGTTTACCAGACGGAATTCCAGAGTCGCGGTCGCGCCAAGAATTTCTTTAGCCCGTGCTGTATCCTGAATACCCGGTAACTCAACCACAATACGATCTGACCCTTGGCGCTGAACCAACGGTTCGGCTACACCTAATTGGTTAACCCGGTTACGCAGAATAGTAATGTTTTGTTGAACGGCATATTCGCGCGCTTCCCGCAGACGATCATCGCTCATCACAGCTTTTAATGTATTGCTGCCATTGGAGCCAATCACCAAGTCGCGGTGGCGAGAAGAAAGGTAGCTGATAGCATCATCGCGAGTTTTATCATCGCGGAAACGCACTTCAACACCATAGTTATCTAGCTTACGCACAGTGGCATACGGGATATTTTTCTCACGCAAATCACTGCGCAGGGTATCCATCGTTTGCTCTTGCAGCTTGCCCAGCGCGGTATCCATGTCCACTTCCATCAAGAAGTGCACACCACCACGTAGGTCAAGACCAAGCTTCATCGGCTCTGCACCCAACTTAGCAAGCCAGGATGGCGTTGCCGGAGCCAGGTTTAAGGCGATAACGTATTTGTCTCCCATTGCTTCCATCAGTGCCTCACGGGCACGCAACTGGACATCGGGATCTCTAAAGCGAGCCAGGATTGCACCGTTTTCCAGCGCAATAGACTTGCTCGCTATGTTGTCTTTTTCTAAAACGTCACGGACTTGGACCAGCGTTGTTTCACTGGCGGCGATTCCTCGCGCACCAGTGATTTGAACAGCCGGATCCTCACCATAAAGGTTGGGAAGTGCATATAGCAGACCGATGAAGATCACAGCGATCAGCATCAGATACTTCCACAAAGGATAACGGTTTAACACGGCAATTCCCTTCGGGAAAATCGAAAATTACAGAGCTTTCATTGTACCTTTCGGTAAAACGGCAGCAACGAAGTCACGTTTGATCATCACTTCAGTGGTGTCGTTCAGCGCGATGACGATGTAGCCCGTTTCCGCAACTTTAGTAACACGACCCAGTAAACCACCGGTGGTTAAAACTTCATCACCTTTACCGATAGAATCCATCAGTTTTTTGTGTTCTTTGGCACGTTTTTGCTGTGGACGCAGGATCATGAAGTAGAAAATCAGACCAAATACCACCAGCATAATCACCAGGGAGTACGGGCTGCTCTGAGCCGGAGCCCCAGCGGATGCGACAGCATCGGAAATGAAAAGACTCATTAAAATTCCCTCATTGTTATCAATATCAGTAGTGTGAAATCAGTGCGATAAAACAGAAACGGTGAATCGTAACTGTTAGACCGACAAATACAAAGGTAATAATTTTAAAATCAAACGCTTACTTGTGGAGATAATGGCGGAACAGGTTTCCCTATCCGACCATAGAAATCTTCAACGAAGTTCTCTAATTTACCCTCTTCAATAGCCTGACGTAAACCCGCCATTAAGCGTTGGTAGTAACGCAGGTTATGAATGGTATTCAGCCGCGCACCCAGTATTTCGTTGCAACGGTCAAGATGATGCAAGTAGGCACGGCTATAATTGCGACAAGTATAACAATCACAATGCTCGTCCAGCGTTGCAGTATCACTCTTATGTTTGGCATTACGGATTTTTACGACTCCGTCAGTGACAAACAAATGACCATTACGGGCATTACGCGTTGGCATTACACAGTCAAACATGTCGATACCGCGACGTACACCTTCAACCAAATCCTCAGGTTTCCCCACGCCCATCAGGTAACGGGGTTTATCCTCCGGAATCTGTGGGCAAACATGCTCCAGAATGCGGTGCATATCTTCTTTTGGCTCACCAACCGCCAGGCCGCCCACAGCGTAACCATCAAAACCGATATCTACCAGCCCTTTTACGGATACATCACGTAAATCTTCGTAAACGCCGCCCTGAATAATACCGAACAATGCATTTTTATTGTTCAGTTCATCAAAGCGTTGGCGACTACGGGCAGCCCAGCGCAATGACATTTCCATCGAACGCTTCGCATAATCCCAGTCTGCTGGGTAGGGTGTGCATTCGTCGAAAATCATCACGATATCAGAGCCGAGATCATTCTGGATTTCCATCGATTTTTCTGGGCTGAGAAAAACTTTATCGCCGTTGATAGGGTTTTGGAATGTCACCCCTTCTTCTTTGATTTTGCGCATCGCACCCAAGCTGAACACTTGAAAACCGCCAGAGTCTGTCAGGATAGGGCCATGCCATTGCATAAAGTCATGCAAGTCGCCGTGCAACTTCATGATTTCCTGACCCGGACGCAACCACAAGTGGAAAGTGTTCCCCAACAAGATTTGCGCACCGGTTTCGGCAACTTCTTCCGGCGTCATCCCTTTTACTGTGCCGTAGGTGCCGACAGGCATAAATGCCGGGGTTTCTACTACACCGCGTTCAAAGATCAGACGACCACGACGGGCGCGCCCATCAGTTTTTTGTAATTCGTACTTCACATAACCTCCAGCATCAGAGAAACAGTCTGATGCGTGATTAAAAGGAGCGCATCATAACAACTGTCTAACCCGCTACACAAGCCAGCCAGCTTAAGTAGCACTTATCGTTATCTGCGTTATTTTGCAGTTTTGAGTCATATCTTTGGCATAAATCGGCCACATTCCACCTCACCGAACCCCCTCACCTACTCCCCACATACCGCGCTGTGGCTATAGTGTCGAACATATGCAATATGTTACATCGAATGAGAAAGTTGCACGAGTTAGACCTGCACCCGCCATTCTCAGAGTACAAGACCCATGGGGATATACTTGGACATGTGTGGGGGCGAGCTATGAAGTTAAATCCGGGCAACACCAGTGCAACAAAGAATTACCAGCCAACTTACACATTGCGCACGAATATTTATCCTTAGTCTGACAATCCTCCTTAAATATTTCCTTTCTCCTGCCGATAAAGATCTAAATAAGATTGAAACCGTATATTTACCTTATTGCTCAAACAGTTGGAGTGAAACCCATGATGGTCATCTTCGGGCATACGTCACTTTAGCCATTTCCGCTGTAACCAATAAATAGCCATTTTTAACTCGAAGGAAAACCATGAACAACACCCATAATATTGTTTTAAATGGAAAATCTCATTTTTTACCCGCACCGCCCCAATTTCGACTTAATCCGATCGTGCTTGCTTGCGCTGCCGCATTGGCATTTGGAGCCGCCATATCCTCCGCGCAGGCTGCTAGCTGCATTGCAAATGGCACCACTTATGCTGATTGTACAGTGGGCCAGGCAGGAACCGCCGGTGTTGATGCCTCCGGTACCTCAGGCGCGACAGGAGCAATGGTAACACAGCAGGGAACCCCGGTAATTCTGGGGCTAATGGCAGTCACGGTTTAGATGCCACCAATACCGCAACATCAGGCGGAACAGGTGACGTAGCCGTAACCGGCGGTACTATCGACGTCACGACGGGTAATTTACTTGCCGGTGGCGCAGGCGGTTCTGGTGGCAATGCCAACGGCGGCAATGGCAGAGATGCTGGTCTGGCTGGGGTCGCCGAAAATGGCGGCATGGGCGGCAACGCGATGACAGGGAGTGGGTTCAACCTAAGCAATGACGGCTCAATCATCGGTGGGTCGGGCGGTGCCGGTGGTAACGCTTTCGGTGGTGCCGGTGGCCGAGGGGGACAGGGTGCAAACAATTCCGGTCGTTCCAGCGATGGTGGTGATGGAAGTTCTGGTGGGACTGCTGGGAACGGGGCTGCGGGTGCCACTGCCGTGACAGGGAGTAATTTTCAGTTGGTCAACCGGGGTATTATCAACGGTGGAAATGGAGGGAGAGCCGGTTTAGCGACCGGTGGATCAGCGGGTGATACAGACTATGCTGGCGCGCCCCTAGGCACTATAGGTTCAGTAGGACAGGCTGGGGCCGAGGGTACGTCAGGGACTTATGGTGCCGCCGGGGTCGGTGTTGTGTCTACTGGCTCAAGCACCATCACGACATCAAATCTTATCGCTGGAGGGCTGGCGGGCAATGGAACAACGCAGGCTAACGCGATTGAATTTTCCGGCGGAAATAATACGCTGACCCTTGAGTCCGGCTACAGTTTTGTTGGTAATGTCATTAGCAGTGGTGGGGACACGCTGGCGCTAGGAGGAGATACCAATG
Source organism: Yersinia sp. Marseille-Q5920 (assembly GCF_946902935.1). Classification (NCBI taxonomy): domain Bacteria; kingdom Pseudomonadati; phylum Pseudomonadota; class Gammaproteobacteria; order Enterobacterales; family Yersiniaceae; genus Yersinia; species Yersinia sp. Marseille-Q5920. The sequence continues at coordinate 109,213 of NZ_CAMPQA010000004.1, read as the reverse complement.
GCAGTTTCTTTGTCTCCAGCCTCGCGGCAACATCACCGCCCTCATGGTCAGGTGCCGTGCAATATTATGGTTTCAACGACTATGTAAAAACCGGTAACAGCACCTGGACACTTAACGGTTCAACCACGGAAGTCACAGCATGGAATATCAATGCCGGTACTCTGTCAGTATCGAATGATAGCAACCTCGGAGCAGCAGAGGGTGGGCTGACTTTCAATGGTGGCACCCTGGAAAATACCGCAGCAATAAGTACAGCACGAGACATGCTGCTGAAGACCACTGGAACACTTCAAACCAACGCTAATTTAACTGCGACGGGGCTAATTTCAGGCTTGGGCTCGCTGGTCAAAACAGGCGCAGCAACACTTACTCTCACTAGTAATAACACCTATTCCGGCGGTACCACTATCAACGCGGGGGCCCTGCAAATTGGTAACGGCGGCACCACTGGGTCAGTGGTCGGAAATATCATCAACAACATAACCGCAGTGATGCACTGACTTACGGCGGCGTGATATCCGGCTGAGGTTCTGTGGTTCAGACTGGTAACGGCATGCTTATCCTGGCTGGGAAAAACACCTACACCGGTGGCACTGTTCTCAATTCGGGTACGTTGGTTCTGCAAGGCGTGAACGCGGCTGGAACCGGCGGGATCACCAATAATAATGAGATGATATTTCTGGACACGAAAGGTGAATTTAGCCATGAAATCAGCGGGACAGGTAATATCACGCTCCATGGCGGTTCAGAGGTCAGAGCTAATGCTACGACCAGCGTGTCTGCGGTAAATATCGACAACAGCAGCAAACTGACGTTGCTGGACTCTACGGTGTGGCGGGCCGGGAACGGATTTTCGAACGCAGGAACCCTCGAGCTTAATCACCTGAGCAGGTTGTCAGGAAACGTGAATAACAGCGGCGTACTGACATTGTCAAACCAGCAATATGTCACCTCATACATCGACGGCCATTTCAATAACCGCGGCAGTATGGTGCTTAATCCCACAGCAACCAGCGCAGGGAATAACCTGATAATCAACGGCGATTACGTCGGCGTACAGGGTAGTTCAGTTTCCCTGGGCGCAGTGCTTGCAGACGATGACTCGCTGACCGACCAGTTGACAATACTGGGGAATTCCTCCGGCACAAGCACACTTTACCTAGTCAATGAAAAAGGCCACGGCGCACAAACGCTTCTGGGCCTCAAGCTGATTACTGTGCAGGGTGACTCGGATGCCGTCTTTACGCAGGGTAACCGGATCTCCGCTGGGTTATATGAATACTCTCTCGTGAAAAAAGAAAATGATTGGTATCTGGATAGCCATAGCAATCAGGTAAGACCTGAAGCTGCCAGCTACGCGACCAACCTTCAGGCGGCAAATACACTGTTTACGCTGAGTTTGCACGATCGTGCTGGAGAGACACAGTACGAGGACCTGGTCACCGGTGAAACGCGTTCAATCTCAATGTGGATGCGTAACGAAGGTGGGCGCAATAAGGCATCGATGACGGATGGTCAGAACAAAACCAGCACTAACCGCTATGTCCTGCAACTGGGTGGCGACGTGCTGCAAGTATCATCCGAATCCTTAGGCAAATTTAACCTAGGGGTGATGGGGGGCTATGCTAACGCACAAGGCCAAACCTATAACAGCCAGAAAGGCTACAGCTCACGTAATACCATAACGGGTTATAGCACGGGGATGTATGGTTCCTGGTATGCGAATAACCGGGAAAAAGGAGGCTTGTACGCTGACAGTTGGCTGCAATACAACTGGTTCAGAAATCAGGTGAATGGTCAAGATATGGCAGAAGAAAAATATGACAGCCAGGGTATGACCGCATCACTTGAAACGGGCTATGATTGGCTGGTAAATAGCTGGACGACGGCCCACGGAATCAGAAACACCTTGTGGCTGCAACCGCATGCCCAGGCAATCTGGATGGGGGTTAAGGCTGACGATCATACGGAAAATACAGGTTCATACGTGCAGGGTCTGGGCAACAATAACGTGCAGACCAAGCTGGGTCTGCGTGCTTATCTGAATGGGAAAAGTGCGTTAGATAAGGATACTGAGCGCAAGTTCCAGCCTTATGTCGAAGCTAACTGGGTGTATAATACTAACCAGTATGGCGTGCGAATGGACGGTGTGGATGACCATATCAAAGGAGCGCGTAACGTCGGAGAACTCAAGACCGGGGTGGAAGCTAAGCTGACAGCTAACCTGAGCATTCAGGGCGGCATTTCAGGGCAGATTGGCGACAACAGCTACTCCGATATCGCCGCTTCTCTGGGTGGGAAATTTAACTTCTGATTCACACCTAAACTCTTTTTTTGAGTGATATAAGCGCGGTCTGATAACAGACTGCGCTTTCATCCTAATAACCCATAAAACCAAATACTTTCAAAATCTTATAAAAAATTCTCTTACCCTTTGCCCGTCACTCTATTATTTACGGGGTGACCGGCTCTTGCGGTGCCCGTGGATTACGGCTGATAAACATAGCATCGCCGTAACTGAAAAAGCGATATTGCTCTGCAACCGCCTGCTGGTATGCATTCATAGTATTTTTATAACCAGCAAAAGCAGAAACCAACATTATCAATGTTGATTCAGGCAAATGGAAATTGGTTATTAATGCATCCACAATCTGATATTGATAACCCGGATAAATAAAGATGCGAGTATCACCAAAGAAAGGGGCTATCAGGCCATTATCGCAGGCCTTAGCGGCACTTTCCAATGAACGCACTGATGTCGTGCCCACTGCGACGACGCGATTACCACGGGCCTTACAGGCTAAAACCGCATCAACCACCTCTTGCGGCACTTCTGCATATTCAGAATGCATGATGTGCTCTTCAATGGTATCAACTCGCACAGGCTGGAACGTCCCCGCACCAACATGCAAAGTCACAAAAGCCATCTCAATGCCTTTTTCCCGCAAAGCCGCCAACATCGGTTCATCAAAATGTAAGCCAGCGGTTGGCGCTGCGACTGCCCCAGGGCGCTGGCTGTATACCGTTTGGTACAGTTCGCGATCAGCATCTTCATCAGGGCGGTCAATATAAGGTGGCAAAGGCATATGGCCGACTGCATTCAAGATAGTAAAAACATCTCGCTCATCGTCAAAACGCAGCTCAAACAGTGTGTCATGACGCGCCAACATGGTGGCCCGGATGCTCTCATCATCGCCTAACAGTAACTCAGTGCCGGGTTTAGGGGCTTTTGACGCTTTGACATGAGCCAAGACGCGATGATCATCCAACACGCGCTCTACCAGCACTTCAAGTTTGCCGCCACTGGCTTTGCGACCAAATAAACGCGCCGGAATAACCCGCGTGTTATTGAACACCAGCAGATCACCGGGCACCAGTTTATCCAGCAAATCAGTGAAAATGCCGTGCGTTAATGTTCCCGTAGGGCCATCCAATGACAATAAACGGCAACCGCTACGCTGGGGCTGGGGGTAATGGGCAATTAAAGATTCTGGCAGCTCAAAAGAAAAATCGGCAACACGCATGGCTTTCCACTTCATATCAGAACAGACCCGGCCAACAGATATAAGAGGCCGGTTCACAAAAACAGGCGGCTAGTCTAGAGCCCTCAAGGGCTGGCTGCAAGAAATAAGCATATTTAGCCTTTATTTGCATTATACTCAGCGAATGAATTTTCTTGCTCACCTCCATCTTGCAACACTGGCTGACAGCTCTTTATTGGGCAATTTGCTGGCTGACTTTGTGCGCGGTAATCCACAAGGGGAATACACCCCGGAGATAGTCGCTGGCATCATGATGCATCGGCGCGTTGATGTCATGACGGATACATCGCCACTCGTTAAAGAGGCCCGAGGTTATTTCAGTGCAGATTATCGCCGGGTTGCCCCTATTACTCTGGATGTACTGTGGGATCATTTTCTGGCACGCAATTGGGATAAACTGGTACCTGCCTGTTCGCTGCCTGACTTTATTGAGCATGCGCAATGCCAAATTTTGCCACATTTGTCACTGACACCGGCCCGTTTCCAGAACCTTAATGCTTATCTATGGCCGGAGCGTTGGCTGGAACGCTACGCTGAACTACCCTTTATAGCTGATGTGTTACAAGGTATGGCTAACCGTCGGCCTAAATTAGTCGCGCTTGCAGGCTCTTTTCACGACATAGAACAACACTATCAGCCGCTAGAAAGACTCTTTTGGGATTTTTATCCTGCAATGATGCAACAAGCACAGCATAAACAAATTTAGACAAAAACATTCCTATCTATATGGTTATTGACTCTAAGTCACTTGCGCTTTCTGTCAGAATGGGTATCTTAGCAAGAGTACGAAACTAAAATCGTTGTAACAATAGGTAAAAGCTATCACAGCGATTGGTATTTATCTCTTTATTCATTGCGTTTAAATACCTATGCTGTGCCGATACTTTTGAGACAAATGGTTAATCCATCCCTAATTAACAGGAGTAATTTATGGTTCTGGTAACTCGTCAAGCCCCTGATTTTACAGCAGCTGCTGTTCTTGGTAGCGGCGAAATCGTTGAAAACTTCAACCTGAAAAAACACCTGAACGGCCGCCCTGCCGTCCTGTTCTTCTGGCCAATGGACTTCACTTTCGTTTGTCCTTCAGAGTTGATCGCTTTCGACCACCGTTACGAAGAATTCCAGAAACGTGGCGTTGAAGTTGTTGGTGTTTCTTTCGACTCCGAGTTTGTACACAACGCATGGCGTAAAACTCCGGTTGATAAAGGCGGTATTGGTGAAGTTAAATACCCAATGGTTGCTGATATCAAACGCGAAATTCAGAAAGCCTACGGCATTGAGCACCCAGATGCTGGCGTTGCACTGCGTGGTTCTTTCCTGATCGACAAAAACGGTGTTGTTCGTCACCAAGTGGTTAACGACCTGCCACTGGGCCGTAACATTGACGAAATGCTGCGTATGGTTGATGCACTGCAATTCCACGAAGAACACGGCGACGTTTGCCCTGCACAGTGGGAAAAAGGTAAAGCAGGTATGGGCGCATCTCCAGATGGCGTTGCTAAATATCTGTCTGAAAACGCCTCTAAACTGTAATAACAGTTTATGCCACCCCTGATTGACTCGGGGGGTATCAAGCCAGTCAGTTCACACTGACTGGCTTTTTCTTATCTGCTTTATGGCAACATCTGCTCCATATCTGTGCATCTATTCCTGATTCGAGAATACCCAAAGCAGACAGCTTCAAGCACCCGCCGCAGAATTTATATAATAATCAGTTTTATTCCCAGCTGATCAAATTTGATAATGCATCAATATTTTCAATTGGTTATTTCCATTCACCTGAACTTCAACTGAGTAAAAATCACCCTGTCAGTGTCAGTAAAACTCTCTCCCTCCCCTCCGGTTACCAATTAATTAGCAGCCATAAACATTAATTCTGCTATTAATTATTACTGGCGTGTGTTTTGCACACACCATAAGCAGCGCTTTTAAGCTGCCAGACAAAAATGACCGGGTAACCCCTGGCGGGCAGGAAATAACAGGAGTCAGAATGCATTTGAAAAAATGGAACAAACCCTTGGCTGCATTGGCTTTACTGGTCAGTGGAGCATTGCATGCGGCCTCAACACCCGCAGTGGAAGCGAAAAATGGCATGGTGGTGACATCCCAGTATCTGGCTTCACAGGTTGGGACTGACATCTTAAAAATGGGTGGGAATGCCATTGATGCTGCGGTGGCCGTGGGTTATGCCCAGGCGGTAGTGAACCCTTGCTGTGGCAATATTGGCGGTGGCGGTTTTATGACCATTCACCTCGCGGATGGGACGGATACATTCATAAACTTCCGTGAAACCGCCCCTGCCGCCGCCAGCGCCGATATGTATTTGGATAAAGAGGGTAAAGTCACTAAAGATGCCAGTCTGTATGGCTATCTGGCCGCGGGCGTGCCCGGCACAGTCTTGGGAATGGACAGCGCACAGAAGAAATACGGCAAATTAACTCGCCAACAGGTCATGGCTCCGGCAATCAAACTGGCACGGGAAGGATTTGTATTGACCCGCGCCGATACTGATATTTTGGACACAACGGTTAAGCACTTCCGTCAAGATCCTGAATCGGCTCGTATTTTCCTACGAAAAGACGGTGAAGCTCTACAACCGGGTGACCGCCTGATTCAAGCTGATCTGGCTGATACTCTGACGGCTATCTCGGAGAAAGGGCCAGATGCTTTCTATCAGGGGAAAATACCGCAAGCCGTTGAAGCCGCAGCTAAAAAAGGCGGGGGTATTTTGACTGCTGCCGATTTTGCCAATTATAAAATCACAGAAACCGCCCCTATTACCTGTAGCTATCGTGGCTATAAATTCGTGTCGTCCCCTCCACCTAGCTCCGGCGGCGTGACCTTGTGCGAAACTTTAAATGTCCTTGAGGGCTATGACCTGAAGAGTATGGGTTTTAACTCTGCTGCTTACATCCATACACTGACAGAAGCTATGCGCCATGCCTATATGGATCGCAATACTTTCCTCGGTGATCCCGAGTTTGTTAAGAACCCGACTGATCGCCTGTTGAGTAAAAGTTATGCCGCTGATATTCGTAAACAAATCGTCGCCAACAAGGCCACGCCATCAGTAGAAGTTCAGCCGGGCATGCAACCGCATGAAAAACCTGAAACAACGCATTATTCCATTGTCGATCATGATGGCAATGCCGTCTCCACTACCTACACCGTGAATGGCCGCTTTGGCGCGGTAGTGATTGCACCCGGCACAGGCTTTTTCCTGAATGATGAAATGGATGATTTTACCGTCAAAGTCGGTGAGCAAAATCTGTATGGTTTGGTTCAGGGAGCCACCAACTCTATCGCCCCCGGTAAGCGCCCACTATCGTCTATGAGCCCGACACTAGTGACCAAAGACGGTAAGACATTTATGGTCTTAGGCTCACCGGGTGGCTCGCGGATTATCACCATTACCTTGCAAACTGCATTGAACGTCATTGACCACGGTATGGCACCACAAGAGGCCGTGGATGCGCCTCGCATTCATCATCAGTGGTTACCCGATGAAGTCTATTATGAACAGCGTGGTGTGTCCGCAGATAGTCTTAATCTACTGAAAAATATGGGATATAAAATGGTCGAGCAGAATCCATGGGGCGCTGCGGAGCTAATTTTGGTTGGTTTAGCGGGAGTTGAGGGCGTCAGCCCTGCTAACTCGGGTAATGATTCTGCGTTCTCAGGGAAAGTCCGCGAGGGCTATCTGTATGGGGCTAATGATGTTCGCCGCCCTGCGGGTGCGGCCATCGGCTACTGATAGCGATTGATTACCAATGCTATTCATCCCCCATCAATATATCGACGGGGGAATTTACTGGTTTATTTATGTCACCACGGCAATGTATGCCCTTGATAATCAATAAAGCCGTGACCGCCCTTACCGGAAGCGCGCTCAATTTGGTCGACAACCCCCTTCACACTGGTCGCAATCGTCAGTGGCGCAGCATCCCCACCCATATCCGTTTTTACCCAACCCGGATGAATGGATAATACCGTCAGTGACGGGTCGGCTACCTCAGCAACCAAATTGCGCGTCATCATATTCAATGCTGCTTTACTAGCTGAATACAAAGGCTTATGGCCGGAAGCATTATGCCCAATACTCCCTAACTGCGAAGACATAAAGGCTAAGACACTGCGGTTTGGATTACGCTGTGCCAGCAGGTGCTGGGCAATACGAATCGGTGAAATCGCATTGGTTTGGAATAATTCGAGGATCTCCTCCGGTTTGGCATCAACCGCTGATTGATGTTTCGGCCCAGAGATACCGGCATTAATAAATATCAGATCAAAGACCTGCCCCTGCACCTGTGGTAAAAAGGCTTTAATACTTTCAGGCTGGTTAATATCCAATGTTAACCAATGGGCCGCATGTGCAGCGCTATCTTTTGCTACACCGCGAGTCGTCGCCGTCACTGACCATCCTCGACGGTTAAGCTCATCAGCCAACCCCAGACCCAAGCCCCGAGAGGCCCCGATAATCAATGCCTGTCTTTTAGTTGTGCTCATCATATTTTCCCTTTGGTGGATTTACCTGACAACTGTCTATACCCGTCATATACATCATATCTCACCCAAAGAAAAAGCGGCGCTTAGCCGCTTTTAATATCTTTATCCTGCGGGGCCAACTCTTAAGTTAGCACTCACTATGGCTAATAACTAAGATTGACCACGCCACAATGTGACATTCTCGCCAGACAATTGCAGATTGATGCCCGCGTCAGTGATATTCAGCTCGGACGCCCCCTCCAAACGTTGCCATTGCGTAACATTCAGTAAAGGAGAAACCGGTAGGAAGACATCACTGGCATGATTGCGTTGTATGGCGACCATCACCCGTTCGCGCTGATAACTGCGAATAAAGACCAGAGAATCGCCATTGGCGTGAATAACCTGACAACCGCCGCGCCGCAATGCCAAACTCTTGTGCCGTAAGGCCGCCATGCGCTGACATAATTTCAGCAGATCGCTATCCCACTGCGCCTCATCCCAAGGGAAAGGTTTACGGCAGAATGGGTCATTACCACCATCCAAGCCGATTTCATCGCCATAAAACAAACACGGCACACCAATCCAGCTAAATAACCATATTAGCGCCATTTGCATTCGCGTTTTATCGCCATTCAGCAAAGTGATAAAACGGGCGGTATCATGGCTATCCAATTGATTAAATGAACGCAGCTGATGACCATGAGGCAATCCGGCACGATATTCATCCATCCAATAGGCACAATCCTCGGCGCTGAGTTTTATGGGATGATAGGCAACATCACAGCCCGCCAGGAAGCTGCGTACCGGCAAAGCAAATCCCATATAATTCATTGCCGCGTCTTCCACTCCGGCATGTAACCAATTTCGTGCATCGCCAAAGTGTTCGCCCAGAATATAGGCTTGAGGATTTTCCTCTTTCGCCGCCTGATAAATACCCGCCAGATGATGTAAATTCCCTTTTGCACCGCCGTTTTCCCCCAGCATATGCACCACATCCAGCCGCCAGCCGTCAATACTGTAAGGCGGCTTCAACCAATGGCGCACCACACTGTCTTCAGCGCGATAAATTTGATTGACCACCTCTTCATTAGCGAAGTTAAGTTTTAGCAAGCTGGCATGACCTTTCCAATCCAGTGCCCGCCCATCGGGGAAGAAATTAAACCAACCCCGATAAGGTGAGTCCGGGTGATGACAAGCACCATTTTCCCCTTGCTGATGGCGATCAAACCAATGGTGGGAATCACCGGTATGATTAAACACGCCGTCGAGCACCAATTTGATACCGGCATCGCGAGTGGCGCTGCGTAGTTGTAGAAATGCGCTCTCGCCGCCCAAGTAGGGATCAACCTGATAATAATCTTGCGTATCGTATTTATGCACACTGGGCGCGGTGAAAATCGGGTTGAGATAGAGCGCGGTCACCCCTAATTGTTGTAAATAGGGGAGTTTTTGGCTGATACCGGCTAAATCACCGCCGTAGAATGTCGAGGCGGCATTCACATCATCCAGTGGCTGTTGCCAGTCACGGCGTGCTACCGGATGACCGGCGGCATGATGAATATAACTGCCATTTTGCACCCCATGCTCACCCTGGCTGCTGGCAAACCTGTCGGGGAAGATTTGATAAAAAATCTGGTCGGCCACCCAGTCTGGGCCGCTATCGGGTAACTCAATAGCAAACTGAGCCAATTGCGCCGGAGGAACGACTGAAAATCCTAATGGGCCGAACCACAGTTGGTCATCATCCCACAACAGTTTGAAGCAATAACGCCGCGCGGGCTGGCCTTCATGTAACGGTAATTTCGCGCGATAACGCCAGAAACCATTGATCAGTTCGCCCTTCATACTGAGTAGCCATTCTTCATTATCTGGCTCACAGCGTAAGAAAACCTGTGCTGGTAAATTATCACCTTGTAGCCACTCTCCATGTAACCACAGTGTGATATGTAATGCATCGCCGCGCTGACGGACAAAAGGCGCGACCGGTAAATGCCAACCACTAAGCATAAAATTCTCCTGCTTTAACCAAAACGCTTGCTGTTAAGGCTATCTGGTGCAGACATTAACGCCGCGACACATTCACCTGTATAAATAAATCGGTATCAACAATGCCATGTTGTGAATATTTATCCCTCATCTATCAGCATAAATATTGAGGATGAGGGCGGGGGCGGAGAGAGCCAAATGAAAAATATCATTTTAAAAATAAAAAAGCCGGGACATTTCCCGGCTTGATACTCGATGTTGACTCAGTGTTATTCTGCGGTTTTCAGCGCCGCCGCTTTCTTCTTCTGATAGCTGACCTTAAAGTAATATCCCACCAGCAACAGGACAATCCACACCAGTCCGACATACAATGAGATGCGCGTTGCTGGGAACCAACCAATCAGCCCAATGATAAACACCAAGAAAATGATAGCCACCACCGAAGTAAAGGTGCCACCACGCAGCGGGAAATCCAGCGCCTTAATCTTTTCTTTGCTCAACGAGCGGCGGAAACCAATTTGGGAGAACAGGATCATAATCCACACCCAAACAGTCGCAAAAGTCGCGAGCGAAGCAATCACCAGGAACACATTTTCCGGCATAATGTAGTTGAGATAGACCGCCGTTAGCATCGCCCCCATCATCACTAACACCGTGACCCACGGCACTCCGCGTTTAGAAATGGCAGCAAAAGCTTTCGGCGCGTGGCCCTGCTCGGCCATTCCGTTAAGCATACGGCCCACCCCGAACACATCACTGTTAATGGCTGATAATGAGGCGGTAATCACCACAAAGTTCAGAATCCCAGCAGCAACCGTAATCCCCATGTGCTGGAAGGTCAGGACAAACGGACTGCCGTTAGTGCCGACTTGGTTCCACGGGTAAATAGACATGATGACAAACAAGGTGCCGACGTAGAACATCAAAATACGCCATGGCACTGAGTTGATGGCTTTCGGAATAGACTTTTTCGGGTCTTCTGCTTCACCGGCAGTAATACCGATAATCTCAATCCCACCATAAGCAAACATCACCAGTTGCAATGACAGAATCATGCCGACAAAACCGTTGCTGAAGAAGCCGCCGTTAGTCCATAAGTTATGAATACCGGTCGGCTGCCCGCCATTACCAATACCCCAAACAATGATACCAATACCCGCTAAAATCATGATGATGATGGTGGCAACTTTGAAGAATGAGAACCAGAACTCCAGTTCGCCGAACACCTTAACACTCATCATATTGACGGCACCAATGATGAGGACAACACTTAGCACCCATATCCAATGAGGCACATCCGGGAACCAGACCCCCATATAGATACCGAATGCGGTCACATCAGCAATCGCAACAATCAGAATCTCAAAACAATAAGTCCAGCCGGTGATATAGCCCGCCATTGGCCCAAGGTAATCTTGTGCATAACGTGAGAAAGAACTGGCTTGCGGATTATTGACTGACATCTCGCCCAAGGCCCGCATGATGATAAATGCCACCACGCCACCAATCAGGTATGCCAATAATACGCTTGGCCCCGCCATTCTTATTGCATCAGCCGAACCATAGAATAAGCCGGTACCTATTGCTGACCCCAATGCCATAAAGCGGATGTGGCGTGTCGTCAGGCCGCGTTTCAGCTTATTTTTGACTGGTAATTCCATGAACTTTATCCCGTCTTTTTTCAGCAAAAAGCCACGGGGATGAGCCGTGGCTAAAAATATCCGATGACCGTGCCGTTATTGCTTAGCAGCAATTTCCTGGCGACAGCACAGGCGATCGTACAACCCAATGACGATGAATACCAGTAGGGATGGCGACAACCATGCCAGACCTTGCTCAGCTAACGGCAGATTTTGAGTCCATTCCGGTAGGTAATGTGCAAAAGTCGAGGCTTTTACCGCATCAAGGATACCGAACAGCAAGCTGACCAACATCACCGGAGCCACAATACGGGAAGCATTATGCCACCAGCGCAAAGTGAAACTCATCAACACCAATACAATGCAGGGTGGATAAATTGCAGTCAGCACTGGAATGGAAATCTGAATCAGATGGCTTAGCCCCAGATTCGACACCATCATTGAGAAGATACCGAGGATAAACACCAATGCGCGATATGACAGCGGCAAGTACTGAGCAAAGAATTCAGCACAGGCGCAGGTCAGGCCCACAGCGGTCACTATACAGGCGATGAAAATTAATGCAGCCAGGAACACGCTGCCCAAACCACCAAAGGTGTGCTGAACATAGGCATGCAATACCACCGCCCCATTTTGGGCATCGGGTACCAAAGCACCACTACTTGAACCCAGCTTAAACAAGCTCAGGTAGACCAACGTCAACCCGACACCGGCAATCAAACCCGCCCAAATGGTATAGCGCGTCAGTAATCCAGCAGAAACCACACCTCGTGACCGGGCAGCATTGACGATGACGATACCGAACACCAACGCGCCCAAGGTATCCATAGTCAGATAGCCATTAACGAAACCAGAAGAGAAGGCGGCATTCTGATAAGCATCAGTAGCGGGAATCAATGGGCCAGCGGGCCAAATCAAAGCCGCAATACCCAAAATAGCCAGCGCTAAAATTTTCAGTGGGGCCAGAATATGCCCGACCGTATCGAGCAAACGCCCTGGATACAAAGAAATCCCAATAACCAATGCGAAGTAAACCACACTGTAAATAAACAGCGGCAACGGGCCATCACCGGTTAAAGGCGCGATACCCACTTCGAAGGAAACAGTGGCAGTACGCGGAGTAGCAAACAGAGGGCCAACGGCCAGATAGCAGACGGTCGCCAGCACCAAACCAGCACCGCGGCCAATGGGAGAACTCAGAGCATCAATCCCTCCGCCCACTCGAGCCAGCGCGATGACGGTAATGACCGGCAATCCAACCGCGGTAATCAAGAAGCCCAGAGCGGCCCACCACACATGTTCACCCGACTGTAAACCGACCATCGGCGGGAAGATGATGTTGCCAGCTCCAACAAATAAGGCAAAGGTCATAAAACCTAATGCAATAATATCTTTAGATGATAAACGATGACTCATAGTGATGTGCGTTGCCTAGTTAAATGATCAAAAGAAAAAGTCCTTGAGTTGTGGTCTTTCCTACGTGATCGAAACGACACAAAGCTCTGATAAACGCAAACTCCGGCGGTTAATAAGCAATCTATTTCGTCAGTATGCAGTGTTTTTGGAGTTATTTGCAGGTGGAATAGGCCAACAACGGCGGTAAGTAGACCGTTTATAGCGGAGAAAGGCAAGTCAGGATCACAAAAGCAGAGTCTTCATCTATACAATTTATACAAACTAGTTAATCGTGCCAGATTTATAGAAATACACACCATATGATTTGTATCATTTATATCCAACCGTTAACAATTTATGGCCGATACACTCAAACAAACCCAGCTAATTTAATCGGCGAAACCCAGATCTTTTTGAGTGTGATTCAGGACATCTGGCGGCAAGGGTAAATAACCGTCATGGGTCACGCGCTTTTGCCCCTCTGGCGATAAAACGCGCTCAAGAAAGGCGGCAGTCAGCGGTTCTAGCGGCTGGCCCGGTACTTTATTGATATAAATATACAGATAGCGCGACAAGGGATAGCGGCCAGCTTTGACATTCTCGGCCGTCGGCATCACATAATCCTGACCATCCGCCGACAGTAACAGGGGTTTAACACCGCTGTTGCGAAAACCAATACTGGCATAACCCATTCCATTTAATGAACCGGCGACAGCTTGCACTACAGAAGCAGAACCAGGCAATTCATTGATATTGTTCGTAAAATCACCATCGCAAAGCACTCGCTGCTTGAAGAAACCATAGGTTCCTGAAGCTGAATTTCGGCTATAGCGCTGTAAAGTGCGCTCCGCCCACGGCCCTTTCAGGCCCAGTTCACCAAAGCGCTGGATCGGATGAGATTCTCCACAAAGGCGATTTTGCGAAAAAACAGCATCAAGCTGAGATAAAGTGATTTTACTCAGTGGATTATCCTGATGGACAAAAACCACTAAGGCATCCACTGCCACAGGGACAGCAAGCGGCGGATAGCCATAACGCTGGGTGAATGCGGCGATTTCAGCCGCTTTCATTGGGCGGCTCATCGGGCCGAGTTGAGTCGCCCCTGCCGCCAATGCTGCAGGAGCAGTAGAAGAACCTGCCGCCTGTATTTGCAAATTAACGCCGGGATAATGATGATTAAAATCATCTGCCCATAAAGACATCAAGTTCGCTAAGGTGTCTGAGCCGACACTGGAAAGATTGCCGGATAGGGTATGTGGTTTTGGCGATTGAATCTCTGTAGCAGGTGAAACCGCTACAGATTGTGCTAAAACGCCGTAGCTAAACCCGAACAGGGCATGCAACAGCGCCAGTTTTCCCCATCTCATCAGCTTGATGTCCATGCAGTCTTAGGATTTGACTGCATTCTCGGTTAAAACCGTCGGAACAATCAATCGATTCGGCAAGGTAAAAATAAATCTCGTCCCCAAACCGACTTCACTCATGACATCCAAACGTGCGTCATGGTGGCTCAGAGCATGCTTCACAATTGCCAGCCCTAATCCACTGCCCCCGGTTTGCCGAGAGCGGGCCTTATCTACCCGATAGAAGCGCTCAGTGAGGCGCGGCACATGCTCAGGGCTAATTCCCGGCCCATTGTCACTCACCTGAAATTGTGCGCCTTGCGCAGTTTTCTGCCAACACACTTCAATTTTAGTGCCATCAGGCGTGTGATTGACGGCGTTATAGACCAGATTAGACACCGCGCTGCGCAGTTGGTCTTCGTTACCAAATACTTTCAGTTGATCATTAACCCGGAAAGTAATTTCATGACGCCCACCACTCAGCGCTTGCACTTCATGCTGTAATATCTTCAGCATTCGTGGAATATCAACCTGCTCATTCAGATCTACATTAGGAGCGGCTTCAATGCGCGACAACGTCAATAATTGTTTGACCAACCCATCCATTCTCTTGGTCTGTTCCTGCATCGTTCCCAGTGCTTTATCCCGCAATGGCCCCGCCAATTCTTGGTCGTGCATCATTTCCAGATACCCCTGTAACACCGTCAGGGGGGTGCGCAGTTCGTGGCTGACATTAGCAAAGAAATTACGCCGCGCCCCTTCTAACTGACGCATTTGGGTAACATCACGGGCCACCATCAATAATTGCCCTTCTGAATAAGGCATTACCCGGAACTCAACGTAATAGCCATTATTGAGTTGCAAGGTGAGTGGGCGGGAAAATTCTTGCTGCTGTAAATACTGGCTGAATTCGGGATAACGCAGCAAGTTGAGAATATGCTGACCATTATCTTCCGGCCAGCGGAACCCCAGTAATTGCTGAGCCAGACCGTTACACCAGAAAATATTGCCGTCAATGGTGGTCATCACCACAGCATCGGGTAAAGATTCAGCGCCACTGCGGAACCGTTTGATAAGTAAGGCTAATTCACGCCGCCGCCGCCGATTTCGCAGTTGCATCTGATATAAGCCATAAAATAAAGGTTCCCAACTCCAACGCCCTGAAGGCGGAGTCATGCTGCGGTCTAACCACAGCCAGTGAGATAATTTGAGTTGGTTATAGAAATTCCAGACCAGCGCCGCAACCACTGAGACGAGTAATAGCCAAGGAAGATACCCGATAAAGGCACCTAGCAGTAATGCGGGCAAACAAAAAAGAGCCAGCTCTAAAGCCAGCGTTTTCCATGATAAACGTTCTAACACAACGAATTCTCCGGCACTGAAAACTCAGTAGCGCGTTGAGAAGCGGTACCCGGTTCCCCGGACAGTTTGTACCATTTTGTCATGGCCATCAGTTTCAAGCGCCTTGCGTAGTCGACGAATATGTACGTCAACGGTGCGATCTTCTACATAAACGTTAGTGCCCCAGACATAATTAAGCAACTGTTCACGGCTATAAACTCGCTCTGGATGGGTCATAAAGAAATGCAATAATTTAAACTCGGTCGGCCCCATATCCAGTGCTTGCTCATTGGCCATAACCCGATGTGAAGAGGGGTCAAGACTCAGTCCTTGCATTTCAATCACTTCTTCCACCGCCATTGGCGATATCCGGCGCATGACTGCTTTAATCCGCGCCACCAGCTCTTTGGGTGAAAAAGGCTTGGTAATATAATCATCAGCGCCCACTTCTAAACCGCGAACTCTGTCTTCTTCTTCACCACGGGCGGTCAGCATCATCACGGGAATATCTCGGGTCAATGCTTCGCGTTTCATATGCTTAATAAACTGAATCCCCGACCCCCCTGGTAACATCCAATCCAGCAACACTAAATCAGGGTAAGGCTCAGATAATCGAGTTACTGCGCTGTCATAATCCTCGGCTTCTAACGGTTGGTAGCCATTTTGTTCCAACACAAAGCACACCATCTCACGGATTGGAGCTTCATCCTCCACTACCAGTATGCGTCTTGCCATCATCAACCCTGCCAGTAAGTTAGTGGTCACTATTTGATTTCGGGAGCCATTATGCGTCAGTTTTGTGACATTTTTATGAAAAACATCGCGCTCTTGCAAGCAATAAGCATAGTGATAAATTTTATGATAATTGCAAAATGCAGTACTCAAGTTTGCGAAGCGTCTCGGAGATTTCATTCACACTATTTTTTTAGCCGCGACATCCGGCGGGCAGTGTTTATAATCAGCGCCAATATCTTTGGAAAACAACCTGCCCTAGCGGGAGATTTATGCGCATTATTCATACCTCTGATTGGCATTTAGGCCAGCATTTCTTCACCAAAAGCCGTGCGGCTGAACATCAAGCATTTCTGCACTGGCTCATTGAACAGATCAAAGAAAATCAGGTAGATGCGCTGATTATAGCCGGTGATATCTTTGATACTGGCTCCCCACCCAGCTATGCCCGTGAGCTGTATAATCGCTTCGTGGTCGAGCTTCAATCAACAAATTGCCAGTTAATTGTTTTGGGGGGGAATCATGATTCAGTCTCAACGCTGAATGAATCTCGGGGTTTGCTTTCTTATCTGAATACCACGGTCATATCCTGCGCCAGCAGTGATTTAGCCCAGCAAGTTATTATTTTGAAAAACCGTCAGGAGCAACCTGCGGCCATACTGTGCGCCATCCCCTTTTTGCGCCCACGCGATTTAGTCACCAGTCAGGCTGGCGAATCCGGCGGACAAAAGCAACTGGCATTACAAGAAGCCATTGCGGCCCACTATCAAGCGCTCTATCAGCGGGCCGTTGAGTTGCGCGCTGAGCTTGGCCTGCCCTTACCTATTATTGCCACTGGGCATTTAACCACGGTGGGGGTTACCACCACAGACTCGGTTCGAGATATTTACATCGGCACATTAGACGCTTTCCCAGCCCAAGCTT
The DNA here is from genome assembly GCF_946902935.1 of Yersinia sp. Marseille-Q5920. NCBI lineage: Bacteria > Pseudomonadati > Pseudomonadota > Gammaproteobacteria > Enterobacterales > Yersiniaceae > Yersinia > Yersinia sp. Marseille-Q5920. The sequence continues at coordinate 91,822 of NZ_CAMPQA010000004.1, read as the reverse complement.
TCCCCCCGGCGGATTATATTGCTCTGGGCCATATTCACCGTGCTCAGCAAGTCGCTAAAACCGAGCATATTCGCTACAGCGGCTCGCCAATTGCCTTGAGTTTTGATGAATTGAGCAAAGAGAAAAGTGTTTATTTGGTGGAGTTTGCCCAGCAAGCATTAGCATCAGTGACCCCGCTATTCATCCCACAATTTCAGCCGATGCAGTTAATCAAAGGCGATTTAACACAAATAGAGCAACAGCTGGCTGCATTTTCTGGCCATCAGGGGTTACCGGTATGGCTGGATATTGAAGTCGCCACAAAAGACTATCTCACTGATATTCAAAGGCGAATTCAAGCACTAGCCGCAGAACTTCCGGTGGAAGTGGTATTATTGCGCCGCAGTAAAGAACTGCGTCATAACAGCATTGAGCGGCAGGAAAAGGAAACACTCAATGAGTTGAGTGTCACTGATGTATTTGAACGCCGGCTGGCGCTGGAGGCGGATTTAGCCGAACCTCGTCAGGAACGCATGCGCCAAATGTTCAATCAGGTGGTTGAGGATATATCGCAAGGTAAAGATGCCGCAGAGGAGCAACCAGCATGAGAATTTTGAGCCTGCGTCTGAAAAACATTAATTCTCTACAGGGCGAATGGAAGATTGATTTCACTGCCGAGCCTTTTGCCAGCAATGGGTTATTCGCAATCACCGGCCCGACAGGCGCCGGTAAAACCACCCTCCTCGATGCTATTTGTCTCGCGCTATACCACCAAACTCCGCGTTTGACTGTCTCACCGGGCCAAAATGAGCTGATGACCCGCCATACTGCGGAGTCGCTAGCTGAAGTTGAATTTGAGGTAAAAGGCACGCGTTATCGGGCATTTTGGAGTCAGCGCCGTGCTAAAAATAGCCCGGAAGGGAATCTGCAAGCCCCCAAAGTTGAGCTGGCACTGTGCGAGAATGGCAAAATTCTGGCCGATAAAGTGCGCGATAAACTGGATATGGTGGCGGCAATCACCGGGCTAGATTTTGGTCGTTTTACTAAATCCATGATGCTGTCGCAGGGGCAATTTGCCGCTTTTCTCAATGCCGATGCCAATGACCGTGCTGAATTATTGGAAGAATTAACCGGCACCGACATCTATGGGCGGCTATCTGAACATGTATTTGAACAACATAAGTTGGCCAAGACTGCGCTGGACGCATTGCACCAACGCGCCAATGGTATTGAACTGCTAAATGAAGAGCAGCGTTTAGCCCTGGCAAAACAATTAAACTCGCTCGAAGAACAAGAAAAGCAGCTTTCCTCAGAACAGCGGGTGAATCAAAACCAAATAAATTGGCTCACCAGTTGGCAGCAGCAGCAAAAAAATGCATTGGAATATCAACAACAACAGAAGCTTATTGAGCAAGAATATCAACAGGCGCAGCCCGAACTGCAACGGTTGGCCCGCAGTGAGCCGGCAGAAAAGCTGCGCCCCCTGTTGCGCGAGCGCTCGCGCAGCCTACAGGATTTGCAACAAATACAACTGCGCATCACTACATTAACCGGGCAACAGCAACAACTTCAGACGCAACTCACACCACTGACTCAGGCGCTGGAGCAAGCCAATCTTGCTCGCCAACAACAAGCCGCCCAGCAGCATGAACAAGAAACACTGATCGAGCAAAAGGTCGTTCCGCTAGATAATCTTATTGCTCAGCACCAACACTCATTAATGCTGCTTGGCACGCAATTACAACAGTTACAAACTAAAGAGCAGCAAGGCAAACAGCAGCTTGAGCTGAACGAACAGCAGCTAAAGCAAACCCAGCAGCGCCTACAACAACTGACTGAGTACAGCCAGCAATATGCCCACCATCAGCACTGGGAAAAGAACTTGCCTTTATGGCGTGAACAGTTCCGTCAATTACACATACAGCAACAACAAGCGATTGACAGTGAGCAGCAGTTACAGCAACAGGTTGCATTAATCACGACCTTACAGCAGCAAATAGACACACTGAATAAACAAGATAAACAGCAGCAAGCGGCATTAGTGCAAGCCCACTTACAGACAAGTAGCATTCAGCAACAATTGACCGCACTTGAGCAACTGCAACCCTCGGCGCAGCTACGCCAACAACTGTTCGAACTCCAGCAACAACGGCCAGTGCGGCAACAATTAGCGGCATTATCACCATTGGTGCAGCAAGTTCAGGCGCAGCATGATAAACAACAACAGCAAGCAGTCAGCCAGCAACAACAACTCATACTACTCGAGCAGCAATTGGCCGAGAAACGTCAGTTATATAAACAACAAAAACAACATCTGACGACTCTGGAAACTTTGCTGGAACGCGAAAAACACATAGTCAGCTTAGAGGCAGAAAGAACCAAACTGCAACCGGGAGAAGCATGCCCGCTATGTGGTGCATTGGATCACCCGGCCATTACGAAGTATCAGGCGGTAAAGCCCTCAGAGACAGCTATCCGTGTTGAGGAACAGCGCCTACAGGTTGAGCGGCTATCAACTGAGGGTTCCGAACTCAATGCCCAGACTCAAAGCTTGCTTCAGCAGCTCAAACATCTGGAACAAGAGTTACAGCACAGCAATCAGCAGTTGGCAGATTACCAACAGCAATGGCAAACACTGACCCAGCCATTAGCCCTGAGCTTTGCTTTAAATGAACCGGCAGCCTTAATAATCTGGCTCGAGCAACAGGAACAATCAGAGCAAAGCTGTCAGCTAAAACTGGCTGAATATGAGCAGCTGAATCAGCAATATCAACAGGCCAAAGATATTCTGACTCAAGCAGAACAGCAGCAACAAAAACATCAACAGCAATTGGCATTAATTGCTCAACGCCAACAAGATACGCAAGAATCCCAGCAAAAATTGCTTACACATCATCAGCATCAACTCGCTGAGTTAGCAAAAGTGCATCAAAACTTCAGCCATGCTCTGGCTGAGCTATCACTCTCATTGCCTGAAGCAGATCAACAACAAAGTTGGCTTTCATCACGGGAAGAAGAGAATCAACGCTGGCACCAATATCAGCAAGAACAACAACAGCTGGCGCTGGGGCAAAAAGCACTGGAAACGCAGATTGAAAATGAGCGTCACCATTTACAAGAATGCCGAGAACAATTATCTCTGCTGACTCAACAACATCAACAAACTGAAGCGCTGTTACAACAACAAAAGCAACAGCGCCAGGCTCTGTTTGGTGACGGCAATGTTATTGAGGTACGTCAGTTATTACGCCAACAACAGCAACAAACGGAGCAGGCGCTGCAAAATGCAGCACAAACCCTGCAACAAGCGCAATCTCAACTTAATTTACTCTCTGGTGAGCTCGCAGGTCTGGAACAGCAACAGCACCAATATCAGCAGCGCGCGGCGGCGGCTCAAGCGGAATTACAACAAACACTGACAAGCAGTGAATTCGACGATGAGGCCGCCTTAACCGCCGCTCTGCTGAGTGAAGAGGAAAGGCAACGTTTGCAACAATTGAAACAACAATTGAGCGAGCGGCAACAACAAGCACACATCCGCCAGCAGCAAGCCAGTGAGGCAATGGATCAACTTATACAATCCTGCCCAGTGGGGGTCAGCCAAGCATCTGAATTGGTTGTATTACAACAGCGGTCAGAGCAATTACTCGCCCAACTAAAAACCAATACATTACAGCAAGGCGAATTACGCAATCAGTTAGAAAGCGACACTGTTCGGCGTAGCAACCAACATGCGCTGTTTGAGCAAATTGAACATAGCCAGCAGCAATATGATGACTGGAGCTATCTCAATCATTTAATAGGCTCCAAAGAGGGTGATAAATTCCGCAAATTTGCACAAGGTTTAACCCTCGACCATTTAGTTTATCTGGCAAATAATCAGCTCAGTCGGCTGCATGGACGCTACCAATTACAGCGTAAAACCAGTGATGCTCTGGAGCTGCTAGTGGTGGATACTTGGCAAGCGGATGCTATGCGTGACACTCGCACATTGTCAGGGGGCGAAAGCTTCCTGGTGAGTTTAGCGCTGGCTTTGGCGCTATCAGATCTGGTCAGCCACAAAACCAGTATTGACTCACTGTTCCTCGATGAAGGATTTGGCACGCTGGACGCAGAAACACTGGATACTGCGCTCGATGCCCTTGATAGCCTGAATGCATCTGGTAAAACCATTGGTGTTATCAGCCATGTTGAGGCAATGAAAGACAGAATCCCGGTGCAAATTAAAGTTAAAAAAGTCAATGGATTGGGGGTTAGCCGGTTAGATAATATCTTCCGAGTCAATCAAGACTGAATATAGGCCGTCCAGAATGAGGTGCATGAGCGCTGCTAACAACGCTGTAGCGTCAAGGCCGAAGGTATTACCCAAAGACATTGGCGTTACAGCTAGGCGGCAAGTGAGTAAATCCCGATGAGCTTACTCAAGTAAGTGATTCGGGTGCATGAGCGCTGCTAACAACGCTGTAGCGTCAAGGCCGAAGTTATTACCCAAAGTCATTGGCGTTACAGCTAGGCGGCAAGTGAGTAAATCCCGATGAGCTTACTCAAGTAAGTGATTCGGGTGCATGAGCGCTGCTAACAACGCTGTAGCGTCAAGGCCGAAGTTATTACCCAAAGTCATTGGCGTTACAGCTAGGCGGCAAGTGAGTAAATCCCGATGAGCTTACTCAAGTAAGTGATTCGGGTGCATGAGCGCTGCTAACAACGCTGTAGCGTCAAGGCCGAAGGGTAGGCCACAACCAGGCGGCACCCCGCACCCCACTAGAATCCCCATGCAAAGCTTTACGGATTGGGGTTTCGCACTCGCCACCAAATACCCAAGGGCTGATTAAGGTAGGTAATGTTTTATACAGGCGGTCAACATTACTCATTCCCCCGCCTAACACGATGATATCAGGGTCAAACAGGTTAATGACATGAGCTAATGACTTAGCCAAACGTCGCTCGTAGTTAACCATTACCTGTTCAGCCAGCACATCACCTTGTTCAACCAACTCCATGATTTCATGCCCCTTGAGCGGCTGCCCGCTCAAACGAAAATAATCAGTGGCAAAGCCAGTGCCGGAAACAAAAGTCTCAATACAGCCTTTTTTCCCGCAATAACAAGCAACTTCCTGCTGATACTGCCGCTCTTCATCATCTTGCCAGGGTAGCGGATTATGTCCCCATTCACCGGCAATACCATTACCGCCAGCATGTACACACCCGTTAATGGCAACACCTGAGCCACAACCAGTCCCAATAATGACCCCGAATACCAGGTGCTTTCCGGCTCCCGCGCCATCAGTTGCTTCAGAAACAGCAAAACAGTTGGCATCATTAGCCAGATGCACCTGACGGGAGAGCAACGTTGACAAGTCTTTATCTAACTCTTGTCCATTTAGCCAAACAGAATTGGCATTTTTTACCTTGCCAGTGAAAGGAGATAGCGTGCCCGGGATACCCACACCAACACTGCCCTGCTCCCCAGTAGCTTCTTCTGCATCAGAGACTAACGCCGCGATCGCCTGCAAAGTTTTTTGATAATCATGGCGCGGGGTAGAAACCCGTTTACGGAAAAGCTCCTGCCCATTATTGGCTAAAGCAATGACTTCTATTTTGGTACCACCCAGATCTATACCAATGCGCATAGCGCCTTACCTCATCGACAAGATTGTTTGTTGTTTATGGCAACTGATTTTAACGATAAACATCCTTCGATATACCAAGACAATGACAATAATAAAAACCTTATTCTTACAGTTTGTGACCGTGCGCTGTAACGCCACAATATTTGTCACTCACTATTGGGTATTTGATGGTGATTGAATCCCAGCAAAGAGGAATAGGGTTATACAAATTGCGAGCTGGCTCTGTTTTTTTCTTATTCTTTTTACTAGGGACAGGCGCGTCAATTCGTTATCATGCCGCACTGCGTCTGATTAACTCGCGCGCTTAAAGCGCGCCCGAGCCAGGGATAACACTATGTTGTGGTTTAAGAATTTAATGGTTTACCGTTTAAGCCGGGAAGTTTCTCTATCTGCGGATGAAATGGAGAAACAGTTAAGCGCCCTCAGTTTCACCCCCTGCGGCAGTCAGGATATGGCAAAAACCGGTTGGGTATCACCGATGGGTTCACATAGCGATGCATTAACCCATACGGTTAATGGTCAAATCGTCATTTGTGCGCGAAAAGAAGAGAAAATATTGCCATCGCCGGTGATTAAACAAGAGTTACAAGCCAAAATTGAACGCCTCGAAGGTGAACAACATCGCAAACTGAAAAAAACTGAAAAAGACTCATTAAAAGATGAAGTTCTGCACAGTTTATTGCCACGTGCATTCAGTCGCTTTAACCAAACCTTCTTGTGGATTGATACCGTCAATGATTTGATTATGGTCGATGCCGCCAGTGCAAAACGCGCTGAAGATACCCTGGCATTGCTACGAAAAAGCTTAGGTTCCTTGCCGGTGGTGCCACTGACATTAGAAAATCCGATTGAGCTGACCTTAACTGAGTGGGTTCGTAGCAAAGAATTACCTGCTGGCTTTGCACTGATGGATGAAGCTGAACTGAAAGCCATTTTGGAAGATGGCGGCGTGATTCGCTGTAAGAAACAGGATTTATTCAGTGATGAAATTGCGGTGCATATTGAAGCCGGTAAGCTAGTCACTAAGTTGGCCCTGGACTGGCAAGAGCGTGTTCAGCTAGTTCTGTCCGATGACGGCTCGCTGAAACGCCTAAAATTCTCTGACACCCTGCGTGAGCAGAATGAAGATATCGATCGGGAAGATTTTGCACAACGTTTTGATGCCGATTTTATTCTGATGACCAGCGAGTTGGCTGCTCTGATTAAAAATCTGATTGAAGCCTTGGGTGGCGAAGCTCAGCACTAATATTGGCTGGCATTGATAACGAAAAATATCGCCCTCTCCATATTTGAGAGGGCAAGGTCGATGAGTAAACTAGCTCAAATATTTACACAAATATGAAGATGCTTCAGCAACTTGCAAGTTAAACTCACTTTCCGCTGGGATATAGAAAGTCTCACCTGGTTTGAAAACTTCCCAGCCTGATGAGCCAGGAATCAGCACTTTTAAGCTACCGGTAATCACTGTCATTTCTTCCGCTTTCGCTGTACTGAAAGTGTACTCGCCCTTTTCCATCACCCCAACACTAGCTGGCCCAATACTGTCACTGTCAAAACCAATAGATTTCACTTTCCCGGTAAAATACTCATTAAATTTCAGCATAGTTTTGCACCCGCGTCTTAATCAAGATTGAGCTTTCATATTAGGGTCACTATAAATGTTCTGTCACTGATTATTATGAGGAAATGCGATCATAACCGAATTCACTGCTATGGTTGCGGATAAAGCATACAATTTTGCCTCCGTCGGCCCTATCTCCACCGGTAAAAAGTCGCTATTCGGCTAAAATGCAGGAAGCGACAAATCCCTTCACCGCACAAGGTGAAAGTTGATAAGTCGAAAATGAAGAAATATTAGAGATTGCGTAGAATGTACAGCGCCAGCGAAGTTTCAAAAACAACAATCAATATTGACCAGAATGCTGGCATAAAATTGGTATGTTGCTGGATAAACGATTTGAAGGTTTTCATCGGCCCGCCTTGGTGGCCTTGCCTTAAGTGGCATTAATTGACGCAAATAATTTACGTCGAAATGATTACGCAGGTGATAATTGTACGCTTCGTATAATTAACAGGCAATCAGATAGGCGGGCAATTCTTGCTATAAGTTAGAAATAGCAAATTTTACAAATTTAGTTAAAGGCCTATTGGGCCGTCTGACAACTTCACCTTTTCATTGGCCAAAATCTGCAAAATATGTTCAACGACCTCTTCAGGGGATTGAGTAGCATCTAGCACATGGTGAGCAACCTCCTGATATAACGGCTCCCGACTGGCCAGGACATCCCGCATTTCCTCAACTATTGGCTTACCCGTCAGACTTGGCCGTTGGGCATCCTCTGGATCTTCCGCCAGACGTTCTGCCAGTACATTGGCTGATGCTCGCAAATAAATAACCGCCCCTTGTTGGCGCATAAATGTACGGTTATCAAGAGATAACACCACGCCTCCTCCAGTAGCAACCACCGTTTTAGGCGCGGTTACGGTCTGTAGGGCTATGCTTTCTCGCAGACGGAAACCATCCCACCCCTCGCGGGCGACTATTTCGGCCACGCTCGATTGCAAAGTTTGCTGCATAAATAAATCTGTATCGATAAAACGGTATCCCAACGCCTGCGACAACGCTTTCCCTATTGTTGTTTTACCTGCACCGCGCGCGCCGACCAAAAAGATAGTCTGTGTCATTACTTGAAAGTCCTTTCGTATCCACTTTTGAGGATAAATTCTCGACATCAAAAAACCGGCCACTTTGGTTGACCGGTAAAACTGGATAACACTCAGCCGTGCAAATCATACCGATAATTGAGAGTAGTGCAAACTTTACAACATTGTAAAATTAACGATACAGATGATAGATAGCATATTGCACCATCACCTGATGTACAGCATCAATTTATATCGGGTAATAACCGTAATTAGAAATCAACACTGGCACGCAAAACAAACTGCCAAGGTTCGCCAACAGCAACGCGTAAATTACCGCCACTTGGTGGGTAATAAGTTTTATCAAAAAAGTTATTCACATTGAGTCGCTATTTCACCCGATAATTATTAATCGGTAATGAATAGGAAATAAAGGTATCAGCCACGGTGTAATCATCTAAAGTAAAACTGTCGGCTGCATCACCAGCACGCCGTCCAACATAGAGTGCTCTCGCCCCCATTCGCAAATCATCACCGCTCAGCCAACCTGTAGACCCCAATGCTTGCGTCAAGCATATGGACGCTCTATTACGCAACACATTGACCATCCAATTACCTTTATTATCAGGATCTTCCGTGACTCTGGCATCAGTATAGACATAAGTGGCAATCGCACTTAAGCTATCCATCAATTGCCCTGTGACATCTAATTCACCCCTACAAACATACTCGGCCCGTGGTGCGGGTGATGGTTTCACCATTCACTAACTCATTGACCATGACATTACGTTTTGCAATATCAAACAATGCCAAAGTCCCCGTTACCCCATTAACTCACTCCACTTTGCTACCCACTTCCCAGGATTGGACTTGCTTCGTTGGCAGCAAATCTATTTGGGGGGCGATAGATGAGTTAGTCTTGAAAGACTCACTGTAACTGCCATATAAAGAGACTTCGGGGGTCAGCTTATAAACTAAGCCAGTACGGGGAACTAATTTGCTGTCAGAACTATCAGTGTTGATGATGAAAAGCTGGCCTTTACCCGCGAACACATCAAAACGATCGTAACGTAAACCTGCCAGTACAATCCATTTATCCGTCAGCTCAATGGAACCTTGCATAAACCAGCTATAACTTTTCAGATTCTCGCGCTAGTCACTGTCTTTAGCACTGACGGCGGTTGAAGGCGGCATCAAGCCGTATACCGGGTGATAGATATCAAAGTCTGAGTTCTTTTTACCGCGAATCATATCGCTATGATATATAAGGTTATCTTCATAATCGAAACCAAAGATCATCTAATGGCCCATCCCCTCAAACCCAGATCGCCATTAAGAGTCATTTGCACTGCCTGGGCTCGGCTAACCGCACTGACCGTTGCGTCCGCTTAACGAGTTAATACCCCGGTAATCGGATTGAGTAATAATGCCCGTTAAAGACTGCGCCTTTAACGAGGCTGGCAAATATAGACTAAAGCTGGCGGGAAATTACGCACCACGCGTATCTTTTTCCAAGTGAAATAGCGGGATAATAAAGGCTCGGAAAGATGGCTGTATTGGAATAAGACCAAAACGCCCTTGTTTGCCCGTAAACGCTGCTGGGCCTGCTGTAATATCCTGATACTTATCTTGGTCGGGATTGATAACAGTGGCAGACAGCAAAACACCACATCGTAATCTTGATCCAATTGTTCGGCGGATCGAAAAGCGACCTGCAAACGTGGGTCATTAATCTGATGCAATGAATGTACAAAATGTGGCTGAATCTCGTAAGCCTGCAAGCGGGAGCTTTCTGACATGTGCGACAAAATTCGTTTTGTGAGCACCCCATCAGCTGCCCCTAGCTCAGCTATATTAAGGCTTTTTTTCCAATCTACCTGGTTCAGCATCGCCTGACATAACCAAGGCGAAGAAGGTGCCAATGTCCCCACCGTGCGGGGTGAAGCAATAAAACGCTGTAAATAAGAAAACTGACTTTTAAAATTACGCCGGACAGTGTTTAGCATGGCCACTCCTCGGAAACCCGGATGGACTACAATAACACCTTATTTTCATTAAGTTCTCATTAAGATTGCTCTAATAGTTAACTATTTTCTGCATATTTTTAGAAGAAATTTATCTTTATGAATACCCGCAGCGCTGAAACAATCAAGCCCGATAAAACAATGAATTACCATTGTTACATCGGGCTTATAATCAATACCAATACTGTATCTAACTATTTCATTAATTTTCACTTATGGTGAAAGATTAACGGTAAATCTCAGCGCTGGCACTGTAATTACTCGAGTCACCTGGGTTACTAATACCAATGACTCGGTAGTGGCTGGCGCCATCTGCATCCGCTTTCGCATTCAGTGCCGACTCCACATCCGTCGGTGAACCACTGATATTAGAAAGAGAAATAACCCCCATGCTTTGCAATTTAGTCGCTTGTGCTGGGCTAACTTCTTGTGCAGCCATAGTGGCGAATGAGGCGGTAGCAATAAGTGCAGCGGCGATGATAGGTAATAGTTTCATAATATGCTCCAACTAACGGGTGATATATAATGTCTTTGTGAGGTTAATTATGAGCGAACCAATGCAAGGGGACGTAATGCTATGTAAAGAACATCAATCATTGTGAGGAGAATAAGGAGGAAATAAATTAATCTATGTCGCACGGAAAAATAAAGAGGAATAACCAAGTGTGGGCGTCGATATAATATACCGCCGCCCAATTTTTGATATATTTAGCTACATTTTGCAACAATCATCATAATATCGCTGGTAAATGAACCATCTGCTTGAATCTCATAATGGTTAATTACGCTATCAGAGGCTAGTTTTTGTAACTCGCTGATTGCAGTAGAAAAATGTTCTGGTGTGCGCATTCTGGCAATCCAACTGCTGAACTCCAAATATAACCGATCGGAAGTCACTTCATTAATGGTCAGTCCGGCCTCGGTAAACAGTGCCAGCCATTCTCCCGGCGCATAATTACGGACATGCGAGGTATCGCGTAACACCTCCACCGTTTGTAGATAAATATCTAACACTGGATGACCGGGGGAAACTACGTCCATAAAAATAACTTTGCCACCGGGCCGTAATACCCGCTTAACTTCGCGCAAAGCCTGGCCGACATCATGCCAATGATGGGCTGAATAGCGGCTGATGACAACATCAAAGCTCTGATCATCAAAAGACAAGGATTCAGCCAGCCCTTGTTTTACCTCAATATTGGTCAGTTTTTTATCCACCGCAGCTTGGCTGACGACAGTTAACATTTGTGCGGAGAGATCATAAGAGACCACAGATTTCACCACGGCCGCAGCGGCGAAACTGGCATGCCCGGCACCACAGCCGAGATCAAGCAGATGGGCATCACCGTGGGGTTGCAGTAGGGTCGCCAGGCGCTGTAAATCTTTACCCTGAGCATGCACTGCACTGGTCAAATAAGCATTTGCCTGATCACCAAACTGCCTTTCAACCGCATCTTTATGGCTATTTTGTGTTGTCATAACATTCCCACTGATGATTTATTTTATATATTTTACTATCTGAAAAGCGTTACTCTGTGTTTTCCGAATTAAATTTACTCGGCCTAAGACTGAATAATCACAATAGCGCGTTTCATTAGGAAAAACATCATGGTCACACTCAGAGCAATGCGCACTGACGAACTCTGCAACTATCGGAATTTATTTATTGCCGAGTATGCACAAGATTTATCATCCAACAGCGGTTATAGCGCCGAACAGGCCGTGGCTCATGCTACACACCTCTTTGATAGCTACCTACCAGACGGTGTTAATAGCTCTGGCGATCATTTGTTTTGTCTCGATAATAAAAGTGACACTGAACTCGATGAACAACTGGTGGGCTATTTGTGGTTTGGTTTGGGGGTAAATGATAGCGCAGCCTTTATTAAAGATTTCTATGTGCTGCCACAGTATCAGCGCCAAGGTTATGGCTCGGCCTGTTTACAGGAATTGGAAAAACTGCTGGTTGCCCAAGGTATATTTGAAATAAAACTGCGTGTCGCGGCAGATAACCCACAGGCGAAAAGATTATATGAGCAAATGGCATTTGTAGTGACGGGATTTAATATGTCTAAATCGCTGAAATAGGATGAACAATTCATCAGGCATTGCGCCTGCTGTTCTCTGACCAATCAGTCTATACCCTAAAAATTACACCATTTTGTCATTGCCCATCTGTTGCAGTTGATCCTTGTAAGATTTTACTTTCTGGCGTTTTTTCATCCAGATTGAGAATGACACCACAAAAATCCCACCCGCTAAGGTTAACACACCCAATTCATGCTGATAAAACAGCATAATAATGAAATAGATAGCAGAGATAATTGCTACCCATTTAGCCGAATGACCAATCGAGCTTTTTTCATCAGTCAAACGGCGGATACTCTCTTCTTCGCTGATCCCCATACTTAATCCTCCTTATTATTCTACTTATAATATTGGGGCAATCGCATGATAATTCAACATATTTTTTAGTTTTTATTTTGTTAAGTTGAGATAGCGCTGATTGACTCGTTGGCTGAATCAGTCGTGTCTATCTCGACTCAGTGAATAACCGCTACAAAACGATAATCAGTTCGTATTCCCCCCCATCCAACGCGACCCGCAATCCATCGAGCTGATAGGAGAGAGGAGAACCATTCAATGTCGCTGAACTGATCCCTTGGCAGCGCTGCGCCGGACTTTCAACACGGATAGCATAGCGCGTATTCGCAAGATTGATGGTCGCTTCGAACCCCGGCCAACTAGCTGGAATACAAGGATTAATCACCAACTCTTGCCCTTCGCGTCGGATACCCAGAATGCCCTCAATACCCGCACGATGCATCCAACCCGCTGAGCCAGTATACCACGTCCAACCACCACGCCCGACATGCGGCGCGACAGAATAGACATCAGCGGCCACCACATAAGGCTCTACTTTATAACGTGCAATCCTCTCTGGAGTATCTCCATGATTTATAGGATTAAGTAAGGCAAACAAATCACGCGCTTTATCCCCTTTTCCCAACTCGGCAAAAGCAAGAATCACCCACATTGCAGCATGGCTATATTGCCCGCCATTTTCACGCAATCCTGGCGGATAACCTTTGATATAGCCGGGGTCATCCGGCGTTTTATCGAAAGGAGGAGTGAACAACAACGCCATCCCATCATCTGGGCGAATGAGATGCTGCTCCAGCGAGGCCATCGCCTGCACCGCCCGCTGGGGATCCGCCGCTCCAGATAACACCGCCCATGATTGAGCGATAGAATCTATGCGACACTCTTCGCACTCTTTGGAACCCAACCAACTGCCGTTATCAAAAGTGGCACGCCGATACCAATCGCCGTCCCATGCTTCCCGTTCCAATGCCGCAATTAAGCCGGTGAGATGGTGCTGCCACTGGCTGGCCCGCAGCGGATCACGCTCTTGCGCCAACGGAATAAACATTTTCAGTGTCGCCACCAGCAGCCAACCGAGCCAAACACTTTCGCCTTTTCCCTCTTCACCAACCCGGTTCATCCCATCATTCCAGTCGCCGGTTCCCATCAATGGCAAACCCAGCTCACCAGTCAGTTCAATGCATTGATCCAGCCCTTTAGCGCAGTGTTCAAACAGAGAGGCAGTTTCTTGCGCCACTAATGGCTGGAAGAAAGCATCGTGTTCGCCCGGATGCAATATCGGCCCTTCGAGGAAAGGCACGATTTCATCTAATACCGCAGCATCACCGCTGGCAAGTATATAAGTGGCGGTCGCATAAGAGAGCCAAACCCGATCATCAGAGATTCGGGTGCGCACCCCCTGCCCTGAATGCGGCAGCCACCAATGCTGAACATCGCCCTCAATGAATTGCCGCCCGGCAGCCCGTAGCAGATGGTGGCGAGTTGTCTCCGGCAGAGCAAAGGTGAGCGCCATGCCATCTTGTAGCTGATCACGGAAGCCATAAGCGCCACTGGCCTGATAAAACGCCGACCTTGCCCAAACTCGGCAGGCCAATGTTTGATACAGCAGCCAACCATTGAGCATGATATCCATTTGCCTGTCCGGCGTTTTCACCTGAACCGCTTCCAATACCGTGCGCCAGTAATCCGTGACTTCCGTCAGCACCGCATCCAGATTTGCGGCGCGGTAGCGCGTAATCAATGTCTGTGCATCGCTCACTGAGTCGCACTGGCCGATAAACCAAACCACTTCAACCTGCTCACCGGCGGCCAGTTCAAGTGTCTGCTGTAGCGCACTGCATGGGTCAAACCCCGCGCCTGTCGCACCTGATAGCGGTATTTTTGCCAACAATGAAAGCGGCGCGGCGCTATTGCCATAATGGCCGAGGAACTCGCTGCGGTCAGCCGTCCAGCTATTTTGCTGACCATTAAGGTCAGCAAAAGAAACTCTGCCGGGGAATGCGGTGCTCCATGGATTACGCGCCAACATCGCGCCGGTCGATTCATCCATCTCGGTGATGATAAATGGCCCGGAGGCACCGCGCGACGTCGCTAATACCCACTCGGCGTAAGCCGTGACTGAGATACGCCGTGGTTTATCCGACATATTATGCAATGTCAGCCGAGATATCTTGATGGGGTCTGCCAGCGGCACATATTGCAGCAGCGCCATACCAATGCCATTGGCCTGATGCTCAAACCGGCTGTAGCCATGGCCATGGCGAGCAATGTAAGTGCCGCCATCACGGATGGGCTGCGCCGTCGGACTCCACACTAGGCCGGAATCTTCATCACGCAAATACAGGCATTCACCGGACGAATCGATGACCGGATCATTCAGCCACGGCGTTATCTGGTTTTCCCGGCTATTTTCGGCCCAGGTATAGCCACTGCCGGTAGCGGAAACTTGGAAGCCAAAGGTTTGATTTGAAATAACATTGATCCAAGGCGCTGGGGTATTTTCCCCATCATTGAGGTAAGTGACATATTCCCGCCCCTGTTGGCCAAAACCGCCCAGCCCATTGAAAAACTCCAGATTGTCTGGCTGCGGTAATAATGTTTTCGCTAACGGCAATGGAGAATTTGCTGGCGAATTGGCCGATTTAATCAGAGAGAAACCTGTTTTTTTATCTTTTTCAATCAATCGGTTATCAGATAAGGATGTTTTTTTGTCTGATACGAATAGCTTTTTATCTGATGCAAATCGCTTTTTATTGGACGGCAGCACTTTTTTATCGAGAGCGAACAATAGATGATTCAGTTGATTGCCCAAGGTGCCATAACGAGCGGACAGCACCACTCGCGCAACCGAATATAATAACGCGCGCGTTTCTGCACTCATCAAATCAGCCCGCAAAGCATATGCCGACCCCTGGCGCAGTTCATCACCAAAACGAGGGCGCGATTGGCTGCTACGCACCGCGGTTTCAATCGCAATTTGCAAATCCTGCACATAAGAAGAGGCCCGCTCATTGATGATAACTAAATCAACAGCCAAGCGTTTCATGCGCCAGTATTCGTGCGCGCGCAGTAATTGCCGCACTTGCTCAATGTCCTCAATGTCTTCAATACGCAGCAAAACGATGGGTAAATCGCCGGAGATTGATTGCGCCCATAACATTGACTGGACCCCCGCCCCGCGCATGATAGTCGTGGACGGCGAGCGGAAACGAGCATCGGCATACAGAATCGGCGCAGCCAATTGCTGAAAATCGGCCGCTTCTTCCGCTTTGATGTCCAGATGGCGCAATTGTACCTGAGCCTGAGTCCAGGCCAGTGTTTTCGCCCGGTCATAGGCGCTGCGGTCACGGTGTCGATCCACACTGTCCAGCAGCGCTTCTTTCGATGATGCAATTAATGTCCAGAAGGAGACGGTGACAGTCTTACCGGCGGGAACCAATAAGCTTTGGCGCAATGAGAATATCGGGTCAAGCACCGTCCCCAGGGTATTCGACAGTGACTCCCCCACTTGTATCGCTGTTGAGGTCGCCACCCGGTTACCGCGGCCAATAAATTTCGCGCGGTCGGTTTCATATTGCAATACTGACACTGGCAAACCATCGGCTACCATGAAATGTGCCGCCCAGACCTGAGGTTCCTGCGCCGTGCGAGGCCGCCGCGTCGCAATTAATGCCCCCAGCTCCGGTAAGAATTCAGTGACCACAAACATTTTGGCGAATGCCGGATGGGCATTGTCGGCTGCCGCCGCAGTGAGCACCATTTCAGCATAAGAAGTCAGTTCAATCTCCCGCGCACGGCGGCCCGTGTTCAGCAATGAAACTCGGCGAACTTCACCATCGTCTTCACTGGAGATCAGCACATTCATGGTGCTGGTGAGTGTGCCGTCGCGGCAGATAAACTCAGCATGATCTTCACCAAAGATGACCTCGCGATGCGCATTATCACTGGCGGCTAATTGCGCCCCTGCCGACCAACTGCGGCCACTGCGCAAATCACGCAGGAAAATAAAGGAACCGTAATCATCACAGGTGGCATCCTCCCGCCAGCGGGTGACCGCGACATCCAACCAACGGCTATAGCCAGCACCGGCGGTGGTCAACATCACGGCATAACGGCCATTGGATAACAAATGAGTAATAGGCGGCCCGATAACGGGTGCCCCTATAACAGATGAATGAAAGCGGCGCATGGTGGGCAACGCGTTATCTGCCACGGCGGAAAGCAAGACTTCCTCGGTACGCGGGTAAGCAATGGCCACATTGCGCGGCATACGTTCTTGAAGCAATAATTCACAAGCTTGAATCATCGGCTCACGATGGAAGCGGTTGCGCATCCGCCCCTGCTGGACAGTATTGGCGATAGCCACAATGGTCATCCCCTGATGGTGTGCCATATAGTTGCGGACAATCGCCACCGGCTGATTTTCCGGCAATCGGGAGCGCGTAAAATCGAGTGCTTCATAAAAACCATAGCGCCCCAGCGCCCCCATCTTGGCCAGCCGCTCATAATTTTGCAGTGCGCCATGGGGGTCAATCATGGTTGCCAAGCCGGTCGCATAAGGCGCGATGACGGTGTTTTCTGATAAGCCGCGTTTTAGCCCCAACCCCGGTACGCCAAAGTTAGAATATTGATAGGTAAACTCGATATCGCGCGCATTGTATGCCGACTCAGAGATCCCCCATGGAATATTCAAACTGCGCCCATAAGCCTGTTGCCGCTCCACCACTAACTGATTGGTTTGATCCAATAAACTCCCCGCCGGCGCTCGCATCACCAATGATGGCATCAAATACTCGAACATCGAACCAGACCATGAAATCAGCGCGGCCCCTTTGCCGATGGGGGTTGCCGCTCGCCCTAAACGGAACCAATGCCGGGTAGGCACATCGCCTTTGGCGATAGCAAACAAGCTGGCGAGCCGAGCTTCAGATGCCAGCAAATCGTAGCAACTTGGATCAAGGCTGTTATCCACCAGCGAGTAGCCGATAGACAGTAATTTGCGTTCAGGATCAAGCAGGAAAGCAAAGTCCATCGCCAACGCCATATGACGGGCTTCGGCCGCTAACTTTAGCAACCGGTCAGCGACCTGTTCCTGCATCTCTTGGGTCAATCGCTGGTCATATTCATGTTCAGCGGCGGCCACAATCAGTGTTTCAATCCAATAACTTAAATCAATAAATGCATTGTCATCGATTGGACGAGCAACGCCATGCACCATCGCGGAGGCTTTCGCCAACAAAGGTTTCAATGTCAGCGGCAGCATTTCCGCTTCACCAACATGTTTTAAATCCATGCGGATTTGCGCCAGAATCGCCCAGAGTTTGCGTTTAAAATCATCATCTCCCGGCGGTAACTCTCTGAATGCGGCTTTCGCTAATAACAGATTATCCATCAACCCCTTAGCACCGTTAGCTGCTAGCGGTTCTGCCGCCCACTCTTCACAAGTATTGGCCAATACAATCAAATGCCCAGCCAGATTCCCACTGTCGACGGAAGAAACATAAGCCGGTTCCAGCACCCGCAAATCCTGGGTGTCATACCAGTTAAAGAAATGCCCACGGAAAAGAACCAATTTATGAAATGTGTCAAAGGTGGTTTCCAGCCGCACCAACGTGCGGTACGTCCCTGCCCAACCAAAATCACGCGCCACCAGGGTCGAGAGCAAATACAGGCCCATGTTAGTCGGCGATGTTCGGTGTGCCACCACCGGTTTTGGATCCTCCTGAAAGTTATCAGGCGGCAGCATATTTTCGTCGGGTGTGACAAAGGTTTCAAAGAAACGCCAGGTGCGGCGGGCGGTTAAACGCAACTCAAGAATATCGTCCGCGGTTATCGGGTTATGCTGCACCACCTGATAGGTGCGGCTGGCCCACAATGCAATCGCGGGTGCAAACAACCAAAGTACCGCAAAGGGCAAAATCAACGGCCAAGCATTTGGGGAGGAAATGAATGCAATGACGGACATCACCATACCGAATAATGCACCACCAGCCATATGCCGATAAAAACCGGATAAACCGGGGCGCGGCTGCCCTGCGGATTGGGCCGCCGTCATCCATTCCAATAAGTTTCGATGAGTAATAAACAAGCGAATCAGTGTTCGACCAATAGCATCCGCCATTTGCCAGGCATGGTCGGCCAAAAAGACCAGCGAAAGGAATGTTTGGCTAGCGGCGCGTTTGGTATCGTCGAATAAAGAGCGAAAATGGTTACTAAGCCGAGTATTTGGGGCCGGCCACAAGGAGCATAAAATCGGCAAAAAAGCGGGTAAAGCGGTCAATACGATGACCAACAGCACGCCGACCCACGCCGCGGGCATCGGTAGCATCCAACTGATCCCCAGCAACAGCAATGTGAAGGGCGCAACCAGCGAACGCCGCAGGTTATCAACCATTTTCCAGCGGCCCAACAGCGGAACACTTTTGCTGTCGGGGCTATGTTTGGTATTAGCGGGTGTGGTATTAGCGGATTTGATAATAGATGACTTGATAATCCATGGCAGTAATTGCCAATCGCCCCGCGTCCAGCGATGTTGGCGTTTGCTGACCACGTCATAGCGTGCCGGAGATTCCTCAACCACTTCAATATCCGAGGCTAAGCCCGCCCGGGCAAAAATCCCCTCAAACAAGTCATGACTGAGCAAAGTATTATCCGGCACCCGGCCCAGCAATGACGCTTCAAATGCATCAACATCATAAATACCTTTGCCGGTGTAAGAGCCTTCACCAAAGATATCCTGATAAACATCTGAAACCGCGGCGGCATAAGGATCCATCCCCCCCGGGCCGGAAAAAACCCATTGATACAATGAGCTACCCTTACCCATCGGCAATGCCAATGTCACTCGAGGCTGGAGAATACCGTAGCCATCAACCACCCGTTGTTGATCAGCACTAAAACGCGGCCGATTCAGCGGATGTGCCATTTTGCCAATCAAACGCAGTGCCGCATCGCGAGGAAGGCGGGTATCGGCATCCAGCGTAATGACATAGCGCACATCCGCGGGCACCTGTGGCTCACCGGCGGCGGTAGCAATAAATGAAGTATCTGTTGCTCCGCGTAACAGGCGGTTAAGCTCATGCAACTTACCCCGCTTGCGCTCCCAGCCCATCCAGCGATTTTCGCTTTCATTAAATATTCGCTGCCGGTAGAGCAGCAGGAAACGCGGGCCAGCCGGGCCGGGGCCATATTGTTGATTAAGCCGGGCAATAGCTTCATTAGCCAAAGCCAAGAGCGGGCCATCACTCGCGACCACCTGAGTATCTGCATCCACCCCATCCAGCAATAGGGCAAAAGTAAGAGAGCCGGTCGTGCCCGACAAATGATGAACTTCTAGTTGGTCAATTTGCTCCAGTAAATCTGCCTTACTGGTCAGCAATGTCGGCACCACCACCAAGGTACGCAACTCATCGGGTACGCCGTTGGTCAATTCCAACCCCGGCAAAATAGTGGCACCGAAGCTCCAGGTAATAACGCGATTTATCAGCACAGTCGCCACTTCAGTGGCCGGAATAAAGCCAACGAAGGCCAATAACACCAGCCATCCGGTAGCCAAACCGGGGAAAGAGAGCGCCCACAGCGCCAATGCCAGTAATCCAGCCGTGACCAGTAAAATCGCCCCCATATAGCCGCCAACCCCGAGGTGGATGCTCAAGCGGCTAAACCACAATCGTATTGATGGGCTGAATCTGACCTGCTCTTCCAATTCACGCCGCCCAGCACTAATCAAGTGATAACCGGGATCGCGGCAGCGGTCGACGTTTTCAGGTTCTGCCGTAGCGGCGGCATTCTGCGCTGCTTGCAAAGCAAGGCGGGCAATCTCCAGTTCAGTGAAAGTCGAACCACGGCATAATTGTTCGATAGCACTGCGGTACAGATTGCGGGTTTGAAAATCCATGCTAGCAAAGGCGCTTCCCTGCCGTAAGCATTCGTCTACCAGACTGACACTCTCAAACAAATCAGCCCAATCAATATCCGAAATCAGCCGCATACTGGTTATCACATTTCGGACTGAAACGTTGGAAGCCCCTTGCCGTAATTGGGCATTCTGCACCACCTCACTGACCGTTACGCCTTGTAATTTCAGGCGATCCTCCAGCCATCCTAACGCGGGGGTGGTACGCGGATCTTGGTCTCTAAGCCGTTTTGCCAACTGAGATGCAAATTGCTCAGATAAAGGCTCCGTGGAGCGCATTGCAATATCGGACTCCAGCGCTAATCGGCTGTCTCCTGTTTTTAATAGCTTATTTGCCAGCACCTCAGCATCTGCACGCGCTTTACGCCCTTGTGTTATTTGATCGGCAAGGCGACGTAAGTTCTCTATCAGCACGATACGCAAAGTGATCGCGACCGCCCATAACTCACCGATGGTCAGCGGTTGAACACGCTGATACGCCATAATAAAACGACATAAAGCATCGGGATCCAAGTGACTGTCAGTGTGCGCCACAAATGCCCAGGTAATCCCCAAAACACGCGGATAACCGGCAAAGGGCCCATCGGCTAATTTCGGCAATTGACGGTAATAACCCGGCGGCAAATCATCGCGAATCTCGCGGATCTGTTCTTCGACCAGATGATAATTATCCAGCAACCACTCTGCCGCAGGGACGACTGTGCGGCCCTTTTCCAACTCTGCGGCACTGGCCCGATACGCCGCCAACAAGGTATTGGCGTTATCATCCAGACGGGCATGCAAAGTAGATACCCGTGGCGGGTGGGTAGTTATCGACTGAGCTTTGGCGAGGCTTTCAGCATGCTGCTCCAGCCTCTCCACACTGAATAATTCTTCCCTAACCGGGGCAAAATCATGCCAAGGAGTGACTGTTGTTCGTGATCCCCACATGGGGCGCTGTCCAAGAATAGTCTTAAGAAATAATTTCATAGGTACCTTCTGGTCCGGTGCTCATACAATCTTATGGCGATCTACATAACAAAAAATCGGGGATAGCTGGATAAAAGCCTATCCAAACGAATTGCTCAGGTGAGCCGCCTGAGCGGTGCGAGCCGCGTGATATTGAGCAGGAAACGCCACTGCAGTAGAATGCTGTCAAAAATGCTGAGTGAAGATGGAAAACAAAAGGCTGACACGTAAAAATGTTCAGTCAAAAAAGAGGTAGGTAAAGACTGACAATACGCATGAAGATGCAAGAGCAATAAAACTGAAAAGTATTAATTATAGCCCAAAGAAAAAAACAGGGATGCGGGTATGAAATGAGGAAGAAAAAACAAACAGTTATAAACATAACCAGAAAGGAAATTGAAATACCTGCTGCCTGCCGACAATAACACAAACAGCGGGTCATCACCCATATATCCGCATACTTCAAGCTACATTTGCGTTGACCGCTTTCCTGTAACTCAAATTATTTAGGGTATAGTTTCAAAAACTAAATTCCATCCTGAAATTTTCGGGCTTTGGCGGTTTGTTGTTTTTCCAGTTCAAAAATAGCCCGTTGCAATCCTTTTTCTTGAATTGGGCTTAAGCGAGGGAATTTAAAACTCAAGCGCTGCACGGTGAGGGTTTCACCTTTGTTATTTACCACTTGTTTATCGATAGCTCGGATAAATTGCAAATCCAATTTAAAAATACCAAAGCCACATAAATCAACTGACACATCACGCAAAATGCCGCACCCTTGAACCGGGAACTCGCTACCTTTAGCGGCATAAACCCCCATTCCTCCCAAAGAAACATCCGCTAATGTGTAAGAGAATTTACTGCCGTCGGCGAATTTCCCTGCACAATAATAAGCAGGCCATTGAGGAATACTTACCCGGAAATATTCCCGACGTTGAATAAAGTAAAGGCTTTCAGGAATGAAAGTGCTGAAAGCGGGTAAAGATAAATACGTTATTTCTTTCAGTGGATTGCAGGTAAATTCAATTTTAGCACCGGTAGGCTCTGCAATAATTTTCAGTTGGCTAGCAGCCAGTGCTGCGATGTTCTCATGACTGACACTGCCAAAATCAAAAATAAATTGATCCGAGTCAGGAAGCACATCCAGAATGCGGCTAATGAATTGCCCACGGGCATGAGTGACCATCACTGCGGTATCGTTCTTCTTTAGATCACGAAGAATTGCACAGATTGCTAATTTATTGGTTTTTACAAAGTTCTCTTTAGACGTTTCGCTCACCTGCCATTCCCCATCTTTAATTTATTGCTCTGGCTAACTAGATTATGATTAAAAGCATATAAATATCAGACATTAGTATCGGCAGATTGCGGAAATACTTTAATGAGTATTTTATAAAACGTGAATCCCTGGTGTTGGTCTCACGCGGATTTGGCACACCGTTACAATCCCAATAGACCATAACGGTGTTTAGTCATGGCTAGTTCAGCGTCCAATAGGATTTATTAGCTTCAATTAAATCATCTAAAATCAGCTTCGCCACTTTGGCACTTGGAATAGTTTTAGACAATGTCAGTGCTTGCCACAATTTTTGGTAGGACTTTTCAATCCAAGCATCTACCACTAATTTTTCTACTGCATGCTGTTGATATAACAGGCCACGCTGGAAAGTCGGAATATCGCCAATAGCTAATGGCTCAACCCCTTCCGCACCTACCAGACAAGGTACCTCAACCATCGCATCATGATCAAAATTACTGATGATACCTTTATTAGGCACAATCAATAACATGCGGCGCTTGGTATTAAATGCAATAGCCTGTGCTAAATCAACGATATAAGACGCATGTTCATCAATTTTAAGTTGAGTATTTTCCGCACTGCCTTCAGCAATAATTTTACGGCATTCATCAAACACAAACTTTTCTCGGCCTTCCATCACTTCATTTGCGCGGGAATAGTCTGGTGAGGTATGTGCTACCATATCGTCGCCGTACAGATAATATTGCAAATAGGTGTTTGGGAAGCTGCCAGGGTCTAATGCAAAACTATCGCGAGCTTTAGCAAAAGTTTCATTCCAACTTATTTCTTCTTTACCCTCGCCTTGCTCATCAGCATAACCATATTGGCGTACGTGTTCAGCCAATTTTGGCATTAAATCTTCGCCGGTAGCTTTATCACGCACAGAACTCCACCAGCCAAAATGATTGAGCCCGTAATAACGAGTTTCTAAATCTTCCGCGGAAGAATAATGCAATATTTTAGCCATTGCCTCTTCAATACTGATAGGCATATCGCAAATATGATAAATACGGGCAGTAGGACGTAAGCGACGAGTGGCCTCGGCAACAATAGCGGCCGGATTAGAGTAATTAAGCATCCAGGCATTCGGGGAATATTCTGTCATATAATCAAGAATTTCCAGCACTCCACTAATAGAGCGCATACCATAGGCAATTCCCCCCGCACCACAGGTTTCTTGCCCAACACAGCCGTATTTCATTGGGATTTTTTCGTCTTTTTCACGCATCGGAAGTTTGCCCTGCCGAATATGTGCCATCACGAAATCAACCCCGCTAAAAGCAGCTTGAGGATCGGTGGTGTAGGAGAACTTTATTCCGCTGGATTGTTCACGCAAAATAATCTCACAAGCTTTGGCGATAACTTCTTGGCGAGGGCCATCATCGTCATACAGTTTTATTTCCGAAATAGGGAAACGGTGTAAATTATCCAACAGCATAAGAATAATGCCATGGGTATAGGTTGAACCACCACCAGCAATCAAAATGGATGATTTTTTCATCTAAAAACTCCTTAATTCATCAACTCTGCAAATTGTTCATAAATATGCGTTACATTGTTGCCAACAATTACCTGTACATCATTACCATTTTTATAAACCTCAATCGCGGAATAGGCTTTGAATGCTGTACTTGGTTGAACACGACTCATGTCTTTTACAACTAATCTTAAACGGGTAAAGCAGTGGGTATAGCTGGCAATATTGTCTTTCCCACCTGCAGCTTCTAAATAAGCACTGGCGCGCTGTTGGAACTCATCACCCTGACTTTCGCCTTTCTGCTTGTAATCTTGTTTTGAATAAAGCTTGAGATCACTGTCTTCACGGCCCAATGTTTTGAAATTAAATTTGAGAATCAAAACACGGAATATCAGGAAGTAGACGCCACTGAAAATAACACCAACAATAATTTGAGTTATCATGACATTGGCATGGTGACTGAACATCGGTATCCAGTTTTGTGTCGCCCACTCGAGTATTCCAGAACCAAAGTTCCCCACGACACCTAAGCTATACATCACGACGGTCATGGTGGCTGAAAGCATGGCATGCACCACAAATAGCGCCGGAGCAATAAACAGGAAGGTAAAGTCCAGCGGTTCAGTAATACCAATAAACATGCTGGTAATTGTTGCCGGAATTAGCAAGCCCGCAACTTTGGCTTTATTTTCCGGCTTTGCCGTGCTGTATATCGCCAACGCCATTCCTAAACCACCAAATACCGCACCATTACCCTGCATAGCAAAACCACCTGCTAGGAACAGCTGTTTTAAAGGTTCAGTAGATTGGCTGAATTCTTGTAAATGCGTGAGCCAATACAGGGTAGTACCACCGGGCACAGCAACATCCGTATATTGGAAAGGGCTATAAACAAAGTGATGAAGACCAGTAGGTAGTAAAATTTTTTCCAGGAAGATATAACACCAGATACCAAAGTTACCGGCATGCAAAATAAAACCTTGCAATGAAATCATGCCTAACTGCACTTTTGGCCACAGCATTAATGTTATAAAAGCCAGCGGTAACATAACAATAAAACCAAGAATATTAACGAAAGCTGCGCCTTGGAAGATACTGATATAGTCAGGTAATTTGGTTGAGTAATAACGGTTATGAATCCAGGTAACCAAACTGCCACACAAAATTGCGCCAATCACACTGGTATCCAGTGTTTTAATACCGCCAATCATCGCCAGACCGCTGGTGCCACCTGTTTCTTGTGCAAAATTAACACCCCAATGTGCGCCCCAAACTTCACACATTGCCCCGAGAAAAGCATTGAAGGTCAGATAGGTAATTAAAGAAACCAAACAGGCTGACGCTGGCGCTTTATTTGCTAATTTAATAGGTAAGCCAACAGCGAATAACAATCCCATATTGTTAAATACAGTCCAGCCACCGGATTCAATGATTTTTAATAATTGGAAAAATAAACCATCTGGACTGGCAAAGGTTGGATTTTGCAGCACCAAAGATAGCCCGACTATCATCCCAGCAAAAGGAAAGAGTAGCACCGCACCGAGCATTGCCCCGCCAAACCGATTAAACGAACTTAACATGACAGCGTCCCTCTTGAGTGTGAACAGTCATCACTCTATGGAATAGGAAGGTTATGATTTGGCGATTGATAAAAATATGTGACCAATATTGCATTAAATCGTTAGTCGCACTTGTATATTATTTTCTTAAAAGTTAGACGTTTTAACTTTTTTTCATACCGATTGAGTTTTACTGATTAATTATTAGTATGTTATGAAAATACTTGTGATGAACATCTCCATCCAAATAGGTATAAAAATGGTATATAAAAATCTAGTTACCAATATTCGAAAGTTAATAAATCATCAAGATGTTTCTGTGGGTGATTGCTTACCCTCTGAAATTAAGTTAGCTGAACGTTTTTCTGTATCACGAATGACTGTCAGAAAAGCATTGGATGTTTTAATTCAGGATGGTTTATTAGAGCGCCAGCAGGGTCGAGGCACTTTTATTATCGGGAAAGATCTTAAACACGACAATAATCATCTGAACAGTTTTACTGAACATATGAAAATGCTTGGCAAGACACCTCACACAGAAGTGTCTGAATTCAAAATCATTAGGGCTCCACAGGCTATAGCCAGTCAGTTAAATATCCAACAAGATGACAAAACCTATTATATCAAGAGATTACGCTATGCGGATAAACAGATTATTCAAATAGAAGAAAGTTATCTACCTGTCATTCTGATGCCGGATTTAACCTACCATCATCTTGAATCGTCAAAATATGACTTTATTGAAAAACAGGCTAATTATCAGATTGAGGGTTGCCGACAAACATTCTTACCCATTGTTGCCAACCAGGAGTTCGCTCTACAACTCCATTGCGACCCACGAACCCTATTAATGCAATTATTGGCCGTGTCTAATACTACTGATGGGGTGATTGTGGATTTTTCGGTGATTACCTTTAATCCGGCTGATTATAAAATCAGTTATTACCTCAAGCGCCATACGTTAGATTAAATATAAAGTAAGTGCACTAACCCATAGATTGGTAGATTAATGCACTCAGTGTTATATTGACCTAATGATATTGCTTATCATCCTACCCCGGCAATAAGCTCCCCAGACCAATAAACAAACCGGCAATAGTGGCACTCATCAAGTTAGATAATGTAGCCGCTAATAATGCACGGAATCCTAAGCGGGCAATTTCAGAGGCTCTTTCAGGAGCAACGGCGCTAAATGCCCCCACGACCACAGCAATCGAGCCAAAGTTGGCAAAACCACACAGAGCAAAAGAAATAACAGCAATAGTTTTTACATCTAACGTCCCGATAGTTTCTTTCAGATAAGGAGAGAAACTCAGATAGGCGACAAACTCATTAATTGCTAATTTTTGGCCAATAAAACCGCCAGCCAAAGAAGCATGTTCCCACGACACCCCCATAATATAAGCCAGAGGCGAGAACACATAACCAAGCATACTTTCAAGACTAAGGTGCTCAAAACCAAATAAGCCACCGATACCGCCAATAATACCATTAATTAATGCTATCAACGCGACAAAGGCCATCACCACAGTAGCCACCCCAACTGCAATTTTCAGCCCCAGCATCGCACCATTAGCGGCGGCCTCTATAATACTGGCTGGGCGTTTATCACTGAAAGTCATTTCATTAAATTCTACTTTTGACTCCTCAGTCGCAGGGCTGATAATCCGAGCAAACAGTATCCCACCAGGGATAGCCATCAATGATGCCGCCAATAAATATTCAATTGGAACACCGAGGCCAGCATATCCAACCAACATAGAACCCGCGATGGATGCCATGCCGCTACAAATCACGGTAAACAACTCATTGCTGTTCATCTTATTAATAAAGGGTTTTACTACGGCAGGAATTTCATTCTGCCCCAGGAAAATAGTCGTTACCGCGGCAAATGATTCAACTTTGCTGATACCCAGTAATTTTTGAAAAATAGAGCCGAGAATGTTGATCAACCAGCCCATAATCCCCAAGTAATAAAGGATGGAAATTAATGATGTTATAAAAATAATGGCGGGTAATACATGGAAAGCGAAAACAAAACCTGCGCCATCAAATAACTCATTCATTTTTGGGCTAACCAAACCACCAAAAATAAATGCGCTACCGGCGTCACTATAAGAAATAACTCTATTAACTGTATTAGCGATAGAGGAAATAAACCACTTCCCGGCAGGGACATAGAGCATCACTGCACCTAACGTTATTTGTAGTAATAATGCCGCTCCCACCGTCCTTAATCTTATTTTTCTTTTATTTACCGAGAAAATATAGGCGATAAGTAATAATATGCACATCCCTGCCAAACTACGCAATAAATCCATAAATCCCCCGAAGTATCTATATAGATAGGCCCATGCTCGAAAAGGTGCCCCTCGGACAACAAATGTGTCAGGGCACCTCAAGAATATGAGCTATTATTTAGCAACTGTAATAAGGACACTATTTAAGGCGTATTACCTTTCTATACATTAAATAACATTCTGATATGAACAGGCGATTTGGGCTGCCAACTTCGCATTATTAAATACCAGCTGAATATTGGCGTTTAAACTGTCACCACCGGTTAGTTCAGCTACTCTGGCTAATAGGAATGGTGTACTTTCCTTACCGATAACGCCCTGCTCTTCTGATTCTTTAACTGCCTGCTCAATAGCAGCATTAATCATACTTTCTGATAGCGCATATTGTTCAGGAATTGGATTAGCAACAACCATTCCCCCGCGTAGCCCCATTCCCCACTTGGCATTCATTGCTGCAGCAATTTGTTCCGCTGTGTTTAAAGTAATACTGACCTCAAATGGACTGGTACGGCAAAAGAATGCAGGTAGTGAGCGAGTTTGATAACCAATAACCGGAACGCCATTGGTTTCCAGATATTCAGTTGTTAAACCTAAGTCTAAAATAGATTTAGCCCCTGCACAGACCACGGTTACATTTGTTTTCGCCAGTTCTTGTAAGTCTGCTGAAATATCAAATGTCGTTGCCGCGCCCCGGTGTACACCGCCGATACCTCCAGTTGCAAAGACTTTAATATTGGCCATTTCCGCAATAATCATGGTGGAAGCCACTGTTGTTGCACCATGTTGCCCATTAGCCACCACAAAAGGTAAATCACGGCGGCTGACTTTCATGATGCTATGACCTTCCTTCCCCAACAATTCTATTTCATCACGGGATAAACCCGCTTTCATTCGGCCATTTATTACAGCAATTGTGGCAGGGATTGCGCCATTTTCACGAATTTTCTGTTCAACAAGTAAAGCCGTTTCAACATTTTGTGGGTAAGGCATCCCATGAGAAATAATAGTGGATTCCAATGCCACGACGGCTTTATTTTGCGCCAAGGCCTGCGCAACTTCTGGTGAAATATCTAAATAAGATTGTGCCACTTCATTATTTTTCATGGTTGTAATTCCAATAGTTTTTTGACACTGCCATTCGACAGATTGGGGTTATTGGTCAGTTCAGAGGAAAGCGTTAATGCTGAACACCCTTGAGCAAAACGAATACTTTCAGCAAACTCCATATCATCGAGCCAGCAACTTGCTAACCCTGACATCATGGCATCTCCGGCACCGGTCACATTAACAATGTTGATATTCAGTGGCAGTGACCAGCCGGTCTGCCCATCAATTTCGCTGAAATAAACGCCATCTTTACCCATACTCAGTGCCAACCGTTGGACACCTTGTTGATGGAACCAATTCGCTACGGCTGGAATATCATCGCGGCTATCAATCTTCATACCACTCAATATTTCTGCTTCAAGGCGGTTAGGTTTCAATGTATGAATATGAGATAGCCAGTTCTTAATTCTGGGAGCTTTGAATGCGGATACCGTATCGACAAAGACCGGTACATTACCGGCATTGGTAAATATCCATGAGAGCGATTCTTCTGTTAAATTACAGTCAATAACGAGAATTCCAGCATGCTGAATTAATTCTTTGGTGGTAGCCAATAATGATGGCGTTAATTTTTCTAAAATACGCATATCATTAATCGCCACCAACATTTCCCCACTATTATCCAGTAGCGAAACATAAGTTGAGGTATTTTCCCCATGAAGGCTGTGGCAATTGCTGACATTAACACCGGCTCGTTTGGCCTCATCAACCAATGTAGCACCGTAAAAGTCATCACCCACCACTGAAATTAAATGACACTCTTTTCCTAATAAAGCGATATTTTCGGCAATGTTTCGACCAACCCCACCCGGAGTACATTTTATTTTTCCCGGATTAGAGTCTTCATAAATAAGTTTGCTGGCAGCATAGCCACAAACATCCATATTGACAGATCCAATCACCACCACGTAGCTGTGCTCAGATAATATATATCCCTTCCCTTTGATATAGCCCTTTTGCATCAGATTCATAATGTGACCGGCAACACCCGAGCGACTTATGCCTATAATATCGGCAATTTCTTGCTGGGGGATCAACGGATCTCGTCTCAGAAGCTGCAATATTTGTTTTTCTCGGCTGGTCATAATGGACACTTGTTTGTTTTTAAACATGTGTCTGTTTTATTATTTTGTTCGGATAGAGTAAAGCATATTTTATTAGTCTGTTTCAAAGTTGGGAGAATGATCGTAAGCACGTTTTCAAGCAGTTACAGCCACTTTTTTGTGAAGTAACTCAAGTTATTCCTATTATTAAATTAAATTTAAACAGTAATAATCTTATATGCAGAATATCCACCTAAAAATAAAGATAGATAATCAACAAGATAAGTATTAATCAACAAATAACCAAACAAATGTTTGGTTGTCTATTTTTCAGGAAAGAATGTTATGAATAGCTATAACTGTGTTTTATCGAATAATGATCTATTTCACAATATAGAGGGTTTATTATCTCAGATTTTCTGCAGTGAAAAGTGGCAGGATAAAAATAAAGCGACATCGGCAGGTGCCAAATGTCGCTTTAAAGTGATTAAATATACCGGATATCTTAGATACGGATTAAATCATCGCCGTAACCAATCCACTTATAAGTTGTCAGTGCATCTAATCCCATTGGGCCACGGGCATGAAGTTTTTGCGTGCTGACTGCCACTTCTGCGCCCAAACCGAACTGGCCGCCATCAGTGAAACGCGTACTGGCATTGACATAAACAGCAGAAGAATCAACCGCACGAACAAAATGTTCGGCGCTACTCAATGAGCGGGTCAAAATAGCATCAGAATGGCTGGTGCCATGTTCACGGATATGGTCGATGGCAGCATCGATATCAGCCACAATATCCACATTGAGATCCAGAGATAGCCATTCATCGTCATAATCAGCGGCTTTCACAGGCACAACCTTGGCTTTACCTTCCGCCAGATACGGCATAGCTTGCGAGCTGGCATGCAGTGTCACACCCAAAGCATGCATTCTGGCACTTAACACCGGCAGGAAGCGCTCGGCGATTGCCTGATGAACCAACAAGGTTTCCAATGAGTTACACGCACTTGGGCGCTGAACTTTAGCATTTTCGATCACCAGCAGCGCTTTTTCAAAGTCGGCACTTTCATCGACAAAGGTATGGCAAACACCAATACCTCCGGTGATAACCGGAATAGTCGATTGCTCACGGCACAGTTTATGTAAGCCCGCGCCCCCACGTGGAATCAACATATCGATATAGTTGTCCATGCGCAGCAATTGAGTGACCAACTCGCGATCCGGGCTTTCGATCGCCTGTACTGCAGCGGGCGGTAAGCCACATTGCTCCAGCGCTTGCTGGATAACTTTCACTGTCGCCTGATTAGTATGGTGTGTCTCTTTACCGCCACGTAAAATAACTGCGTTGCCGGTCTTTAAGCATAAGCTAGCCACATCAATTGTAACATTAGGGCGCGCTTCATAAATGACACCAATGACACCCAGAGGTACGCGGCGGCGCTCCAGCTTTAAGCCACTGTCGAGCAAACTGCCGTCAATCACGCGGCCTACAGGATCATTCAGCCGGCATACCTGGCGCACATCATTTGCAATGGCGGCTAAACGCGTGGGGTTGAGCAACAACCTATCCAACAGCGCCTCACTCATGCCACTGTCACGTGCAACTGCCATATCTTGTTCATTAGCCTGTAAAATGGCCTGACTTTCAGACTCAAGCAGATTGGCTATCACGACCAAAGCCTGATTTTTCTTTGCCGTACTCAGCATCGCCAATTGCCAGGAGGCCTGTTTAGCGGCTTTCCCCATCTGTTCCAGCATGCTCATACTTGCTCCTTAGCTGACAATCATATCGTCACGATGAACAGCCACCGGGCCGTATTCATACCCGAGAATTTCACTGATTTGTTGCGAATGATGCCCTGCTAACATACGCAAAGCATCGCTGTTGTAGCGCGACACACCATGAGCCAAATCGCGCCCACTAAGATTGCGGATACGAATAACTTCGCCGCGCGAGAAATTCCCCAGCACACTGCGAATACCTTTTGGCAGTAGCGAACTGCCCCGTTCAATAATAGCAGTAACAGCACCATCATCGACGGTGATTTCACCCGCTGGCGGTGCGCCAAAAATCCAGCGTTTACGATTTTCCAGTGGTGTTTCCAGCGCGTGGAATCGGGTGCCAACCGGCGTCCCCTCAATCACATCAGCAATGACACCCACCTGACTGCCCGCAGCAATCACAACATCAATACCGGCACGACACGCCACATCCGCCGCCTGTAATTTTGTTGCCATGCCGCCCGTGCCCAAGCCAGAGACGCTATCGCCCGCCACCCCGCGCAAAGCATCATCGATACCATGCACTTCGCGGATTAATTCAGCTGCTGGATTATTACGTGGATCGGCGGTGTACAACCCGGCCTGATCAGTCAGTAACAGTAGCTTGTCAGCACCGGCCAGAATCGCGGCCAGTGCCGAGAGATTATCATTATCGCCCACTTTGATTTCAGCGGTAGCCACGGCATCGTTTTCATTGATTACCGGCACAATACGGTTATCCAGCAAAGCATTCATGGTGTCACGGGCGTTTAAGAAACGCTCGCGATCTTCTAAATCAGCACGGGTCAGCAACATCTGGCCGATATGGATACCGTAGATTGAGAACAACTGTTCCCAGAGTTGAATAAGCCGACTTTGCCCGACCGCGGCTAATAATTGCTTCGAGGCAATAGTGGCGGGTAATTCCGGATAACCCAAGTGTTCACGTCCGGCCGCAATGGCTCCAGAAGTAACAATAACAATACGATGACCTTTTGCGTGTTGCTGGGCGCATTGGCGCACCAATTCAACAATATGGGCACGGTTGAGACGACGGGAGCCGCCGGTCAGAACACTCGTCCCCAATTTCACAACCAAAGTCTGGCTGCCACTCATAATTTTTCTGCCGTTGGGATGAAGAATAAAAGAAAGGGTATAGGAGTCTTTTTAACAGGCGGGAGCCGTTATGCCAAGTATTTTGCGTATCAGCTTCTTAATTGGCATTGCAGGTTGGATATACGCCTGCAATGCCCGTTAAACAAGTCTATTTTTACGCCAACAACTTAACCGGCTGTTCGCTGAAATCTTGCGCTGGCTCCAATCTCATTTCAATGGAAGTCAGCATCTCGGCGAGGCGTTTATGGAAACCACGCAGCGTGGTCTCCAGTTTCTCTTGTACTTCAGGATCTTTAATCTTTTCCGCTTTCCAGTTGCCATCTTTATTAAACAGACCAAACTGGTAAACATAGGTAAAATGATCAGCCGCCGGTTCCAGTTCTATCCACCATCCCCAGAACTCACGCTTCTCTGGAGCAAGCTTCACATTGACGCACACAGCTAAGCAATCAAAGAAAAATCGGTCATTCTGGCACTGCCCTTCACGCAGGTATGGCCCTAAAGCGGCAAAACGTTTCATAAGCTTACTTTTAGGATGAGCACTGGTTGACGTCATTCTTAAATCTCCTTATGTAGGCCCACCTTTTTAGCAAACTGTTAAAAATTAGCAACTCATTAACGCATTTTATCTTCTAACCACTGACTGGTTTGCAATAATGCACGATGGAAATTGTCATATAGTGGTGTTGATGATATGGGTAATAATTTGCCATCAGCGGAAGAAGAACAAATCAGTTTAGCTTCCTCTTTCGGACTGAAAGGGTCATTTTCCCAAAAGCCTGCCAACATTGGTGTTTGACAGCGTCGCCCCAATAACCCCTGCGTTTTCAAAGAATAGCGGTTCATTTCTGCTCTGAGTATTTCATCCGCAGCATCTGCCATTCCCAAGCGGCTAGCCATCACATCCATATACATGTCGGGCATTTTGCGCTGACTATCGGCATTACACAGAAGATGGTGCACAATCGGGCCGAGGCACGCCACAGCACGCACACGTTGCGGTTCTAAATACCCCAAACGAACCGCCACATTGGCACCAAAA
The DNA here is from genome assembly GCF_946902935.1 of Yersinia sp. Marseille-Q5920. NCBI lineage: Bacteria > Pseudomonadati > Pseudomonadota > Gammaproteobacteria > Enterobacterales > Yersiniaceae > Yersinia > Yersinia sp. Marseille-Q5920. The sequence goes on along the minus strand of NZ_CAMPQA010000004.1, from coordinate 57,595 downwards.
CGGAAACCAAAAACACTGACGCGCTGGTGATCAATCCAAGGAACTTTTGGCAATGCTTGCAACACTTGCTGATGCAGGAAACTGGTGTCTTGAGTAAGTTTCCACTTTGACGAAGCCCCGACGGACGGCATGTCGATGGTCAACATCGCTATCCCTTTGGGAGCCAGATAGTCTCGGAACAGGCGATAATAATCACTTTGCAATGTATCCAGCCCGCCGCACATCAGTACCGTCGGGAATGGCGCGCTGCCGATGGTTGGCAGATGCAGGAACCCATTAAGAGTCCCGCCATCTGAAATATCAAAACTAAGCTCTTTCAAAGTGTAAGGCAGATGCTTGGCGGCGGCTTCATAAGCGCGGTTAGACAGCACCTCGACTTGCTCGGCCAACTCATCACCTTTCAAATGTGGATAACCGGCGATGCTGTATAAATTAGCCGCATTTAGCCAATACTGGCCGGCATTCATTGGGTCCGCTTCATCCATGGCTTTTTGCTGCCACTGCATCCCCTGATGGGCCCATTCATAAATCCAATTACCGTTACGATAACCCACCACGGTATCCAGCAAGTCATTATCGCTGTGTTCCGCTTTCGAGCAGGCAATCCGTGATAATACCTCTTCGATTTCCAGAGGATCAACACCACGCCAAGTCCAGATAAGGCGGTTAATCATGCGGTACCAATGATGGGTAGTATCGCCATCCAGTGCCGAGTGAACCGTCACCGCATTATTGCAGTGAGCATGCCGCACTAAAGTAGAGGTTTCAGGATGCTTGAATTTTGGTTTGAACAGAATTTCAGAAAGGTTGGCTTGTGCCATAGTAACAATAGCCTCCATAAGCCGTGATTCAGGCCCGTTAAGGGCTGGTCAGATGGGGTCAGTGTACTCATACTGCGCGGAAAATGAAACGCCCGGTAGGCACCGGGCATTTAAATTACACTAAATTATTTGCCGCTCAAAGGCGCGACGAAAGTTACCGCCATATCCCACGGCTGCTCAATCCAGGTACCTTGAGGAATATCAATCACATAGTCATCGACTAGTGGACGACCCGCTGGTTTGGCAAAGATGGTCACAAAATGTGCTTTAGGATACATTTCACGGATAGCTTTCGCCGTACCGCCAGTATCAACCAAGTCATCAATCACGATAAAGCCTTCACCGTCGCCTTCTGCGCGCTTCAAAACTTTAAGCTCACCTTGGTTATCATGGTGATAGCTGGCGATGCAAACGGTATCGACATAACGAATACCCAGCTCGCGCGCCAGAATACCCGCCGGCACTAACCCACCACGGCTAACCGCGATGATACCTTTCCATTGTTCAGCAGGCAGTAAACGCTGTGCCAATTTGCGGGCATGAATTTGCAACATATCCCAAGTAACGACGTATTTTTCGCTCATAAAGTGTAATCCCAGCCAGTATAGAAGTGGCTTGCCATGATTCAGAAAGGGGAAAAAAGGTTGCGCGAGATTATAGAGAGCCAGCCGAATAAAAACCAGCAATTATCCGGCTAATTAGTAAAAATTGCGGGTATCAAACTGGTATAAAAAGCAAAAGTCACTGTCAAAAATGCCATCAAATGGCGTATGGTCGAATGCTTCAAGAGAAGCTGTAAAGTCGAAGACCCCCGCCATAATCAGAAACATTGATGACCACAGTGCTTTGTTGTTTAACAACACCAATTTTAACAAAAATCTAAATTTTAAAATGAAAGAACTGCGGTAATAATTTAATGATACTTTTACAGAAGACTCAATAAGACCACATAACATCTCATCATAAAATCTTAATACATAACAATTAGTTAAGTTTTATTGGCAGCTCACGAATCAGCCTTAGACACACAAATCTACTCATCATCAGATATACACAACAAAATGGTGGGAAAAGAATGATGGGGAAGTCGCCCACACCACATATGTGCCGCCACTCAAATAAATAACACTAAACTAATTATCACGTTTCGCTTGTAATTCTAGAGTATAAATACGAAAATAACTGAAATATGTGGGATTGTTATAACACAAAAATCTGGGTTGTTGAGTCAAAATATGACGCCCCTTAAGCTAAATGGAAATTGTGTAGAAACGCCCGCAATTAGCCACTAAGATAAGAGCGCAATATCAGTGCGTTGGCAGCTGTAAGCCAAGGGCGGTAGCGTGGATAATTGCGTTAGAGGTAGAGTACAAATAGACCAGAACATTTCTCTAAGTATATTTATCCACTAAGAAATTGGTTTTTTAGTTGTTCTTCCTTTAGGACTTACTCCTATTCCATAATTACTATTTGTAAATCATATCATGTTAATAAAACAAGTTGCTTCTCATTAATAAAAGAAGAGTTGAGCTTTACTAAAAAATACAATAATTAGATAATTAATATACAGATAAATATTAACACTTTTAGTCCGTAATAGGAAAAAGATAAATGATCGATTAAAATACAACCATTGAATCTCTGAACTGCATCAAGGGGGAAATTTGATTTAAAATAATCAAACTCCAAACTCTTCATGGCATTTTATTAAATAATCACCCTGCAAGAACATTGTTATTATTCAAAAACCAAAATTAATCATTATAAATTATAATTGTTAATTTTGGTTTTAGTCATTGTTATAGTAAATATTTCAACTAAGACATGTCAATTAAACTTAAATTTTAAGAATATATAATTTGGATTAACCATGAAAACAATAATTACATTTGGAACATTTGATGTTTTCCATGTAGGTCATATAAATATATTGGAACGTGCGGCATCTTATGGAGATAAACTTATTGTTGGTGTTTCATCAGATGAGTTAAACTTTAGCAAAAAGAAAAGATATCCTATTTATTGCCAAAATGATCGAGTGAAAATTATTAGCTCATTACGATTTGTTGATGAAGTATTCATTGAGGAATCTCTAGAGCTAAAACTAGATTACATCAAGCAATATAATGCAGCAATTTTAGTCATGGGCGATGATTGGGTCGGGCGTTTTGACTGGGTGAAAGAAGCCTGTGACGTCATTTACTTACCAAGAACACCATCAATATCTACCACTGAAATTATCGAAGTTGTAAGGTCAATGCCCAAATGATAAGTAAAAAAAAAGCCGCTAGAATTATAAAAAAAGTAATTAGTGCTATAAGTGGAATCATACCTAAAAACAATAAAAAAATAATATTTAAGAGTCGACCAGATATCTCAGGGAATGCTAAAGCACTAAGTGAATTTATAAGTAAAAATCACAATGATTACAAAATAATTTGGCTCGTCGAAAGCGACTGTAAAGCTAATGATCTCAATATTAATATAATTAAAACAGGCACATTTAAGTCTCTCTACCATTATTTTACTAGTAAATACATTATTACAACCCATAATGAAATGATTGGAACTAAAGCAGCTTCACAGATATATATTAGTTTATGGCATGGAATGCCTCTGAAAAAAATATGCTATCTAGGTGAGTTTGATAACGTAGGTATGGAAGACTATTCTGCAAATAGAATAGCTACATCCGAGATCATGCGTTCTATAATTTCAGCCTGTTTCAGAGAGAAAGCGAATAATGTATATATAACAGGGCAACCTAGAAATGATTTTTTATTTCAAAGTCGACCGATAGATGTTACAGATAAAAAATCCAGAATTAATAAAAAGAAAATAATATATGCTCCAACCTTTCGAGAGAATCAAACAGCATTGCAGTACTCGGATGGCAGTGCAATTAAAGAAAATAACTTTTTACGTGTCACTGACTTTAACATAGAAGCTCTGGATACTTTCCTTGATGAAAATAATGCAGAACTTTTTATTAAACTTCATCCTTTCGAAGAAAAAACATTCATTTCAACTGAATTGACCAATAATATAACAATAATAAAGACAGAGACCTTACATGAAATAAATCTAGATATCAATCACTTGCTAAACAAGATGGATATTTTAGTTACGGATTATTCCTCTATCTATTTCGATTATATGCTGCTCGATCGGCCTATTTGTTTTCTTGTCCCCGACATTGATGCATATGGGAACTCAAGAGGTGGTTTTACACTTGAACCCGTTAAATTTTGGATGCCAGGAGCTCACACCTTCAGTCAGTATTCCTTGCAAGATGAATTGAAAAAATTGCTCGATGGACAAGATGATTATCAGGAGCAGCGTAATATAGTTAACAATGTAATTAATTTTTATAAGGATGAAAATAGCAGTGAGCGAGTTTTCCAAAAATTCTTCATCTCCAATCAATAAAAAGATAGCAATCAAGATTTTATTAGGAGATATTTCATCCAGAGGAGGAATAGAGAGGGTATCTGTTTCTTTAGCTAATGCACTTTCAGATAATTATGACGTTGAAATAATTAGTTTATATAAAACAAACTCCGAATTATATTTTCAACCGTCGAAAAAGGTTAATATTCACATTCTGAAAAATGAATATGAAGAAAGCATGTATAATAGGAAAAAAAAACTTATTGAAGGCATGTTATTTGATTTAAGATATATAAATAAAAAAAAGAAGTCGCTAGAAAAATCAATTGGACACAATGACATTGTCATATCATGTGATACAAAAATGTCACTATTAGCAAAATTATCCGGTAGCAAACACATCATTGCTATTGAACATTTTGAATATGACGTTATCAATCCAATTTTAAAATATATTCGAAAAATTATTTATAAAAAAATATCAGCAGTTGTTACTTTAACTAATGAAGATGCAAAGAAATACTCTTGGCTTCCCTCGCATAAACATAAAATAATTCCAAACATTGTTGAAATACCAGAAAAAAAATCATTAAAGAAAGAAAATAATGTGTTAGCTATAGGGCGTTTTGTCGAGCAAAAAGGGTTCGACCTCTTGCTTTCAGCCTGGTCTAAAATATCAACTGAAGGCTGGTCTTTGATAATAGTTGGGGATGGGCCAGATAAACCTCTACTTGAAAAATACATTAACGATAATAAATTAAGTAACGTAGTGCTAGCCCCATTCACTGATAATATAGGAAAGCATTACGAACAAGCTAAGGTATTCGTTTTATCATCACGCTATGAAGGCTTGGGCATGGTCCTTATTGAAGCCCTTTCATATGGTCTACCTTGTATAAGTTTTAATTGTCCAGCAGGACCGAAGTCAATACTTAACAAAGATAATGGAATTTTAGTTAAAGCGGAAAGCAGTGAGGAATTATCAATAGCAATTAAAAAGCTTATGGATGATGAAAGCTTAAGAGAACTATACTCCGCCAAAGCAGTACCCAGTATCAAAGAGTATACTAAAGAGCAGGTATTAAAGCTCTGGGTTGAAATCATTGAGCAGGATGTTAAATGAATACTTACGATTTTATTTTTATTACTAATGTTCCTGCATTCTATAAAGTGAATCTTTTTAATAGACTGGCCAAGCATTGTCGAATCAAAGTGATTTTTATCGCAAAAAAATCAAAAATGCGAAATGATGATTTCTACAATTATAATCATGAGTTTAATAGTGAGTATATAAATACTGGTGATTTTGAAAATCGTGATAAATTAAAAACACTTATCAAAATATATAAAACAATAAGAAATGATGAGTTCACGAAACTTGTTTACCCAGGCTGGGAAATAAAAGAATTATTATTTTTATCTTTTCTAGTGAGAAGGGATAAAAATTCTGTTGTTATTGAAAGTAGTATAAATGAAACAAAAACAGATGGTTATGCATGGTTATTAAAAAAGTTTTTCTTAAAAAGAATGAGTTCAGCCTACCCTTCTGGAGTTTTACAAAAAAAAATACTAGAAAAAATAGAGTTTAAAGGAAAAATAACATTTACTCATGGTGTAGGTATTCCTAATTATATAAGGAGTCCTTTTAAATATTCTTATAAGAAAAAAGATGATTCAACATTAACCTATCTGTATGTTGGAAGATTATCTGAAGAGAAAAACTTGTCATTTCTAGTAGATATATTTAATGAAAGACCCGAAAAGTTGATTATTGCCGGCGATGGGCCAGAAGCAAATAACCTAAAAAGAAAATCTAAGAGTAATATTAGTTTTTTAGGTTATATAAACAATACAGATCTAAATCAGATTTATAAATCAGCTGATGTTTTTGTTCTTCCATCTAAGTCGGAACCATGGGGACTAGTAATTGAGGAAGCGCTTACTTTTGGTTTACCTATCATAGTAAGTAATAAAGTGGGGTGTAAGGACGATTTGGTAACTAGCGAAAACGGACTGGTTTTTGATATCGATAATAATAATTCATTTGAAAATTGCTTAGACGAGATGAATAAAAATTATAAAAAATACTTTGAACATGTAAATGCTTCAGATATGTATTTGATATACGAAAAACAAGTTGAATCCTATTTGATATCGCTAAAATAAAAATGAAATCTAAAACATTAACAGATTTTTTTAATTATGCTCTTGGTGATGTATTCGTTAAGGGCTTCTTATTTATTTCCCTACCGCTACTTTCTCGTTTACTTGACCCGATACAATATGGATATCTCTCTCTAATTAATACAGCAACAATAATTTTATATGTATTTATTAGTTTAAACTTGCAAAATGCAATAACTAATAGATTCATGATAACGAGTGAACATTTTGATAGCTATTTATTAAGTATTCTTTGTTTTATTATCCCATTTCAGATCATATTGATAATACTAGAACCTTTATATAGAGCCCCCGTCAGCTCCTTTCTTGGCATAAATGAGAAAGACTTTATATCCGTATTATCAATATGTGTAATGCTTTCATATATATATATATACACATGTTATCTACAAGCATCGAGACAAAGTAAACGTTATGTCATTTTTAATATAGTCGCTAAAATTAGCGAAATGATACTAATTTTTGCTTTTGCATATTTTTTAACATCAAATCAATATATGTCAAAAATCTATGCTCAGATGATTGTCAATATAATCCTTATTACATACGTTTCAATGATTTTATGGAAGCTAAGTCGTGGTAAGTTCAATTTTCTCTATCTAAAAGAAGCACTAATATTTTCGTTACCCTTAATTGTACATGTTCTTTCAAATTCACTTTTATCGCAAGCCGATAGACTTATTATCAATAAAATAATGGGCACTTATTCAGCGGGCATCTACTCTTTTGCATATAATTTAGGTATGTGTGTTATTGTTGTTATTATGGCATGGAATTCATCATGGCAACCCAAGCTTTATAAATTAATCAATATTAGAGATGATGAGGCAATAAAAAAAGCAACATATGCAAGTACAGTATTGATATTCTTAATCTGTGCCCTCAGCATGTTGTTTTCTAAAGAAATGGTGGTATTTCTCGCTAGTGATAAATATTATGATAGCATTCCAATATTACCATTAATAATTATTGGGAATTCATTAATTCATATCTATTTGGTTTATGTTAATTTTATTTTTTATAAAAAGAAAACAGTTATTATTTCTTGTGCTACGTTGGGAGCATTAGGGATTAATATCATCTTAAATTATTACTTAATTCCAAAATTCGGTATTGCCGGTTCTGCTTGGGCTACCGTTGTAGCTTACTTTTTCTTAGCTGCACTCCACTATACAACAGCTACTTATATTACTAGAAATAATATCATTCCATTTAAATATCTTATTTTCTATAGCGTTGGGTTATTATTAGTTTATCCCGTAACATTATATTTAAATGAGATGGACTTAATTTCGGGACTAGTCTTAAAACTCATAATTTTTCTAATGGTCATAGTGTTTGTAGCCAAATCTAAAATTTTAAAATCACTAAGTGAGTAATATGATAATTTATGGTTTGTTTTCCGTACTAACATTACTCATTGCTAATATTGATATTGCTTTTTCTAAAAATAAATTAATTGTTAAATATGTTTTATTCTTACTAATTATTTTAGTGATTGGATTACGTTATGAACTTGGGGTAGATTGGCTTTTTTACCGAGACTCTTTTAACGGTAATAGTACAAATACTTTAACAATAGAACCGGGATACCAACTGCTGTCCTCATTTATAAGTTATTTGGGTTTTGGATTTTGGTCTTTTGTATGCATGATAAGCATATTTATATTATTTATCCTTTATCGGTTCTTTAAAAAATACTCACCTTTTCCACTTTTTTGTTTAAGTATTTATTTTATTTCATCTTTTGGTTTTAATATTGAAGCCTTAAGGCAAATCATTGCTGTTGCTATTTTCTATATTGCACTTAGTTACTATTTAAATGGTAAGAAGAAACATTATATAGCTTTATGTTTACTCGCTTCATCTTTCCATATATCAGCGATAATATTGATAATATTACCATTTATAGATAATGCAATATTTAAGCGACTAATGAAAATTAGTGTGCTGTTTGGTGTAGTAATGTCCGTGGTTGGATTATATCCAATAGAAATTATTTTAGAAGCATTAACATTATTCTCTTATAATCCCTATCTTGAAAAGATTCATCTTTACACTTTAAATGCTAGCACTGGAAATATATTTACATATAATCTACTCGTCAAAATTATTATTATTTCTTATTACTTTATCAAGAAAAAGCACATTTACTTTGAGTTTGCCAATAAAAAATTACCATTAAACTTCGCATCTAGTTTAGAAACGATTATATTAACAATGCTAATCATTGATGTTTATTTTGGCAAATATGGAACTATCACCTCCAGAGTTGATGAATACTTTGCTCCAATATTTATAATATTAGTTAGTTACTTAATAATGATAAATAAAAGTATAGCTAATAAAGTAGCCTTCTCAATTTTATTTTCTTGCTATATACTAATCGCTTTTATTAGATTCACCTCAAATGAATATTTCCAAAATCAGTATCTACCCTATAGAAATTCTCTCTATTCTAAAATAATAGGTGAAAATGCGTCGTTGGCTCGAGAGCAAGCTGTAAAATTACATTGGATTGAAAGGAAGAAATGATGCTATTAGTCAATGCCAGTAACTTATATATTGGAGGGGGACTCCAAGTTGGTATTTCAGTTATTGAAGAATTTACTGCACTAAAAGTTAATTTTATTGCTGCGGTATCACCAGTGGTTTTTGAACAATTATCCAGCCAAGCACAAAAATCATGCGAAGTGATTGAATCAACACCATCAGGTATATTCAACTTCTCAACAAGAAAAAGATTAGATGAGCTGGTAAAACAATATCAAATAACAGATGTATTTACTATATTCGGCCCAAGTTACTGGAAACCTAAGGTTAAAAATCATTTAGTCGGTTTTGCTCAAGCTTGGTTAATTTATAATACATCTGTTATTTTTAACAAGCTTTTATTAAAAGAAAAAATAAAAATTATAATTCTTAGTTTTATTCAACCTTTTTATTTTAAGAATAACTCAACTAAACTTGTTACTGAAACAGATGATGTTAGGCTAAAAATTGGAAAGCGTCTTAAAATTAATCCTCAAAATGTGTTTACAGTTTCAAACACAATTTCATCTGTATTTTACGAACCGAAAAAATTTGATCGCCAAGTTCTAAATAGACTTCCTATTAAAAATGATGATATTTGGCTACTCACAATCTCACATGATTATCCGCATAAAAATTTAGCTATTATTGCTGATCTTGTAGAAAAGCTTCCTTCTAGATTTAAATTTATTTTAACAGTCAGTGACGAATTTAAGAAAAATATTCCAACAAAATATCAAGATCGGCTTATCATATTGGGTAAAGTAAGTAGTGCACAGTGCCCTCCTCTATACGAAGTATGTGATGCATTATTCCTGCCTACACTATTAGAATGTTTTAGTGCCTCCTATGTAGAAGCGATGTACATGGGAAAACCTATTTTCACTTCAAATCGAGCATTTGCAAAAACGGTATGTGGAGATTCGGCTTATTACTTTGATCCGCTAAAAGCCGATGATATTGCCAATACTATTATTACAGCCTATGAAAATCCATTAGTTATAAATAAAAAATGTTTGGATGGAAAAGAACTCGTAAGTCGGTTTCCATCCGCAAGAGAACGAGCTGAAAAATATTTGAGTATTTTATATGCTAAATGATATTAAAGAAAAAAGTATTGTTTTACTTGTTGATGACTATATTCCTGATAGTACAAAAGTCGCAGCAAAAATGATGCATGAACTTGCTTGTGAATTAGTTCAACGAGGATATAAAGTAACAGTAATAACACCATCTAGTCATTTAAAAAGTAATTATCATAGTGATTATATCGATAATGTTGAGGTTGTAAGATTCAAACTTGGCCCAATAAAAAATTGCTCACTTATCAAACGAGCTATAAATGAATCACTTCTTCCATTTAAAGCATGGTTATACACAAATAGACATCTGAAAAATAAAAACTTTGACTTAATTATCAGCTATTCACCATCTATCTTCTGGGGATGGTTTGCTATAAAACTTAAAAAGAGATTTCAGTGCTCTTTGTATTTAATTTTGCGTGATTTCTTTCCTCAGTGGATCATAGATAACGGAATTATAAAAGCCAATAATCCTATCACTAAATATTTCAGATTTATAGAAAGATTAAATTATAGCTCCGCAGATGTTATCGGAATTCAGTCTATTGCTAATATTAAGTATTTCAAAGAGTGCTTTAGTGACCGTTACAAAACTCGCCTGCTATTTAATTGGGTTAGCCCTAACTTAGAGAAAAATAATATAGACTTCAAAAAACACTTAGGTCTAGAGAATAAAGTTTTATTTTTCTATGGGGGAAATATTGGCAAAGCACAGGACATGAAAAACTTAGTGAGACTTGCCAAACGCCTTCAGCATAAATCGGAAGCACATTTTGTTTTTCTGGGACAAGGAGATGAAGTCACACTTATTAAGGATATGGTAATTCAAGATAAAATAAATAACGTCACTATATTACCATCGGTATCACAACAAAAATTCAAAGCTATTTTGCACGAAGTCGATGTAGGTCTATTCTCTCTTTGTCGTAATCATAAAAGTCATAACTTTCCTGGGAAAATACTAGGCTATATGGCTAATAGTATACCTATCTTAGGAAGTGTAAACAAAGGAAACGATCTGCAAGAAATAATACAAGAATACAATGCAGGCTTCGTTACTATTAATGGTGAAGACGATATTCTTTATCACAATGCACTGACTCTTCTTGAAAATGCTTTATTAAGAAAACAGTTAGGAATTAATTCAAACCGTCTATTACATGCAAAATTCACAGTTGCTGCTGCTGCTGATGAAATTATCAATAATCAAGGTTAAAAATGTTCAATTCAAAAACATTACTTATTACCGGTGGGACAGGCTCATTTGGCAACGCTGTCCTCGATCGTTTTCTGGAAACGAGTATCTCTGAAATTCGAATCTTTAGTCGTGATGAGAAAAAACAAGATGATATGCGTAAGAAGTACAAAAATGATAAATTGAAGTTTTATATAGGTGACGTTAGAGATTACCAGAGCATTTCTAACGCAATGCGTGGTGTAGACTATATTTTCCATGCAGCGGCTTTAAAACAAGTCCCTTCTTGCGAGTTTTATCCTCTTGAAGCAGTTAAGACAAATGTCTTGGGGACTGAAAACGTTATTGAATCCGCAATAAATCATAACGTTAAACGTGTTGTTTGTTTAAGTACAGATAAAGCAGTTTATCCTATTAATGCAATGGGTATTTCTAAAGCCATGATGGAAAAAATTATGGTGGCAAAATCCCGTAATTTATCTTCCTCTAACACAGTTGTTTGTGGTACTCGATACGGAAATGTGATGGCATCACGTGGTTCTGTTATCCCGCTGTTTGTTAATCAGATTTTAAAAAATGAGTCTGTCAGTGTAACTGATCTTGAAATGACACGCTTTATGATGACTCTTGAAGATGCCGTTGATCTGGTTATCCATGCTTTTACCCATGGCTCAAATGGTGATATTTTTGTTCAAAAAGCACCGGCAGCAACAATTGAAATTTTAGCAAAAGCTATTACTGAACTTATGAGTAAACCTGAGCATCCGATAAATATAATCGGAACGCGCCACGGAGAGAAACTCTACGAAACATTGTTGACCCGAGAAGAGATGCTTCATGCAGAGGATCAAGGAAACTATTACCGTATTCCCGCAGATAACCGTGATTTAAATTATGGTAAATTCTTTGAGAATGGTGAGAAGAAAATAACTGAAATTGCTGATTATAACTCTCATAACACAACCAGACTAAACCTTGAAGATACAAAGAAATTACTACTAAAACTGAAGTTTATGCGGGAAATAGTTAGTGGTAATACTGTACAGCCGGAGTATTAATTATGCGTAAAGTACTAATCACTGGCTCTAATGGTTTTATAGGTAAAAACCTGAGTGTAGCGCTTAAAGAACGTGGTCTCATAGTGCTAACGTTTACACATGAAGATGATATATCTGAGCTTACCAATAAAGTCATAGCCGTAGATATAATTTATCACTTAGCTGGCGTTAATAGGCCATTAACTGATGATGAGTTTGTTAGTGGAAATACTGATTTTACAGAAACTCTAGTCAAAATTATTGCTGAGAGAAATCCTAAAGCCTCACTGATTTATTCATCATCAATACAAGCTGAAAAAGATAATGCCTACGGAAAAAGCAAATTAAATGCTGAAAGAATAATTCAGGAGGCAGTGACAAAATCAAATATTAATGCATCTATCTACCGTTTACATGGGGTTTTTGGTAAATGGTGTCGACCAAATTATAATTCAGTAGTTGCTACTTTTTGTCATAATGTTATTAATGATATACCATTAACCATCGACAATCCTTCATTTAACCTAGAGATTGTTTATATCGATGATGTTATTGAGGCATTTGTTAGCCATCTGGATATTAAAAATAACAATGATATTTTTTATGATATTCCAGTTAAATATAAAATATCACTCCAAGATTTGGCGGATAAAATAATAGGGTTTAAATCTTCACGCAATGATTTAACTATAGATTCGGTGGGTGAAGGTATTAGCCGTGCCCTTTATGCTACTTATCTTAGTTATTTGCCCCCTGAAAAATTTTCATATTCCGTTCCGGTATATGAAGATCCCCGAGGTAGTTTTGCTGAGTTGCTGAAAACACCAGCTTATGGCCAATTTTCATTTTTTACCGCTAAACCAGGCATAACTCGCGGTGGACATTACCATCATACTAAGAATGAAAAATTCATTGTTGTATCTGGCAAGGCACTATTTAGGTTTGAACATATTATAACTCATGAAGTTATTGAGTTTGAAAAAAACGCTGCCAATATTGAAATTGTTGAAACAATACCGGGTTGGGCACATAACATCAAAAATATAGGTTCTGATGAACTCATTGTAATGTTGTGGGCAAATGAAATTTTTGATCGTAATAAACCTGACACAGTAGCTTGGGATATGTCATATGAAAAATAAATTATGCGTGCTTAGTGTTGTTGGGACACGACCTGAAATTATCAGACTCTCAGCAGTCCTTAAGAAGCTTGATGTACATTGTGAGCATATCATTGTTCATACGGGTCAAAATTACGATTTTGAATTAAATGAAATTTTCTTTAATGATCTTGGTGTTAGAAAACCAGATTATTTTCTTAATGCAGCAGGTGATAATGCAGCAACCACGATTGGTAATATTATTATTAAAGTGGATGAACTACTTTCTAAAATAAATCCCGATGCTATGTTAGTGCTGGGTGATACCAACAGTTGCTTAGCTGCATTGCCTGCCAAAAGAAGAAAGATACCTGTTTTTCATATGGAAGCAGGCAATAGATGCTTTGACCAGAGAGTTCCAGAGGAAATTAATAGAAAGATCGTTGATCATATTTCAGATGTCAACTTAACCTATTCAGATATTGCTCGTGAGTATCTTATTTCTGAAGGTTTAAGCCCAGATCGTGTAATAAAAACTGGCAGTCCAATGTTTGAAGTTATTAATCAGCATATTGATAAAATTCATAAATCAGATGTACTTACCCGAATTAAACTCGAACCTGGTAAATTTTTTATTGTCAGTGCTCATCGTGAAGAGAATGTAGACAGCCCAAGCAACATTAAAAAATTAGCAGATATCTTAAATAAGATTGCAGAGAAATATAATTTTCCGGTTATCGTTTCAACACATCCTCGAACTCGGAAACGTATAGAAGAAAATAATCTTACTTTTCATCCCAATATTCAACTTCTAAAACCTTTAGGCTTTATTGATTATATTAAATTACAACTTGAAGCCAAAGTGGTACTTTCGGATAGTGGCACCATTACGGAAGAATCATCTATTCTTAACTTCCCAGCATTAAATATTCGTGAAGCACATGAAAGGCCAGAGGGAATGGAAGAAGCTTCGGTAATTATGACTGGTTTAAGTGTTGAAAGAGTTATGCAGTCATTGTCTATTTTGGAAAGCCAGCCAACTGGTGAACATCGTTTACTACGACCAGTGAGCGACTATTCTATGCCCAATGTTTCGGATAAAGTTGTGCGTATAATACACAGCTATGTTGATTATATTAATCGTGTCGTTTGGAAAAAATATTAATTTCTTATCGCGGAGGTTAAGTGTTCCTTTTTGACGAAAAATTTAAAATTGATTTATATAGTAAAGCTGCTACATCCCCGCGTCGACGTGATCATTTCAATATTCATAATGATTATCAGGACCCAGTACAAAGGATTGCTATTGCTTTACTGCATGGAACATACATTCCACCGCACAAACATACACAATCTCATCAATGGGAGTTTTTCCATGTTGTTGAGGGAGAAGTAAAACTAATACTCTTTTCAGAACAAGGGACAGTAACAGAAATCTATTTATTAGGTGATAAACATAAAGTTTTTGCCGTGCAGCTTCCACCCAATATATTTCATACCTTGGTTTGTATCTCAAGCAAAGCATTTATTTTTGAATGGAAGCAAGGCCCATTTGTTCTCGATACTGCTAAGGAGATGCCACACTGGTCTATGCCTGAAAACGACATAAATATATCTTCAAAAGTTCAACACCTTGAAAAGGTGATCATCGGTGATAACTTTACTGATAACATTTAAATTTTAGCGACTTTTGTCCTATCGGGTAACATTTTTATTACCTACCATAAAGTATTGTTATCTTAGTCGATATACGCAGTAGTAATAACCTCATGATTTTCTGAGAAGAATATATTTAGTTTTCTTTATTTTTAATAGATTGGATATTTTAAATATGAGTGATAATAGTAATAAAAATGATACTGCGCCGATAAAAAGTCAATATTATGACTTCTCTACATTATCTCCGCAAAAGGATGATATTAACTTCTTTGAATTGATTACAGTTATTTTAAATTCTAAATTTAAAATAATAATAGTTACTCTTTTATTTATAGCGGCCGGTTTTACTGTAGCTTATACGCTTCCTAACCAATGGACAAGTACTGCTATTGTAGTCAAACCAAGTGATGAATCAATTCAAGTTCTAGATAAAATAACCTCTGATTTAGCGGCATTAGATATTGCAATAGATATTGATTCGGATTATTTATTATCCACATTTAAGCAAAATTTTGACTCTCGAGATATGCGTGCTGAATATTTGGTCAGTACTAACTATTTTAAGAGGTTAATGGAGGAGGATCCACAAAATGAGGCACGGAGAAGATATCTAATTGAAAAAATAATCAATCAAGATATTAACTCTGTTGGTTCTCAACAAGATAAATCTGATGATAAATCTGAATACCGTTATTATAAATTATCTCACAGAGCAGATACGGCTAATGATGCCCACGATCTTTTACTGGGATATATAAATTATGTAAAGAAAATCGTTGATGCTGATATTACACGAAAAATAAAACGAACTATTGATACAGCTAAAAACCTTAGTACAGAAAAATATAATTTAGATTTATTAAGAGCTAAAAACAATCAAGAAGTTAGAATTGAACGATTAAAATATGCAATTGATATGGCTAATGCCGCTGGCATTAAAAAGCCTATATATGGTAGTGGCACTGTGATTAATGATGACCCAGACTTCCCGATTACTATTGGTTCAGACACATTGAACAAAAAGTTAGAAATTGAGAAATCCATTACCGACCCAGCTTTAATTGATCCCGACCTTTTGAATCGTAAGTTATATATAGAAAAGTTGAACGGATTAAAAATTGATGATATCGATATAGTTCCCTTTAAATATCTACAGCAACCGACAGAACCGACAATAAAAGATGCATCTAAACGTTTACTGGTTCTAATATTCTTTACACTGATTGGTTTCGTGGGTTCTGTAAGTTTCGTTTTGATAAAGCATTTTATGCGTGAGTGGAAGCAAAAAAATCAAGATACCCATATTGGTTGATATCAACAGTTAAACACGGCTCATTTATCCAATAGCTAAAGTAGCTTCACCGCCGAGCTATTGGATAAGATCATTACCAAGATAGAAATCCATTACTTTGTACGCGTAATAAACTAACAATATAACCAGATGATTTATATAATAATCATCTGATATCAATCTCGATCTAACTTTGTACAGGAGACTTACAGTGTCTGAACTGTCTCAACTTTCGCCTCAGCCGTTGTGGGATATTTTCGCAAAAATCTGCTCGATTCCCCATCCGTCTTACCACGAAGAAGCACTGGCACAGCATATTATGACGTGGGCCAAGGAAAAAGGTCTACATGCGGAGCGTGATAAGGTCGGTAATATCCTGCTGCGTAAGCCAGCTACCAAGGGGATGGAGAACCGTAAGCCCGTTGCGCTACAAGCTCACTTAGATATGGTGCCACAAAAGAATAATGATACGGTACATGACTTTACCAAAGACCCTATCCAACCCTATATCGACGGTGAATGGGTTAAAGCCCGTGGCACCACATTAGGTGCGGATAATGGCATTGGTATGGCCTCCGCATTGGCGGTGCTGTCTGACGATAGCGTCGAACACGGCCCACTTGAAGTGCTGCTGACCATGACCGAAGAAGCCGGTATGGATGGCGCATTTGGTCTGCAACCTAACTGGTTGAAAGCCGATATTCTGATTAATACCGATTCCGAGCAGGAAGGTGAAATCTATATGGGTTGCGCCGGGGGTATTGATTTTATTACCACTTTAGCACTAAAGCGCGAAGCGGTTCCTACCGGTTACCAGACGTTGAAGTTGACCATTAAAGGTTTGAAAGGCGGTCATTCAGGCGCTGATATCCATTTAGGGCTAGGTAATGCCAATAAACTGCTGGCCCGATTCCTGTTCGACCAGGCCAAAGATTTAGACCTGCGGATATTGGATTTGAATGGCGGCACGCTGCGTAATGCTATCCCACGTGAAGGTTCTGTGACCTTGGCGATTGCCGCAGATAAAGTCGATCAGCTGAAAAACCTGAGCCAGGAGTATCTGGCAACCTTGAAAAATGAGCTGGCCGCAGTTGAAAAAAATCTGACTGTATTGCTTGAGCCGCTATCTATTGATAATGCTAAGGCTCTGACAAAAGATACCCAGCAGCGCCTGATCGCCTTATTGAATGCCACGCCAAACGGTGTCATTCGTATGAGTGATGCAGTAAAAGGTGTGGTTGAAACCTCACTGAATGTGGGTGTGGTTACCATGAATGAGAATGAAGTAGAAATCATCTGCCTAATCCGTTCTCTGATCGACAGCGGCAAAGATTACGTGGTGGGAATGTTGACTGCGATTGGTCAGTTGGCTGGCGCAGAAACCTCGCCAAAAGGCGGCTACCCTGGCTGGCAACCTGACCCAACCTCGCCGGTGATGGCATTGGTGCGGGAAACTTACCAAAAATTGTTTAACAAAACACCCAATATCATGGTTATCCATGCCGGTCTGGAATGTGGTTTATTTAAAAAACCTTACCCAGAGATGGATATGGTGTCGATTGGGCCAACTATGACAGGGCCACATTCACCGGATGAACAAGTTCATATCGAAAGTGTGGGTCAATATTGGCAATTACTGACTGCGCTGCTGAAAGCGATTCCTGAGCGCGCATAAGAAACCCGGTTTTGTTTTATATGATTAACGGCGGCGCTTAGGCCCGCCGTTTTTTATTCGTCAGAGTTATTCCCAACTCAACAGTAATTGCCGCTCGAGTTGCGGATCCAGCAAAGTGACATGTAACCCCACCAAACGCACCCCCCGCTCCGCCCGCCGCTCATTCCATGCTGCCCGCGCTACTTGCAATAAGTCCGCTTTATTCAGCTCCGGCCAAACATGCTCTTGTGTAGTTTGCTGAAAATCATGAAATTTTAATTTTACCCCTTGTCGGGCGATATGCAGATCCGGCCTAACCTTACGAAGACGGGTTTCCAGCTCAATATAAAGCTTTTCAATCAATAACTCACAGCTTTCCCAATCATGAATATCCTCAGCCAGTGTCCGCTCGACCCCAACCGATTTGCGCAAACGGTCGGGAGAAACTTCGCGCTCATCAATACCGTGGCTGCGCTCCCATAGCACATGACCAAACTTACCAAAGCGCTTTAATAATTCAGCCTGTGGATAGTTTTGTACATCACTACAGGTTATCAGCCCCAGCTCTTGCAGACGTTTCGCGGTCACTTTGCCCACACCCGGAATTTTACTCAGCGGCAAGTCAGACAAGAAAGGCAATATTTTATCTGGGGTTATCACATACTGACCATTGGGTTTATTTAAATCAGACGCGATCTTGGCTAAAAATTTGATGGGAGCAATGCCCGCAGATGCAGTTAGATTAAGCTCCATAGCAATAGACTGGCGGATTTCTTGTGCAATTAATGTGGCGGAACCACTGCATGCCAGACAATCAGAAACATCCAGATAGGCTTCATCCAGTGAAAGTGGCTCAATCAAAGGGGTGTAGCGCGCAAAAATCTCACGGATATGTAGCGACGCTTCTTTATATGCCGCCATTCGGCCAGGGATCACTTTCAGTTGTGGGCAGAGTTTCAGCGCCATAGCGGTCGGCATCGCGCTGCGAACCCCATAACGTCGAGCAGGATAATTGGCGGTGCTAATGACACCGCGCCTGTCCTGACTACCGCCAATCGCAATAGGAATATCACGCAAACTGGGGTCATCGCGCATTTCAACAGCCGCGAAGAAGCAATCCATATCGACATGAATAATTTTCCGCATGTTTATCCCCCGCCAAAACCACTGTATAAGAATACAGTTAAATCGGAGAAATTCAAGATTAACCGAGATCCTGACCACGCAAATTTCGTGATAGCGAAAAACTAGCCTGGAAGCAGAGCAACCGCTTCAATTTCCAAGGCCAAATCATGATGTAAAACGGACACTGGCACCACGCAACGAGCCGGTTTGTGTGGCCCTAACCAATCAGCATAAAGCGCATTGAAATGTGGCCATAGGGCAATATCACACAGATAAACTCGCACCTGAACCAAGCTATTTACACTGCAATGGCAGTCCGCGAGTATCCCTTCAATATTGGCAAAAACCTGCATAACCTGAATATCAAAAGGTTGGTTTGATAATGCCACGCCCTGCGCCGTGACGGGCAGTTGGCCAGAAAGATAGACCATACCGCCCGCGCAGACAGCATGGCTATAATGGCCTGCTGGCGGCAGGCCCGCTGTTGAATTTATTAAGATAGGCTCGGACATCATCAAGACTTATCAATAAAGTGGGCCAAACGCGCTAAATCGACATTGCCGCCCGAAATAATCACCCCGACTCGTTTACCACGTAAATCCAGCTCATCACCAAAAGCGACAGCCGCCCCTAAGCAACCGGTGGGTTCAACCACAATCTTCATTCGGCTGGCGAAAAACTTCATTGCCGAGATCAATTGGTCATCGCTGGCAGTCAGAATATTATCAACCCACTCCTGAATAACCGGGAAAGTATAGTGACCCAAAGCCTGAGTTTGCGCGCCGTCCGCAATAGTCACTGGCGTGTCAATTTTAACAATTTTTCCGCTGCGGAAACTCTGCTGCCCATCATTACCGGCGGCGGGTTCCACCCCAAATACCTGGCAATTGGGATAGAGCGCTTTGGCCACCGTGGCACAGCCGGACAATAACCCGCCGCCGCCCAATGGCACCAGCAGCACATCCAGCTCGCCCACTTCTTCAAATAATTCTTTTGCCGCCGTCCCCTGCCCGGCCATCACATCCGGATGGTCATAAGGTGGAATCAAGCTTAGCCCCTGCTCTTGTGCCAGTTTACGGCTAATGGCTTCACGGTCTTCAAGATAGCGGTCATATAGCACCACTTCGCCGCCATAACCTCGTGTCGCCGCGATTTTAGCTGCTGGCGCATCTTTAGGCATGACAATAACCGCGCGAATACCTAATTTACGCGCAGACAAAGCAATAGCCTGCGCATGATTCCCCGACGAGAAAGCAATAACCCCTTTTGCTTGCTGTTCCGGCGATAATTTCACTAACGCGTTATAAGCGCCACGGAATTTAAACGCCCCCATATGCTGGAAATTTTCGCATTTAAAAAACAACTGCGCACCGGTCTGCTCATTGGCGGTGGAGGAAGTCAATACTGGGGTTTTAAGTGCAAAACCTGCAATCCGCTGATGTGCTTGGATAATATCGTCATAACTGATGACTAATGGGGCCATCTTCAACTTCCTTCAGTAGGGAGATAGGTATAAACAGTAGAGCGGGCGACGCCCAGATTATTAGCAACCACGGTCTGGGCATTCTTCAAATCCATCAAACCCGCTTGCGCCAGTTGACGGACAATTTCACGTCGCTGTGCCGGGTTTAGCGCGCGTGGAGTGGTATTGTGCGCGGCAGCGAATTGCTCCAGTTGAGTGCGCAGCATCTCAAGGCGAGGTGATGCCAGAGACTCCTGAACCTCTGCCGGTGTCGTTTGGATCAGTTGAGATAAACTGGCGCTAACGGCGGAAAACAGCGAGATATCCATATTTAGACAAAGTGCCCCGATGAATTCCCCTTTGCTATTTTTCAAGCCAATTGATGTACTTTTTGCCGGGCGACCATCAGGAAATTGATTCGGATAGTTAACAATAACTTCAGGAAAGTTAGGGTCGGCAATACGGCTCAACCCCAGTTCAGTCGCTGGCTCACCGATTTCACGACCGGATAAATTGTTTGAAATCGCCGCAATGGCATGTTCAGGTTGAGTCAGGTCATGCAAAACAAACTCCACTAAGGGTGCAAATGTTTTTCCCAGTGCCTCAACGATTTTTTTGCTCTCCCGCAACAGGAGTTGATCTTCTGTAAGTTTCATAATTAAAATATTGTCATTTATTGACGATTTGTCAAGTCAATTCTAACAGCAATAAAAAAGCTGCCCGAGGCAGCTCTTTTTTCAGAGAATAGCGGTAGTCAGTCTTATTTCAGGATGGAGCTTTTCAGCGACTTATCTTGCTGATGGCGCTCTAAAGCCAACTCAATCAGTATGGTGATCAATTCTGTCGAGCCCACACCGGTGGCGCGCCATAATTTGGGGTACATACTGATATTAGTAAATCCAGGTAACGTATTTATTTCATTGATAATTACGCGGTTATCTGGGGTTAAAAAGACATCCACCCGCGCCATACCACAGCATTCGAGCGCTCGAAATGCTGCTAAAGCTACCGCGCGAATATTGTCACTGGCAGCACTGTCTATTGGCGCAGGAATGATGACTTGAGCACCGGTTTCATTTATGTATTTAGTGTCATAAGAATAAAACTCGTCGCTGATAACTACCTCGCCACACAAACTGGCTTGCGGGTTGTCATTGCCCATGACGGCACATTCAATCTCCCGCCCAATAATAGCCGACTCCACCAACACTTTATGGTCAAAATCAAAGGCTAACGTCACCGCCTGTTGATATTCGGCCGCATTGCGCACTTTACTCACGCCCACCGAGGAGCCCTGATTCGCCGGTTTAATAAATAAAGGTAATCCGAGTTTTTCTGAAACCTTTTCAAAATCGTAGCTGTCTTTATTGCCACGTGTCAGTGTAATAAAAGGGGCGATATTCAACCCAGCATCACGCAGTAACCGCTTAGTGATGTCTTTATCCATACTAACCGCAGACCCCACGACACCTGAGCCGACAAAAGGAATATTGGCCATACGCAACAGGCCTTGCAAGGAACCATCTTCCCCTAATGTCCCGTGTACAATAGGGAAAATGACATCCAACTGAGCCAATGCAGCTGCATTATCCGTAGCAATGAGTTGCTGACTCTCTTGGCCAAGGATCAGCGCTACATTTTTGTTTGAATGATTCAGGGAAATCAACGCCGGATTTTCTGCATTTAACAAGTAACTGGATGCATCATTAATATGCCATTTACCTTGTTTATCAATGCCCAACAGTGTCACTTCAAACTTTGCTTTATCAATCGCATCCACGATATTTTTGGCCGACTGCAATGACACTTCATGTTCAGCCGATTTACCGCCAAAAATCACACCAACTCGCAATCTCGACACACTACATTCCTCTTTAGGACCGAGTACTTAGGGGCACGACCACCCCATAAAATTACACGTATACCCTAATACAACCTTTAGCTGCCCAACTAATGTTTTTTAAGATTTATTAAGGATTTTCTCATTATGCTGTGGGATGAGCTTTGCCGCCTTAGACGTGAATTTAGCCCCCAACCTCCCTCAAGAACATCACAAATGAAATCGCCATCGGTGATATTAACAATTATCCTAATCAATATGACAACCATTTTAGAAAAAAACAGAATTGAATTCTGTTATTGGTTTTTTTATTCTTTTTGTCATTTATTTTTAATGAGAAATCATTAAATTCGACAAAGCCGAAGAATATTGGCTATATGATTAACATCAACTTTTAAAAAATTCATTAGTCAGTCAATGGATGGAAACTAAATATTATGCGAAATTATATAATGGCAACTTTATTACTCTCTGCTAGTTGTGTCACAAATGCTAATTCAGCTTCTTCAACGGCCCCTCAACAAACACCACAAATTATTGCTCACCGGGGTGGAACTGCCGATGCCCCTGAAAATACGATTCCAGCCATCAAGAAAGCATTGGCTAATGGTGCGGATGCAATCTGGATAACAATACAGTTATCAAAGGATAATATTCCGGTTTTGTATCGCCCATCTGAACTCCAGGAATTGACCGATAAGTCGGGTAAAGTTTCTAGCTATACCGCGCAGCAACTCGCCCAAGCCGATGCCAGCTTTAAGTATAATAAAACTCATAATATTCAGCCAAAAACAGGTTCACATATCGGCATCCCTACGCTTGATAACGTATTGAAAACATTTCCTAAAACACAATTTTACCTCGATATTAAATCCCCAGATGCAGACCCAGTAACACTCGCCAAAGCGCTGAAAAAAACACTGGATGCAACCAGTAAAAATGAAGAAAACCGACTGAGCCGAACTCGCGTCTATTCAACTGATGATAATTATTTGACAGCGTTGGATAAAGTGAATGAAAGCAGCGATGCTGCACATAAAATCCAACGATTTGAAAGCCGTGATTTTACACGAACACAATTAGCCAATATTACTATGGATCATAAGTGTGAATTACCGGCGGACAATAAAGAGCGCTGGTATGGTCTGGAGTTACACCGAAAAGTTGAGGTTGTAGAGAAATATACTCTCGGTGAAGGCCGCTCTAACGCAATATTAAGTTGGGATAAAGAAGCCGTTGACTGTTTCCGTAAAAATACCAACGCACATATTATTTTCTTCGGAATTAATACCCCAGAAGATTATCATAAAGCAAAAGAATTAGGTGCCAATGGCGTGATGGTTGATTCTCCGGCCAAATTTAAGAAGATAATCCACGACAATAAATAATTACACCCGCCATACTTCAAGCTGTATGTATGTTGGTTTACTGCAACTCAAATTATTTAAGATATATAAAACAAAAATCCCCGCTCAACTCCATATTGAACGGGGATTTTTATATACAGAAAGACAAATCATATGTCCGTTAGAGAATGCGATATTGCTCCAATGCTTTCTGGCGCGCAGCCTCTTTAGCTAACCGTTTTTTGCGTGAATCACAAGGCTCGGGGCAATCACACACTTTTTCCATTCCCAAAGCCCCAATACCTCCGCAACTGCCCTGCAAGGTTTTACGTTTTACGATATAACCCAGTGACAATCCCGCGATGGCTAAGAGAAAAAAAACAAAAGACGCGATAAAAACAGTCAACATAATCTTCTCCTATCAAAGCCGCTTTTGTAGATACGGTTTGAATGACTCAGAAGAGTGTTCCTCAAAGCCTTCATCAGTTTTGACTATCATAAACACCGGAATACCCAGCAAATTAGCCAATGCCATCCCGCGTTCTGGCCCAAGGACACCTAACCCCGTCGAGAGCCCGTCGGCCGTCATACAACTCGGATCTAAAACCGTAATTGAGACTAAACGATGGTTAATTGGCCGACCTGTTTTGGGATCAATGGTATGTGAGTAACGCACACCATTTTGCTCAAAATAATTACGATAATCACCAGAGGTGGCTACCGCCATGCGACCAGGTTCGATAACCTCTTGAGTACTTTGTGAGGAGCCGGCAACAGGTTTTTCAATTGCGATGCGCCAAGGTTTATTTTCCCCATTATTACCCCGGGTCCGGACTTCCCCGCCAATATCGACCATATAGTTATCGATATTCTTCGCTTCCAAATATTCAGCAACCACATCTACGCCATACCCTTTAGCTATAGCAGAAAGATCGACATACAGCTCGGGAATGCGTTTTACCAAGGCACCATTTTCTACTGCCAAATTATCAATGCCAACCCATTCCTGGCGTTTAGCAATTTCAGCATCTGTCGGCACCACATTTGGCCGCCCTTCAGGGCCAAAGCCCCATAGATTAACCAATGGCCCGACCGTCACATCCAGCGCCCCATCAGTCAAACGGTTAATACGGATAGCCTCCCGTACCACTTTGGCTGTCGCGGCTGAAACAGGAAATGCCGTATTCACTTTCTGACTTTTGTTGAAACGGCTCAATTCAGAGTTTGGCCGGTACGTCGACATTTGATCATTAACCTGTTCCAGCTTGCGGTCTATTTCCTGCTGTAGCTGCTCCGGGCTGAGAGTTTTTGAGTCACTCATATACTTAATTGAATATGAGGTGCCCATGGTTTTACCTTCGAGATTGATTTGCTCAGGGCCACAACCCGTTAGCAGCAAAACGCCCACCGCAGCCATCAACCAATGCATTATATGTCTTCGCGCTATATGTCTTCGCACAATATCCCCAATTGCAGTCAAAACCCGAGTGGCGGCAAATCAGCCACCGAAGTCGTCGAGCATAATGTTTTCATCTTCCACACCAAGGTCTTTTAACATCTTGATGACTGCCGCATTCATCATTGGCGGGCCACACATATAGAATTCACAATCTTCAGGTGCCGGATGATTTTTAAGATAATTTTCTAATAACACGTTATGAATGAAGCCGGTATAGCCCGTCCAATTGTCTTCTGGTTGCGGGTCAGACAAAGCAACATGCCAACGGAAATTATCATTTTCAGCCTGTAACTGATCAAAATCTTCTTCATAGAACATCTCGCGCCGTGAGCGCGCGCCATACCAGAAGCTAATCTTGCGCTTAGAATGCAGCCGTTTAAGCTGATCAAAGATATGCGAACGCATAGGCGCCATACCCGCACCACCGCCAATAAAGACCATTTCGGCATCAGTATCTTTGGCAAAAAACTCACCAAATGGCCCAGAAATAACGACTTTATCACCCGGTTTCAGTGACCAGATGTAGGAAGACATGATCCCCGGAGGAGCATCCGGAACTGACGGTGGCGGCGTGGCGATACGCACGTTCAGCATGATAATACCGCGTTCTTCTGGGTAGTTTGCCATGGAATAAGCCCGCACGGTCGGCTCGGTAACTACTGACTCAAACCGGAACAAATTGAATTTATCCCAGTCGCCGCGATATTCCGCTGGTACATCAAAATCAGCGTATTTTACTGTATGAGGCTCGGCCTCAATTTGAATAAAGCCCCCAGCACGGAATGGTACAACCTCACCATCAGGAATTTTAAGTTTCAACTCTTTGATAAATGTCGCTTTATTATCATTAGAGATAACTTCACATTCCCACTTTTTCACCCCAAAGATTTCTTCCGGCAATTCAATTTTCAGGTTTTGCTTCACACTAACCTGACATGCTAACCGGCAACCTTCTTTTGCTTCCCGCTTGGAGATATGAGAAAGCTCGGTCGGCAAAATATCCCCGCCGCCTTCTTTGATGGTTACCCGGCACTGCCCACAAGAACCGCCACCGCCACACGCAGAGGAAACGAAAATGCCATGGCTGGAAAGCATGTTGAGCAGCTTATCCCCTGCCGGAGCAGTAAAACTTTTATCCGCATCTTCATTAATATCAACTGTGATATCACCGGTATTCACCAACTTTGACTTGGCAAATAAAATCATCACCGTCAATGCTAGTACAATGAGGGTGAACATGACTACGCCCAGAATTATTTCCATGAATTATTCCTACCTTTATAGGTTTACGCCAGAGAAAGACATAAACCCTAAGGCCATCAATCCGGTGGTGATAAAGGTGATCCCTAAGCCCTGTAAACCTGCGGGCACATTGGCATATTTCATCTTTTCGCGAATACCCGCTAACGCGACAATCGCCAGCATCCAACCGATACCAGAGCCAAAGCCATACACAATGGATTCAGGGAAGTTGTAATCACGCTGGGCCATAAATGACACACCGCCGAAAATGGCGCAGTTCACCGTAATCAGTGGCAGGAAAATACCCAGAGCGTTGTACAGTGCGGGGAAATAGCGATCAAGAATCATCTCCAAAACCTGTACAATGGCAGCAATTACGCCAATAAAAGTGATGAAATTCAGGAAGCTGAGATCAACACCTTCAACCAATGCGCCATCTCGCAGAACCAGGTTATAAACCAGATTGTTAGCAGGTACGGAGATGCCCAACACCACTGTTACTGCAATGCCCAGGCCAAAAGCAGTCGAGACTTTCTTGGAAACCGCGAGGAAAGTACACATCCCCAAGAAGAACGCTAACGCCATATTCTCGACAAACACTGCGCGGACGAACAGACTGATGTAATGTTCCATCGTCAATTACTCCTTCTCAATCTGCGCAGGTTTCAGGGTTCGTAAGCCCCAAATCAGCAAACCAATGATAAAGAATGCGCTAGGTGCCAGCAGGAACAATCCATTAGGCTGATACCAACCACCATTCTGGACAGTTTCTAACACTGTTACGCCAAATAATTTACCCGAGCCAATCAACTCGCGGACAAAGCCTACCAGCACTAGCACTACGCCATAGCCCAAGCCATTGCCGATGCCATCCATAAAGCTTTCGATTGGCGGGGATTTCATTGCATAAGCTTCGGCACGCCCCATCACAATACAGTTAGTGATAATCAGGCCAACAAATACTGAGAGCTGTTTAGATATCTCATAGGCATAGGCCCGTAGGATCTGATCCACCACAATCACTAGCGAAGCAATAATCACCATTTGAACAATGATGCGCACACTGTTTGGAATATGGTTGCGAATCAGTGAGATGAAGAAGCTGGAGAACGCCGTAACCAAGGTGACCGCCAGTGTCATCACTAAAGCGGTTTCCAGTTTGGTGGTGACGGCCAGTGCTGAACACACGCCCAGAATTTGCAGCGCAATTGGGTTGTTATCAAATAACGGCCCCAATAAAACCCGTTTAATTTCTTTGCTATCAGCCATTTTTTAACGCCCCTTCGCGTACTTTTTTCAGGAACGGGCCAAAGCCGTTTTCACCGAGCCAAAAATCAAAGCTGTTTTGTACACCATTGGAGGTCAGCGTTGCGCCGGACAAACCATCTATGGCATGAGGATCGTTAGCAGGCGCTCGCCCTTTAACAATACGAATAGCCGGTTGCCCTTGATCATCAAATAACCGCTTACCAATCCATTGGTTACGCCAGATAGGGTTCTCAATTTCTCCCCCTAGCCCCGGTGTTTCGCCTTGATCGTAATAGGTAATACCGCGGACTGTTTTACCGTCAGTATCAATGGCAACAAAGGCATACATCATTGACCACAAACCAGAGCCGTAAATCGGTAACACGATTTTGTTTATCTGCCCGCTGTCATTGCGTACCAGATAAATTTCAACCACATTAGCCCGGCGGCGGATACCCGCAATATCCTGTGCTGGTGTCAGCGCAATGCTCATTTGGTTATCGCGTAGTGCCTGCGCGCGATCAAATGTCGCAGGATCTTGTTGAATAAACTCACCACTTTGCAAATCGAGCAGGCGCGGTTCAATCCGCTGTGCAAACTCACTCTGCACTTTTTCTGCTGGCATTCTCGGTTGCAGTAAACCGGCCACCGCCAGAATATTACGTTGCTTATCCAACAAGCGCTGTTCTTGTTGCTTGGCTTTCAAACCTACCGCCGCGCCAGCCACGATGACTGAACACACCAAACACAGCACAATCACCACCAGCAGTGTTTTGCCAATGCTGTCATTGTTTCTTGGTTTATCATTCGCCACGGGCTTTCCTCCGCTTGATATTGGCCTGAACAACCACATAATCGAACAGTGGTGCAAACAGGTTAGCGAACAGAATCGCCAACATCATTCCCTCCGGATACGCCGGATTAGCCACGCGGATCAAAACACACATCGCGCCAATCAAGCCGCCATACCACCACTTGCCTTTATTGGTAAAGGAAGCGGACACCGGATCGGTCGCCATAAAAATCATGCCGAAAGCAAAACCGCCGAGCACCAAATGCCAATACCACGGCATAGCGAATAATGGGTTGGTAGTTGAGCCGACCCAGTTAAACAGGTAGGCCGTCGCCACCATGCCAATCATCACCCCGGCCACAATTCGCCAAGATGCCACGCGCCCGAAGAGGATAATGGCACCGCCAATCAAGATCATTAACGTGGAGACTTCACCAATAGAACCAGGAATATTGCCGAGGAAAGCATCCATCCAAGTGATAGGTTGGCCGCTAATCGTATTGACCAAACTGTGGCTACCATTAACACTCCATTGCGATAAAGGCGTCGCACCAGAAAAACCATCGGCGGCAGTCCAGACCAAGTCACCGGATATTTGTGCTGGATAAGCAAAGAACAAGAAAGCGCGCCCCGCCAGCGCCGGGTTGAGGAAGTTGCGCCCTGTCCCGCCGAAGATCTCTTTACCAATTACAACCCCAAATGAGATCCCCAGCGCCGCCTGCCATAGTGGCAATGTCGGCGGAACTATCAGGGAAAACAGAATCGAGGTCACAAAGAAACCTTCATTGATTTCATGCTTGCGAATGATAGAGAACACCACTTCCCAGAAGCCGCCCACCACAAACACGACGGCATAAATAGGCAGGAAGTAGACCGCCCCCAGCACCATTTTACTTACCCAACCAGCATCTGATGCCAATGAAGCGCCCAGCATTTGTGCCAGCCGGTAATGCCAATCGCTGGCAATAATCTGTTGCAGCTCCGCGCCATGGTAGAGTTGGTTCAAGGCCGGAATCGCCTGCCCACCGACGTTATACATCCCCCAGAACATTGCTGGGAATACCGCCAGCCATACCAAAATCATCATTCGTTTCAGATCAATAGCATCGCGAACGTGAGAGGCACCCGGTGTCACTTTACCTTGCGTATAAAAAATAGTGGCAGCAGCTTCATACAGCGGGTAATACTTCTCGAGCTTCCCACCGACTTCAAAATGGTGCTCTATTTTTTCAAGAAAACTTTTCAGGCCCATCGGTTATCCTTCCTGCTCAATCTTGGTCAGTATGTCGCGCAATACCGGCCCATATTCATATTTACCGGGACAGACAAATGTACACAGAGCCAAATCTTCTTCATCCAATTCCAGACACCCCAGAGCTGCCGCGCTGTCGGTATCGCCAGATAACAGGTCACGTAGTAAATGAGTGGCCAGAATATCCAGTGGCATAACGCGCTCATAGTTACCAATCGGCACCATAGCGCGCTCCCCACCGTGCATATCAGTGGAGAAAGCAAACAATTTGCGCTTGAAGAAATGGCCCAATGTGGTGCGAGTAATGGAATATTTATCACGCCCAGGCATCACCCAGCCGAATAGTTCTTTCTCTCGCCCTTCGCGGATGACGGACACTTGCTGATGGAAACGCCCCAGATAACCATGAGTGGCAGAGAAAGCGGTGCCGCTGAGCACCGAACCGGAGATAATGCGGTTATCCCCCTCTTTCAGCCGACTGGCGGTCAATTCAGATAAACTGGCCCCGAGACGAGTGCGCAGCAAAACTGGCTGATTTACTTGTGGGCCTGCGACAGCGACGATACGGTCAGTCCACAGCTCACCACGGGTAAATAGTTTGCCAATGGCAATGACATCCTGATAACCCACATGCCAGACAATCTTGTTCAGACTGACCGGTTCAAGGAAGTGGATGTGAGTCCCGACCAGACCGGCGGGATGCGGGCCGGAGAACTCATTGTAAGTCACCTGCGCATTGGGATGACTGGCCACTATTTGCCCCGGCGCATGACAAACATGCACTTTGCCCTCCGTCAGACGGGCTAATACTGTTAAGCCTTGATTGAAAGCATCAGACTCGGTGGCAATAATCACTTGCGGATCAGCAGCCAGCGGTTGGGTATCCATGGCGCTAACAAAAATAGCCCGTGGACGGCTATCAAGGGCCGGAGTTTTGCTGAAAGGCCGGGTCCGCAATGCTGTCCATAAGCCGGATACCTGCAAAAGCCGCTGCACTTGTTCTGCACTCAGTTGGCTGAGAGATAATTCATCATAATGCTCGAACGGGATTTGCTCATCGCCGTCAATGTCAATCACAACAGATTGTAAAACCCGGCGCTCACCGCGGTTGATGGCGCTCACTTTGCCACTAGCAGGGGCGGTGAATATCACGCCTGGATTTTTTTTATCTTCAAATAGCGCCTGGCCTTTCTTAACCCAATCACCTTCCTCGACCAACATTGAGGGGCGCATTCCCACGTATTCTTCACCGAGCAAGGCCACATGATGAATTGTTGGCCCCTCTTCTATGATCTGTGCGGGTGCTCCAGCGATGGGAAGATCTAGTCCTTTCTTTATTTTAATCATAGAGTTGAACTACTTTATTAGTTATATCAAATGCTGCACTTAGCCCAGAATGTACAGCCACACAAAGGGAAGATTCTTTCATAGTTCAGTTAAATGGCACTTTAATACTGAGTCAATTAGACAAACATGAATATCGACTGAAAGAGCCTCAGAAATTAATGCTGACACCCATACAAGGTGTTAATGAATAGAAAATAACCATTAATTGAACAGGTCATCAGCAGTGGGCAATTTTAGCATTTCCCTTTGGCACTGTCTGACAAATGCAGTGACCTGAGTCAAGCAAATACAAATAATTTACTGCAAATTTGTATATGTATTCGGTAAAATCGTATTGTCAATTCACCTTTACCGACTTTGTATTTATTTTATACAAAACATATATTGCTAAAAAATTTCTGACTGATAATCTGCGCCTATAAATCAAAGAATGCAGTGGCATAATTTACATAATATAAGTAGGAATAATAAATGGGCAAAATCGCGCCGTTATTTACGACGAGAATGTTTGCGATGAGACTCTTTGCAACCATAACGTTTGCAGCGATAATTTGTTTGCCTGCGGTATCTTTCACCAGCTCAGCCAGCGAGCCGGTGGCGGTATCCAAAGAGCTAAAACAGCAATTACTCGGATCCTCAGTCTATATTCAAATCTTCAAAGAAGAACGTACCCTGGAATTATATGCCCGGTTACAAGGTGAATATCGTTTGGTACAAAGCTACCGTATCTGTGAATTCTCAGGTGGACTTGGCCCAAAGCGCCGTGAAGGGGATTTTAAAAGCCCGGAAGGTTTTTACACTATTGATATGCGTCATTTGAAACCTGACAGTAAGTTTTATCGGGCAATCAATATTGGCTTCCCAAATGATTATGATAAGTCGCAAGGTTATTCAGGCAAATATCTGATGATTCATGGCGCTTGCAAATCAATCGGCTGTTATGCAATGACCGACGCCTATATGGACGAGATATTTAACTACGTGCAAACGGCATTTATCTTTGGTCAGGAAAAAGTAGATATCAATATCTACCCTTTCCGCATGACTGAGCAAAATATGCAACGTCACCGTAACTCTTCGGATTATAACTTCTGGCGTCAATTGCAGCCGGGTTACGAATATTTTGCCAAAAACCGCATGCCGCCGTCAGTTTCTGTGGTCAACGGGCAGTATGTGCTTAGCCGCCCGCCAACCTCCAGTGCGCCAGAGTCGCAATACGCCCTGATAAAATCAGATGCTCTGACCAAAACCAATGCGCTCACCAAAACAGAATAATGCAAACTCACCTGGTGCAATTTTGTGCCAGGTTTCATTACCGGTTAAGGGCTGCGTAGCAATCACCGTGACCACATCGTTGGGTGTGGTCTGGCGCTGAAAATCGATTTCAACATCTTGATCCAGTAAAGTCGCTTTACCGAAAGGGGCGCGGCGCGTTATCCAATATAAATTGGTCGAACAGAACGCCATGACAAAACGCCCATCCGAAAGCAACATATTAAACACCCCTTTAGCACGCAATTGCTCACACAAGGTGCCAATATAGCGAAATACCGCGGGCCAGTTACTCGGCGTGCGGGGGTAGCGTTTTGCCAGTTGATTCAGTAGCCAGCAGAAAGCATATTCACTGTCTGTTTGGCCAATAGGCCGGAAAGTTCCGGTATCCCATTGGCGATAGCCTCTAAGTTGGCCATTATGAGCATAAGTCCAGTTTCGCCCCCACATTTCGCGGGTAAAAGGATGAGTATTTTCTAATGCCACTTCACCCCGATTTGCCTGACGGATATGGGAAACCACCGCACAGGATTTGATGGGATAATCTTGCACCAACCGAGCAATGGGCGAATTAAAGCTGGGTTGGGGATCTTTAAACGTGCGGCAGCCATTACCTTCATAGAAAGTAATTCCCCAGCCATCTTTATGTGGGCCAGTTCCCCCACCCCGCTGCACCAGACCGGTAAAGCTAAAGCAAATATCCGTCGGAACATTTGCGCTCATTCCGAGCAATTCGCACATATATTCCTCCGCGCACCGAATAGGGCTTCAAGCGCCGTATTGTTCACTCAGCCACAAGGTGATCAACTGACCGTTGATCACCCCAGAAAATCAGGCTTTTACCATCTCTTTTTCAATCAACTGAATCAAGATGTGAATCACTTTAATATGAATTTCCTGAATACGATCTGCATAGCCAAAATGAGGAACACGAATTTCGATATCCGCAGAACCCGCCATTTTGCCGCCATCTTTACCTGTCAGGGTAATGACTTTCATGCCTTTAGCACGCGCAGCTTCAATTGCTTTAATGATATTACCGGAATTCCCTGAAGTGGAAATACCGAGCAGCACGTCGCCTTCACGGCCTACAGCTTCAACATAGCGAGAGAAAACATAGTCATAGCCAAAATCGTTACTGACACAAGAGATATGGCTGACATCTGAAATCGCAATCGCCGGATAACCAGGGCGGTTTTCTCGGTAACGGCCGGTCAGTTCTTCGGCAAAATGCATGGCGTCACAATGGGAGCCACCATTACCGCATGACAATACTTTACCGCCAGCTTTAAAAGAATCAGCCAATAATACGGCTGCGCGCTGGATGGCACCGATATTGGCATCATCTTTCAGAAAGTTTGCCAGTGTGTCTGCGGCTTCGTTCAGTTCACTGCGGATTAAATCCTGGTACATGGGAGCCTCTTTATCGTTCTATACCTAAATATTCGTCCGCCATCAGTGTACCGGATAGCATAAACTGCGAGAAGCACTGTAATGAACTTGCCAGTAGAGTTTTGAACTAACCCATATAGTTTTGAACTAACCCATGGAGTTTTGAATTAGCCAGTACAGTTTTAGCGGTTAGCGCTGCCAATTTGTGAGGTGAGTTGTAAATAATATGTAATGGTATTGATAAAAACAATGAGATGAACTACAACAAATGTATCACTCAACAGGTCAGACCTCCTACATCTCAGGAGCTTCATTATGATGGTTCTTAGCATTGTTGCCTTGCTGGTTCTTATTGGTGTGCTGTTTTATCACCGGGTGAACCTGTACCTCAGTAGTTTGGTTTTGGTGGTTTACACCGCCGCTATGGGTGCTGCGCAGTTATGGTCATACTGGGTATTATTGCCGCTGGTGATTGTTCTGCTACCTCTGACCCTCACGCCACTGCGCCAATCCCTATTTTCAGCACGTGCATTGCGCATGTTCCGTAAAGTCATGCCGGCCATGTCTCGCACTGAAAAAGAAGCGATTGATGCGGGTACCACTTGGTGGGAAGGGGATTTGTTCCAGGGCCAGCCGGACTGGAAGAAGCTGCACAATTATCCCAAACCGCAATTGACCGCAGAAGAACAAGCTTTTATCGATGGGCCGGTTGAAGAAGCCTGTCGGATGGCGAATGACTTCCAGATTACCCATGAATTAGCAGATTTACCGCCAGAACTGTGGGCTTATTTGAAGGAAAATCGCTTCTTTGCGATGATCATTAAGAAAGAGTACGGCGGCCTTGATTTCTCGGCCTATGCTCAAGCCCGGGTACTGCAAAAACTGTCTGGCGTGTCGGGTATTTTGGCCATCACCGTCGGCGTACCTAACTCCCTTGGCCCCGGTGAATTACTGCAACACTATGGGACTGAAGAGCAAAAAAATCATTATTTACCGGGTTTGGCCCGTGGCGACGAAATTCCTTGTTTCGCCCTGACCAGTCCGGAAGCAGGTTCAGATGCCGGTGCCATCCCAGATACCGGGATAGTTTGTATGGGGGAATGGCAAGGTAAACAGGTGCTGGGCATGCGCCTGACCTGGAACAAACGCTATATTACCCTCGCGCCTATCGCCACTGTACTTGGGCTGGCATTCAAATTATCTGACCCTGAGCATTTACTGGGTGAAACCGTTGATTTGGGGATTACCTGCGCGCTTATCCCGACCAATACTCCAGGGGTAGAAATTGGTCATCGCCACTTCCCGCTGAATGTGCCATTCCAAAATGGCCCAACTCGCGGTAATGATATCTTTGTGCCCATTGACTACATTATTGGCGGGCCTCAAATGGCCGGTCAGGGCTGGCGGATGCTAGTAGAATGTCTGTCAGTCGGGCGCGGAATTACATTGCCGTCCAACGCCACAGGTAGCTTGAAAAGTGTGGCGATGGGGATTGGCGCTTATTCCTATATCCGCCGTCAGTTCAAAGTCTCAATCGGTAAAATGGAAGGGATTGAAGAGCCATTGGCGCGCATTGCCGGTAACACTTATGTGATGGATGCTGCCGCCACCTTAATTACCAGCGGCATTATGTTGGGCGAAAAACCAGCGGTATTATCCGCCATCGTCAAATACCATTGTACTCATCGTGGCCAACGCGCGGTCATGGATGCGATGGATATTGCTGGCGGTAAAGGTATCTGTCTTGGCCCGGCCAACTTTATTGCCCGCGGTTATCAGGGCGCACCTATCGGTATCACCGTGGAGGGCGCTAACATACTGACTCGCAGCATGATTATCTTCGGTCAGGGCGCTATCCGTTGCCATCCATTCGTGCTTGATGAAATGGCAGCAGCACAATCTAACGATGTGGCCGCCTTTGATAAAGCGCTGTTTGGTCATCTGGGCCATGTGGGTAGCAGCAAAATCCGCAGCTTCTGGCTGGGGCTGACCAGTGGCCGCACCAGTGCCACGCCAACCAAAGACAGCACTCGCCGCTATTATCAACATCTCAACCGGCTGAGCGCCAATCTGGCATTGTTATCTGATGTCTCGATGGGGGTACTGGGTGGCAGTCTGAAGCGTCGCGAACGTATTTCTGCCCGCTTGGGGGATATTCTTAGTCAAATGTATCTGGCGTCGGCTACCTTGAAACGCTATGAAGACGAAGGTCGTCAGAAAGAAGATTTGCCGCTGGTACACTGGGGTGTGCAAGATGCCCTGAATCAGGCGGAACAAGCGTTGGATGATTTACTGCGTAACTTCCCGAATGGCTTTATTGCCGGGGTAATGCGGTTGGTTGTCTTCCCATTGGGTCGTGTACATAAAGCACCATCAGACCGTCTGGATCACCAGTTGGCGCAACTGCTGCAAGTGCCGTCGGCCACCCGCAGCCGCATTGGTCGTGGTCAATATCTGACACCGAGTGAGTTTAACCCGGTGGGTTTACTGGAGGCGGCATTGCTGGATGTCATTGCAGCAGAGCCGATTCATAAGCGTCTGAGTAAAGAAGCGGGTAAGAGCCTGCCATTTACCCAACTGGATAAACTGGCTAAACGCGCATTGGCTGAAGGGAAAATTAATGCTGAGGAAGCTGCAATACTGACCAAAGCAGAAGCTAGCCGCCTGCGCTCTATTAATGTCGATGAATTCGAGGCTGATGAGCTGGCCGCCAAGCCGTTGGTAAAGCAGCCCACGAAACAACGGCAGACTGAGGCCGCATAGTGGTATTAACCTTATTGATGTGAGTGTCTAACTCTTAACATAAAGCCCTGCATTATTATGCAGGGCTTTATTTTGTGACAATGATTATCTATCGCGCCGAGGTACGCAATTTCATTACCCATTTTGCCGAATGCGGGCAATAAACTCATCAATACTATCAATGTGCGATGCGGCCAATATCAAAGTACGCCCCAAACTCAAAACCTGGCGTTGGCATGCCCTGCGCATCTCATTATCAACAATGCTATCAAGATCAGCCACATGGGCCAGTCCAATGGTGCGGCGGATCAATTCACTGCCACAATATCCCACGGCATCTTGCCAAACCTGCTGCAAAAATAGCTGCGCATAACCAGCAGTTGCCAAAGCTGTATCCTGCGTTTTTTCCTCACTTAAGGCCAGAAAACGGCTGGCGAAGGTATTCCACAGAATATGAATATCTTTCAACCGCTGTTCACGACCGGCCGCCGCATCACGCGGGCCAGCTAATCCCGGTAAGCCACAGTAATTAAGCAATAAATTTCCCAGAGCTGTACCGACATCAAAACCTATTGGGCCATAGAAACCAAACTCGGCATCAATGGCTTTTAGCCGCCCCTCAGCAACAAAAATGGAGCCGCTGTGAATATCGCCATGCAGCAATGCCTCGGCCTTGCTCAGGAAACGGTGCTTTAGTGAAGCCACCGCTAGCTTGAGTGCATTATCCTGACGTAAAACCAACACATCGGCCAATAGCGCCGGATCGAAATTATTACGCTCATGGTCAATATAGGGGTCAGTAAAGAATAAATCTTCGGTGATTTGGCACAACTCCGGGTTGGTATAGCGGCTCACTGCGGCCTTTTTAGCTTGGGCCGACTGATAAAAATCGGAGGTATGAAATAGGGTTTGCGCTAAATACTCAGCCAATTGCCCCGCAGCCTGCGGATAGTATTTTCCCTTAACCAATTCATTGCGCCAAATTTGATGGTCAGATAAATCTTCCTGCACCATCACTGCCAGTTCTGCATCGTGGTGCAGGACATTAACCGTATGTTGTGGGCAGAATTGGCGGTGGGTTAGCAGAGTTTCGGCTTCAATTCTGGCGCGATCCAAGGTCAGCGGCCAGGATTCCCCCACACAACGCACGTAAGGCAGCGCCTGTTTCACAATCACCCGGCTGATTCCGGCAGCATCGCGAATTTTAAACACCAGATTGAGATTCCCATCCCCAATTTCATCCGCTGACACCAAAGCCTGTGGATCGGCCATCTGACCAAATTGACGAGCATATTCAACGGCATCCGTAGCAGTAAATGTGTGGTAGCGCGACATCTTCAACCTCATTATTCTTTATCTGATTCTGATTCACTCACCGCCAACCATTTGCTTAGCCGTGAAATTATTCCCTGTTCGAGCAAAAAAATCCGTATTTAGGCGTAAAACCATATAGACGTCTACACATCCGTAAGATATGTTGGCAGAATAAGAAACCAGATGCAATAACGCAACATGGATTTAACTGACAATGCAGACGCTTAACACGATCGATTTACAAACCACCAGCTTAAAAATTATCGATAATCAGCTTTGGATACTCGACCAACAGGCTTTGCCACAGCGCCAGGAATGGCTATCCGCCGATAGCGTGGAATTACTGATTGAGCATATTCAAGCGCTGCGGGTGCGTGGTGCGCCATTGATCGGTTTATCAGCCAGCTTACTGTTGGCTTTGTTGGCCGATCGCGGTTTACCGCAAGCTCAGCTTGAGCAAGCGCTGATTGCGCTGCGGGAATCACGCCCAACCGCAGTGAATTTAATGAATAATCTGGCGCGGATGCAGCAAGCGCTATTGCAAGCCAATTGGGTTGAAGCCATGGCTCAAGAGGCACGGCGTCTGGTCGAAGAAGACCGCGAGTTATGTGAACGCATTGCCCAGCACGGCGCACAATTAGTTAAACCCGGCAGCAACTTGCTCACTCACTGCAACACCGGCGGCCTCGCCACTGCGGGCATTGGTACGGCTATCGGCGTATTACTGCGCGCTCATCAGCAAGGCAAAATCCGCCAGGTGTGGGTCGATGAAACCCGACCTTTGCTGCAAGGTGGGCGCTTAACCGCCTGGGAACTGGGCGAGTTGGGTATTCCATATCAATTAATTTGTGATTCAACGGCGGCCAGCCTGATGGCTCAGGGCAAAGTAGATGCTATCTGGGTTGGCGCTGACCGCATTGCTGCCAACGGCGATGTCGCGAATAAAATTGGCACCTACAGTTTGGCGGTATTGGCGCATTATCACCGCATTCCATTCTATGTGGCGGCCCCACATACCACTCATGACCCCGCCTGCCCGAATGGTGCGGCAATCCCCATTGAGCAACGTGATGCCAGCGAAGTCAAAGGGGTTTCTGGGGGTTTTGGTCATTGCCAATGGGCACCTGAGAATGCACCGGTGTACAACCCAGCATTTGATGTCACCCCAGCCGCATTAATCAGCGGTTGGGTATTAGACAGCGGCGTTATCACGCCAGAGCAAGTCGCAGCGGGCTTCTTCCAGCCGAAGAATTAAGCAGTATTTGAAATTTTATCCCCAAAGTCATTGGAGTCGCAGGTAGGCGAGCGCAGCTAACGCCCCTGCGGCTTTAAGGACTAAGGGGATTAATTCAGACGTGGGTAGGCATCGGCAATCTTATCGCCGGTAAAACGCGCTATCCAACCCTCGGGATTATCAAATACTCGAATAGCCGTGAAATTCGGTGCTGACCCCATATCAAACCAATGGCGAGTATCTGCTGGCACTGATAGCAAGTCATTCTTTTCACACAAAATTTGATAAATCTTGCCATTCAGATGCAAGCAAAATAACCCGCTCCCCTCGACGAAGAAACGCACTTCATCTTCACCGTGGGTGTGTTCTGATAAAAATTTCTCGCGCAATACTTCGCGCTGCTCATTATCAGGGCGCATGCTGATCACATCCCAACTCTGATAGCCTTTTTCCGCCACCAGCCGGTCAATTTCATGCTGATAAGCTGCAATCACCGCTTCCGGTTGTGGGTTTTCGCCCAGTTCGCGATCCGCCTGCCAGCGCTCAAACCGCACACCAATAGCGGTCAATTGCTGTTGAATTTCCTCAGCATTGCGGC
Source organism: Yersinia sp. Marseille-Q5920 (assembly GCF_946902935.1). Lineage (NCBI taxonomy): Bacteria > Pseudomonadati > Pseudomonadota > Gammaproteobacteria > Enterobacterales > Yersiniaceae > Yersinia > Yersinia sp. Marseille-Q5920. The sequence goes on along the minus strand of NZ_CAMPQA010000004.1, from coordinate 17,984 downwards.
TTTGCCACAGCGGCTGTTCTGGCTGCTCATCACTAAAAATGGTTAATCCGCTCATGCTGTAAAACCCTCTATGTCTATCTCATCAAAACGGCTGACTTGGGGATGACGGCTTTCGCTGTCGGGAAGATCTCGAATTAACTGACAAGTTTGCCAACCGGCAAGCTGTGCGGCGTCCAGTTCCTGGCGAATATCAGATAAAAACAGTAATGCTTGCGGGGCAATGGCCAACTGATTGGCAATATTCTGGTAAGCGCTCACTTCGCGCTTCGCCCCAACATGGGTGTCAAAATAACCATTGAATAATGGCTGTAAATCCCCCGCATCACTGTAACCAAACAATAATTTCTGCGCAGCAACCGAACCGGATGAATAAACATACAGTTTCAGCCCTTGCTGCTGCCAGTCCGCCAGTTGCGGGGCAACATCTGAATACAAGTGACCGCGAAAATCCCCTTGCAGATAACCGCTGCGCCAAATAATGCCCTGAATGGCTTTTAGCGCGGTGGATTTGCGGTCTTCATCCATAAAACCATGCAACGTGGTGGTCAGCGTTGCAATATCGGCATCCGGCTGTTCAATCTCGTGCCGTAAACTGGCCAATGCGGCGGCAACCTCTGCATCCTGTTGATGTTGTTGCAAAAAAGACGTCAGCCGCTCGCGGGCATAAGGGAAAAGCACTTGGTGGACAAAACGGATGTCGGTGGTGGTGCCTTCAATATCGGTCACTATTGCCTGAATCATTTTGCCTCCGCTTTATAATTTGTGTCCAACAGGCGGCGTTGCAGTTCACACTGGAACAAAAACTCCAGCCCTTCCAAATGGCGGCGGGCTTCAGACACGCTATTGCCCCAGCAATACAAACCGTGCCCGCGCACCAAAAAGCCGTAACGCAATGGATTATTATCCGCCAGCGCAGCAACCCGCTGTGCCAATGCAGGAATATCCTGATCATTATCAAAAATGGGGATCACCACGCTGTCCAGGTGGCTGCGCTGCCCCGCGAGAGATTTCTGCATCTCATAGCCGTGCAATACCAACTCATGGCTGCGCTCGACCCGTGATAGCACCGTGGCATTCACCGAGTGAGTATGCAAGACCGCATTGATTTCTGGATACAGACGATAAAGCAAAGTATGCAGGCCAGTTTCCGCCGACGGGGTGCGCCCGCCAGGGACATGGTTAGTCGCCGTCTCCACCAGCAAAAAATCATCGGCGGTCAAACTCCCTTTATCTTTGCCCGACTCCGTCACCAAACATTGGGCTGAATCCAATCGCAGGGACATATTGCCGCCAGTCGCCGGGCACCAGCCCTTCTCACCAATCCAGTGGCAGGCGGCTAACAGCGCGCCAAGTTGTACATTTTCGGTCATTGCATATCCCTGTAGTGGTTTTGGCTGTAGTGATGTTGGCTGTAGTGATGTTGGCTGTAGTGGTGTTGGCTGTAGTGGTGTTGGCTGTAGTGATATTGATATCAGAACATATTCCCATGGCAAGCGGCCTGACGATTACCCTTAGCACAAATTTATCTATACTTAGTCAATTAAGTCATTTAGCCGTTTAAACATCCAAACGTCTTGATTGCCAAATATTAACATCGTGATATATTTACGGCAACATACAGCGCCAGGAGTATTCACCTGCCATGAGCTCTTTATCTTTTATTCCAGACAGTAAATTACCCACACAGGGCACCACAATATTTACGCAAATGAGTGCCTTAGCACAAAAGCATCAAGCTATTAACCTGTCGCAGGGCTTCCCGGATTTCGATGGCCCAGATTATTTAAAGCAACGATTAGCCTACCATGTGAGTCAGGGGGCTAACCAATATGCTCCGATGACCGGCGTGGCTCCGCTGCGCACGGCTATCGCGGCGAAAACAGCTAAAATCTACGGCTGGCAGCCCGATGCCGACAGCGAAGTCACTGTCACCACCGGTGCCAGTGAGGCCTTATTTGCTGCCATTACCGCGCTGGTGCGCCCTGGCGACGAAGTGATTTGCTTTGATCCCAGCTATGACAGCTATGCTCCGGTGGTTAAATTGGCTGGCGGCATCCTCAAGCGCATTGCGCTCAAACCTCCGGCATTCGCCACCGACTGGGCGGAGTTTGCCGACCTGATTTCTGAGCGCACCCGGCTGGTGATTGTGAATACGCCGCATAATCCATCGGCGACGGTTTGGCGCGCAGAAGATTTTGAGCAACTGTGGCAAGTGATTGCTGAGCGCAATATTTATGTTCTCAGTGATGAAGTTTACGAACATATCTGTTTCAGCCCGGCGGGCCATGCCAGCGTATTGGCACACCCACAATTACGCCAGCGGGCCATTGCGGTTTCCTCTTTTGGCAAAACTTTTCATATGACCGGTTGGAAAGCGGGCTATTGCATCGCACCAGCCGCGATCAGTGCAGAAGTACGCAAAATTCATCAATATTTGACATTTTCAGTCTGTACTCCAGTACAGTTTTCACTGGCTGACATGCTTAATAGTGAGCCGGAACACTGGCAACAATTGCCGGAATTCTATCGCGCTCGTCGCGATCGTTTCGTCAATGCGCTCTCCACCAGCCGCTTCAAAATTCTACCCAGTGAAGGAACCTACTTCCTGCTGGCCGATTACAGTGCTATTTCAGATCTCGACGATGTTGAGTTCTGCAAATGGCTGACCGAGCATGTGGGTGTGGCCGCAATACCTTTATCCGTCTTCTGCGAAGGCCCCTTCCCCCATAAACTGATCCGGCTATGCTTCGCCAAACAGAATGCCACGCTGGACGCCGCCGCGGAGCGATTGTGTCAACTTTAAAACTGACTTTGCTGCAACAACCGCTAGTGTGGCTGGATGCAGCGGCGAATCTGCGTCACTTTGAGATGCTGCTAGAATCCATACAGCAGCGTGATGTCATCGTGCTGCCAGAAATGTTTACCACAGGTTTTGCGATGAATGCGGCGGAAAATACCCTGCCAGAATCCGAGGTTATCAACTGGTTGCGCTATTGGTCGGCGCGCACCGATGCTCTGATTGGCGGCAGTGTGGCGCTAAAAACAGCCGACGGCGCAGTTAACCGTTTTCTGTTAGCGCAGCCGGATGGGAAAATCCATCACTATGACAAACGCCACTTATTCCGCATGGCCGGTGAGCACCATCACTATCTGGCCGGGGCCGAGCGCAAAATTGTCGAGTGGCGCGGCTGGCGAATTCTGCCGCAAGTCTGTTATGACCTGCGCTTTCCGCTGTGGTCACGCAATCAGCAAGATTATGATTTAGCTCTGTATGTGGCTAACTGGCCAGCCGCGCGCGCCAAACATTGGCAAACCTTGCTGGCGGCGCGGGCGATAGAAAATCAAGCTTATGTCGCGGGCTGCAATCGGGTAGGTGATGATGACAATGGCCATTATTATCAGGGTGATAGTGTCATTTTAGATGCTCAAGGTGAGATTCTGACCCAAGCAGAAGTGGGGCAAGCGGCGCAACTGGATGCGGAATTATCTTTGGAAGCGCTGCTGAGTTACCGAAAAGCATTCCCGGCATGGCGTGATAGCGATAAGTTTTTGTTGTTGTAAATAGTGAACTATCCATTGGTGTATCCCACTTATTTATCTAATACTGTTTCTCTTCTCAATTTCGAATAATTTCTCATGATACAAAAAACTGAAAAACTGGGGCTGAGTCCAGCCTTGATCGCGCTAATGTCGATCGCCACCGGACTGGCCGTCGCCAGCAACTATTATGCACAGCCATTGCTGGAAACTATCGCGCAAGCCTTTAATCTTTCAGTCAATCAGGCCGGTTTTATCGTGACCGCCGCCCAGTTGGGCTATGCGGTGGGGCTAATGTTCCTGGTTCCTTTGGGGGATATGTTTGAACGGCGCGGGCTGATTGTCAGTATGACCCTGTTGGCTGCGGGTGGGATGTTGATTACCGCCATGTCGCAAAATCTCACCATGATGATTGTCGGCACCGCCCTCACCGGCTTGTTCTCTGTGGTAGCACAATTACTGGTGCCATTAGCCGCCACACTGGCCGCCCCCGAAAAACGCGGCAAAGTAGTCGGTATTATCATGAGCGGCCTGTTGCTGGGTATTTTACTGGCGCGAACCGTGGCGGGCGCATTGGCCTCGATTGGCGGCTGGCGCACCATTTATTGGGTTGCCAGTATCTTGATGATAATTATGGCGTTGATTTTATGGCGCTATCTGCCGCGCTATAAGTATCATAGCGGCCTGAATTATGGTCAGTTGCTCAGCTCAATATTTTCTTTATTTATCCGCACTCCGGTGCTGCGCACCCGCGCCTTGCTTGGTGCTCTGTCATTTGCCAACTTCAGTGTCTTGTGGACCTCTATGGCTTTCCTGCTGGCTTCGCCACCTTTTGGTTATTCAGAAGCCACTATCGGGTTGTTTGGTTTAGTCGGGGCGGCGGGGGCATTAATGGCCACCAAAGCAGGCCAATTGGCAGATAAAGGAAAAGCCCGCATCACCACCAGTGCCGGCTTGGTATTATTGCTATTGTCATGGATACCAATAGCTTTGGGGCAACATTCAATCATCGCACTGATTATCGGGATTATCGTGTTAGACCTGGCCGTTCAAGGGGTGCATGTCACCAACCAGAGCGTGATCTACCGCATGATGCCGGAAGCCAGAAATCGCTTAACTGCGGGCTATATGACCACTTATTTTATTGGTGGGGCTTTGGGTTCATTGATTTCTGCCGCCGCCTATCAACATGCGGGTTGGTATGGCGTCGCCAGCGCCGGGCTGGTGTTATGTATTTTGAACATTACCACCTGGCTACTCGGTAAACGATTTGATCCCCCGGCCAATCAACCTGTGGAGTGATCTTGATTAGTTAGCTAACTAATAATCAATTGAGATATAAATTTGGGTTATAGGGTATTAAGACAATTACCACTCTGGTAATGTGACTTAACTTTATCCCGTAGCCCAAATAATCTATAGATGATTCTATGCCAAGCCAAATCACCGACGCCCCCTCGACGGATCAGTCGACAGCTACATTCACTGAAGGAATAACAGATAGCCTCCCCATTGTTATTGGTTATTTGCCCGTGGCTTTCGCCTTTGGTTTGAGTTCGGTAAAACTTGGCTTCACCCCCTGGGAAGGCATTTTCTTTTCTTGCATCATTTATGCCGGAGCCAGCCAATTCGTCATCACCGCCCTGCTCAGTGCCGGGATGTCCTTGTGGGTTTCCGCATTAACTGTCATGGCAATGGATGTTCGCCATATCTTGTACGGCCCCGCACTGAAACACCGCATTGTGGCAAAGTTATCCGGCAAAAAAACCGCCCTGTGGGCCTTTGGCCTGACGGATGAAGTGTTTGCCGCCGCCACCACCAAATTAATGAAAGACCAACGGCGCTGGAGTGAGAATTGGATGCTCGGCATCGCGTTCACCTCTTGGTTGTCTTGGGTGGCAGGCACCGCCATCGGCGCGATGTTTGGTAATGGCCCGCTGGAAAATTATCCGGCCATTGAAGCTTCTCTTTCTTTTATGTTGCCAGCGCTGTTTCTCAGTTTCCTATTGGCATCATTTAAACGCCAATACAGCCTCACGGTGATGGCCTCTTTGACCGGCGCATTGCTCGGTGTGTTGTTGTTCTCTATTCCAGTGGCTATTTTGGCCGGAATTGGCGGCGGATGTCTGGCGGCCTTACTCCAACCCGCGCCAGAAGCGGCCGTAGAATATGCTGAGAGTGATAAACAGGAGCAGAAACCATGAATTTGGATGTGCTGATTATTGGCCTGGTGGTGGGAACTGTAAATTACCTGTTTCGCTATTTGCCGTTGCGCCTTGGGCCAGCACGCAAACAAGCGGGTCTGCAACGCGGTAAAGTGTCACTGTTGCTCGACAGCATCGGGATCGCCTCGATTTGTGCTTTGTTGGTGGTATCCAGTACACCGGAAATTATGCATAACCCACAAAAATTAGTTCCTACACTTATTGGTTTTTTGGTTATCTGCGGATGCTTTTATAAAACTAACAGTATTATCTTTGCCACGTTACTGGGGGCAATCAGCTACGGCCTGACATTTAAGTTACTGATGATTTTAGCGTAACAATTTGCCTGATTTCTTAACTAAAACATAATATCCTTACAATCAATAAGACTAATGACTCACACACAGTGACTGAATAACACTAATTGCTAAATTTTTCTCTTATTAACCCGTTTACATTATTAGTCACTACCGTTACTGTACCACTTGAAATCAATGAGGCTCCTTATAATGGAAAGTTCCTTTAGTCCCATAGAACAGATGCTTAATTCTCGAGCCAAACGCCAGAAAGATTTCCCTTACCAGGAAATCCTACTGACGCGATTATGTATGCATATGCACAGTAAATTGTTGGAAAACCGCAACAAAATGCTGAAAGCGCAAGGAATTAACGAAACCCTGTTTATGGCGCTAATTACGCTGGAAGCACAAGCGAGCCACAGTATTCAGCCGTCAGAATTAAGTGCTGCATTGGGGTCTTCACGTACCAATGCCACCCGTATTGCTGACGAGTTGGAAAAGAAAGGCTGGATTGAACGTCGTGAAAGCCACAATGACCGCCGTTGTTTGCATTTGCATCTAACCGAAGCGGGCCTTGAGTTTTTAAATCAATTACTGCCCCCACAACATAAGTGTCTGCATTTTCTTTGGTCAACACTTGACGCCGACGAGCAGCAACAGCTTGAAACGCTGACGCGCAAGTTACTGACGCGTTTAGACCAAATGGACATATCGGAACAATAATTCCAATATATCTACACCCTAAATAATTCGAGTTGCAGGAAGGCGGCAAGCGATTGATAAATGGGTTGTAAACCATTTTGAACAGCGCTTGCGCTGGCCTGCCAGCAGAGCCTCTGATGAGGCTCATTAGTACTGGAAGATCCCCAACTTAATGCTTTGATGACCCCAAAGCTTGCAAACCTCACCTTCGCTAAAACAAGCGGCGGCGCGATGAACTGTTGATTAGCCAGTCACAATATCTACAACAGCAGCAATCCTAACTCAGTGCCAGCAACAATTTATTGCAGGCCAAGATTGGTTTGATCCGTTCACTCGGCGGTGGCTATCAAGCGCCCATCAGTGATGGTTCACAAAATAAAACAAAATAATATAGAGCGTGGAGAACACCATGAGTGCAAGCGCGGAAGCTCAAGTGCCGCAACAACCGCAGAATAAAAAGAAGCAACGTAAACGCGTGCTGCTGTTACTGACGGGTATTTTTATTATTATCGGGGTGGCTTACTTTATTTATTGGTTCCTGGTGCTGCGTCATCACCAAGAGACTGATAACGCCTATGTTTCGGGCAATCAGGTACAGATAATGTCGCAGGTTCCCGGCAGTGTCGTCAGTGTTAATTTTGAAAATACTGACTTGGTCAAAAGTGGCGATATTCTTCTGATACTTGACCCAACTGATGCCGAACAAGCTTATGAGCAGGCAAAAACCGCACTGGCAAATAGTGTGCGCCAAACCCACCAGCTCATGATTAACAGCCAGCAATATCAAGCCAATATTGCGCTGAAAAAAACCGAGCTGAGCAAAGCACAAAATGACCTGAAACGCCGTGTGGTGCTGGGTTCTGTTGATGCCATTGGCCGCGAAGAACTGCAACACGCCCGTGATGCCGTGGATGCTGCACAAGCTTCATTGGACGTGGCGATTGCACAATATAACGCCAATCAGGCGCTGGTGCTGAACACTCCGTTGGAGAAACAACCGGCCGTCGAGCAAGCTGCTGCCAAGTTGCGCGATGCCTGGCTTGCCCTGCAACGCACCAAAGTGGTCAGCCCCATCACCGGTTTTGTGTCGCGCCGCAGTGTGCAAGTGGGCGCGGAAATTGCCAATGGTGCGCCACTGATGGCGGTTATTCCAGCTAACGAAATGTGGATTGACGCCAACTTCAAAGAAACACAGTTAGCCAATATGCGAATTGGCCAACCCGCCACGGTAGTGACTGATTTCTATGGCGATGATGTGGTTTTCCAAGGAAAAGTTGTTGGCCTAGATATGGGAACGGGCAGCGCTTTCTCACTGCTCCCCGCGCAAAATGCTACCGGTAACTGGATCAAAGTGGTTCAGCGCTTGCCGGTGCGTATTCAGCTTGATGCCAAACAGTTGGCTGAGCATCCGCTGCGCATTGGCTTATCGACCAGGGTGCGGGTAGATACCGCCGATGTCGAAGGCCAAGTGTTAGCACAAAACGTGCGCAAAGAACCGGCATTTGTCACCAACGCGCTGTCCTTGGATTTAGCGCCGGTTAATCAAATGATTAGCGATATTGTTCATGCAAATGCGGGTTAATATTGATGCAAATGCAAGTTAAGCGCACCGGGGGCCACTGTGGCACAAAAACCGCTTGAAGGTGCCCAACTTGCCTGGATGACCGTCGCGCTATCATTAGCGACTTTCATGCAGGTGCTGGACTCCACTATTGCTAACGTAGCTATTCCGACCATTGCCGGGGATCTTGGCTCGTCCAACTCCCAAGGTACATGGGTTATTACTTCATTCGGCGTAGCAAATGCGATTTCCATCCCTATCACCGGTTGGCTGGCAAAACGCATCGGTGAAGTCAGATTGTTCCTGTGGTCGACGGGGTTATTCGCACTGGCCTCATGGCTGTGCGGCGTGTCAAACAGCCTGGGGATGCTTATCTTCTTCCGGGTTATTCAAGGGTTGGTCGCAGGCCCATTGATCCCATTGTCACAAAGTTTGCTACTGAATAACTACCCGCCCGCGAAGCGAAGTATGGCCCTGGCATTGTGGTCGATGACGATTGTTGTCGCCCCAATCTTTGGGCCGATCCTCGGCGGTTATATCAGTGACAACTATCACTGGGGCTGGATCTTCTTTATCAACATCCCAATCGGGCTGGTGGTCATTTTAGTGGCGGGCAGCACCCTGAAAGGGCGCGAGACCAAAACTGAAATCAAACCTATTGATACCGTGGGGTTGGTATTATTGGTGGTGGGTATCGGTGCCCTACAAATCATGCTTGACCAAGGTAAGGAGCTGGACTGGTTTAACTCGACCGAGATAATCGTCCTGACGGTCATTGCCGTGATCGCCATTATCTTCCTGATAGTGTGGGAGCTAACCGACGACCATCCGGTGATCGATTTGTCATTATTCAAATCGAGAAACTTTACCATTGGTTGTTTGTGTATCAGCCTGGCCTATATGTTGTACTTCGGCGCGATAGTCTTGCTGCCACAGCTATTACAGGAGGTATATGGCTATACCGCCACCTGGGCCGGCTTGGCATCAGCGCCGGTGGGGATATTACCGGTGCTATTGTCACCCATAATTGGGCGCTTCTCACATCGAATTGATATGCGTCAATTAGTCACATTCAGCTTCATTATGTATGCGGTTTGTTTCTATTGGCGAGCATATACATTCGAACCGGGAATGGATTTTGGTGCCTCGGCGTGGCCGCAGTTTGTGCAAGGTTTTGCTATTGCCTGCTTCTTTATGCCACTGACGGCGATTACTTTGTCCGGTTTACCGCCAGAGCGTATGGCGGCGGCATCCAGTTTATCTAACTTCCTGCGAACACTGGCGGGGTCGATTGGTACTTCAATCACCACCACTTTGTGGACGCAAAGAGAATCGATGCACCATTCACAGTTGACGGAATTTGTTAACCCGTTTAACCCGAATGCCACGCAAATGTATCAGGATCTCGAGAAACTGGGGATGAATCAGCAGCAAGCATCGGCTTATCTGGCACGGGAAATTACCAATCAAGGGCTGATTATCTCGGCTAATGAGATTTTCTGGCTCTCGGCGGGCGTGTTCCTACTGCTACTGGCACTGGTGTGGTTTGCTAAACCGCCATTTACCTCCGGCGGCGGAGGCGGTGGCGCGCACTAGCAGCAAAAACTGACTAATAAAAAAAGGGCGCTGACTTATCATCAGCGCCCTTTAAGGTTATCAACCAAGCTATTTTATAGTTCGGAGATTAGCGGGGTGACTGCACCAATGGGCGCTCCGACGGCTTACGCCGTTACGACCCATTCGGCACATTTCCCCGCTTATCAACTTGTTACTTTATATTTTAGCTATTGCAACGACGAATGAATTAAGCCTGATTTTGACGCCACCACTCCGACAGCAAAATACCGGTCGCCACTGACACATTCAAACTTTCAACTTTGCCAGTACCGCCAATAGAGACACTCACATCGCCCTGCTGCCAAGCGCTGTCAGTCAGGCCATCACTCTCTTGCCCTAAGACCAACACCATTTTGGCTGGTAGCTCAGCTTTCGCCAGACTGACACCTTTATGGCTTGAGGTGGTCACTATGGTGTAGCCCGCTTTACGGAAAGTATCCAACACAGAAAGGAAGTCATCAGCATTGATTGCTTTGATATGCTCTGCACCGCCTTCTGCTGTACGAACAGCCGCACCAGACTCCAACACTGCGGGGTCTTGCAGCAACACGCCATTGATACCAAAATGCGCACAGGTCCGCATAATGCCGCCCAGATTATGTGGGTTACCCACATCTTCCAGTGCCAACACGCAATCTTTCGCCTGAGTCTGTTGTTGCAGATAAGTTTCTGCATCCAAACCCTGACGTTTTTTAATCAGGAAGCACACGCCACCGTGGTGTTCAGTGCCAGATGCTTTAGCCAGTTCATCTTCTTCAACCACATGGTAAGCCTTGCGGTTAGCCGCCATCCATTTCAATGCTTCACGGAAACGAGGGGTAACTGACTGCACAAACCAAGCGCGCACAATAGCATCAGGACGGCTTTCAAACAGCGCTTTACAGGCATTTTCGCCATAAACGCGTGTTTCTTCAGCCCGCTGACGGCGCAATTGCGCTGGGTCTACATGGCTTTTACCGCTGATACCGCCGTGATCAAACTCGGGTTCTTCAGTGGGGGCGCGAGACACCGTTTTCCACGGTGAATCGTAAGGGCCACTGCTGTCAGAACGCGCCGGACGGCTAGGACTCGTGCGTTCATTACGGCCTGAATCATTACGACGTGAGTCATTATTACGCGATGAGCTGCCGCGACCGGCATTATCACCCGGGCGGCCTTTGCCTGCCGGACGCGGGTTTTTACCACGGTTATTGTTACTACGGTCGTCGCTGCTGTTTTCGTCACTACGGACGTACATCACTTTAACTTTGCCGTTTTTGCCACTAAATGAATCGTTCATTGTCTTCTCCACCAACGCGCAGGGCGCGAAGATTACCTGATGTCTGCTCGGTTAGCCATAAGCAAGCGCTAAAAGCTAGCAACTATCGTATTCATCGAATAAACCATTTTGGCACTAACTTCATTTATATCCATAATAGATAACAACAACGAAACAATTCAGGTCACATTGACTGTATGGTTTCCCTCAATCTACTCAGATACTCAATAAAGGCTAATTTATGAATACGGTATGTACAGCTTGTATGGCGACCAATCGCCTACCGGAAGCACGTATTGATGACGGCGCTAAATGTGGGCGCTGCGGCCACTCTTTATTTGATGGCGAAGTCATTAACGCCACCGCCGAAACACTGGATAAACTGCTGCAAGATGACCTGCCGGTGGTCATAGACTTCTGGGCACCATGGTGTGGCCCTTGCCGCAGCTTCGCGCCCATCTTTGAAGATGTTGCCGCAGAGCGAGCCGGAAAAGTTCGCTTCGTTAAAATCAATACTGAAGCAGAACCCGCACTCAGCGCGCGTTTCCGTATCCGCAGCATTCCCACCATTATGCTGTATCGAAACGGCAAAATGGTCGACATGCTTAGCGGCGCATTGCCAAAGGCACCTTTTGATAATTGGTTAAATGAGCAATTATCAGTGGAACCTACCGCGCGCTAAGCTAGTTTAACTCATTTATCACCCTTCGGGGCCACTCAAGTGCCCGATAAAGTGTGGTTATAATCCAAAACAGCACCCTGACAGTTTTCTGTTGGAGTGTTGTTTTTTCTTTTATGGTATGACTGGGCACAAGGGTTGATTAGAATAGCGCTATTTCTTCAGGAGTCCGTCGTGACTGAATCATCCACCACCGACCCTATTTTACCGACGGTCATAAATGCTTTACCGACGGAAAATGCAGTATTGCGTTTGCGCCAGCAGCGGTTATCCGCATCCACCCGCCCTTATCGCGCCCGTGGTTGCCGTGCTATTCGCTGCCAAGGCTGTCTGTTAACTGAGCGATTTTGCTTGTGTGACACCATCAAACAACAGCCGGCCAACAGCCGTTTTTGCCTGATAATGTTTGATACTGAACCCCTCAAGCCCAGTAATACTGGCCGCTTAATTGCTAATATTCTGCCAAACACTCAAGCTTTTCTCTGGGCGCGAACAGAAGTTTCCCCTGAGCTGTTAGCCGCGATACGCGACCCTCAGCGCCAACCTTATGTGGTTTTCCCAGAAAAATATGCCGACCCCGAGCGGCAAGTCTTCAATCAATTACCTGTCAGCGATAAACCACCGTTATTTATTCTGCTGGACGGTACCTGGACTGAAGCTAAAAAAATGTTTCGTAGAAGCCCGTATCTTAGCGGACTACCGATATTGTCGCTGAATGTCAGCAATACCTCGGATTATATGCTGCGAGAAGCAGCACGCCCGGAACAACATTGCACCGTCGAAGTTGCTGCAGCCCTACTCCAGCAAGCTGGTGATATTCATGCCGCCGATGGATTAACTGCCCATTTTCATTATTTCCGCCAGCAATATTTAGCAGGAAAACCTCACCATCCAGTGGGCCGAGTCACAGCAAATACCGAAAAAATCGCATAAAATCAATAAAGCTGTCTTTGACTGACCCCCAATAGATTTGAGGGGACAGGAAGACGGCAAGTAAGTGCATCCCGATAAGTCTATTTATTTTAAGGTCACTGACCAGTCAGTGATTCGGGAACAAATTTGAACGCTGTTTGCGGCAACCTCGTAGAGGCGATGGCCATGAATGGGCTGAGTAACCGGACGCAATCAACACTCCTGCAACTTGAAAGATGACGGGGATAATATGAGCCAACGTGGATTAGAAGCCCTACTACGCCCCAAGTCTATTGCGGTCATTGGCGCATCTGAAAAACCGGAGCGCGCGGGTTTTCTAATGATGCGTAATTTGCTCGATGGCGGCTTTAATGGCCCGATTCTACCTGTTACTCCTACTCATAAAGCCGTTTGTGGTGTGCTGGCTTACGCAAATATCGCCAGCCTACCCATTACCCCCGACCTGGCCATTTTGTGCACCCATGACCGCCGTAACCTATCACTGCTGGAAGACTTAGGGACTCGGGGTTGTAAAGCGGTGATTATCCTGTCGGCGGCAACTGAACAATTCCCTGAACTGAAAGCCTGCGCGCAACGCCACCATATGCGCTTACTTGGCCCAAACAGTCTGGGTTTACTGGCTCCGTGGCAAGGGTTAAATGCCAGCTTCTCGCCAGTGCCTATCAAAAAAGGGCGGCTGGCGTTTATCTCCCAATCAGCGGCAGTTGCCAACACCATTTTGGACTGGGCGCAGCAACGCGAAGTGGGATTCTCTTACTTCATTGCTCTCGGTGATAGCCTGGACATTGATGTCGATGACTTGCTCGACTTCCTCGCCAGAGATGGGAAAACCAGCGCTATCATGTTGTATCTTGAGCATATCAGTGATGCGCGCCGCTTCTTATCCGCCTCCCGCAGTGCCTCGCGCAATAAACCCATTCTGGTGGTCAAAAGCGGCCGCAGCCAACGTGCCCAACAATTACTCAATGGCCAACAAGGGTTGGATGCTGCCTATGACGCAGCCATTCAGCGCGCGGGTCTGTTGCGGGTTCAAGATACTCACGAGCTATTTTCGGCAGTCGAAACACTAAGCCATATGCACCCATTGCGCGGGGAGCGGTTACTGATTGTCAGCAATGGCGCAGCCCCGGCGGCAATGGCCTTGGATGAGTTGATTAGCCGTAATGGCAAGCTGGCAACACTGTCTGATACCACGCAATCCGCCCTGAGCGCGGCACTACCGCCTTTTGTTTCCTTACGAAATCCGATTGACCTGCGGGATGATGCCAGCGCTGAGCGCTATTTAGCGGCGCTTAAACCCTTATTGGACAGCACCGATTACGACGCGCTGTTGCTTATCCACTCACCGAGCGCAGCGGCACCGGGCGGTAAAACCTCTGAGTTATTGATATCGGCCATCCGCCAGCACCCGCGCGGTAAGCGCATTACCTTGCTAACTAATTGGTGCGGTGAATATTCATCACAAGATGCCCGTCGTTTATTCACGGAGGCCGGTATTCCGACCTATCGCACGCCAGAAGGCGCGATAACCGCCTTTATGCACATGGTTGAATATCGCCGTAACCAAAAGCAGTTAAAAGAAACTCCAGCCTTGCCTATCGGCCTCACGGCCAATACCGCCCATGTGCACCAGTTAATTCGCCAGGCCCTGGCAGAAGGTACGACCCAACTTGATACCCATGAAGTGCAGCCGATCCTTGAAGCCTATGGCCTCAGCATGTTGCCAACCTGGATTGCCAGTGACAGTGTCGAAGCAGTACATATTGCTGAGCGGTTGGGCTATCCGGTTGCCATCAAATTACGCTCGCCAGATATTGCGCATAAATCCGAAGTTCAGGGAGTCATGTTATACCTGCGTACCGCAATCGAAGTGCAACGGGCAGCGGACGATATTCTTGATCGCGTGAAACGCACTTATCCCCAAGCCCGTATCGACGGTTTATTGGTGCAAAGTATGGCAAACCGCGCTGGGGCGCAGGAGCTACGGATTGCTGTGGAACAAGATGCCATTTTTGGCCCACTCATTATGCTGGGGGAAGGCGGCATTGAATGGCACCATGAAACGCAGGCCGCAGTTGCATTACCGCCTCTCAATATGGCATTAGCCCGCTATCTGATAATCCAGGCGGTCAAAGGTGGAAAAATCCGCAGCCGCGGCTCACTGCAACCTCTCGACATTCCTGGCCTGAGCCGTTTGCTAGTACAAGTTTCCAACTTGATTCTCGACTGCCCTGAAATCTCGCGTTTAGATATTCACCCCGTGCTTGCTTCTGGCAGTGAGTTCACGCTGCTGGATGTATCAATGCAGTTAGCTCCCGTCACTGGCGACCCACAAGCGCGACTGGCTATCCGCCCCTACCCGCACGAGTTGGAACAAACCGTGATACTAAAAGACGGCTCTCATTGCTTATTCCGCCCTATCTTGCCGGAGGATGAGCCGCTGCTAAAACTGTTTATTGATCAAGTCACTAAAGAAGATCTCTACTATCGCTACTTCAGTGAAATCAACGAATTCAGCCACGATGATTTGGCGAACATGACACAGATTGACTATGATCGGGAAATGGCCTTTGTTGCGGTGCGTCAAAATGCAACTGGCCCGGAAATTATTGGTGTCACGCGCGCGCTATCTGACCCTGACAATATTGATGCGGAGTTCGCTGTCTTGGTGCGCTCAGATTTAAAAGGACTGGGGCTGGGGCGGGAGTTGCTCGAGAAAATGATCCAGTACACCCGCAGCCATGGGTTAACTCGGCTAACAGCAGTCACCATGCCCAATAATCGGGGTATGATTGGGTTGGCGAAGAAACTGGGTTTTAGTATTGATGTGCAAATGGAAGATGGCATCGTTAATCTGGAGCTGACACTTTGATTTCAATCACCTGAATCGCTGTGATATAGGCCACATAGATAAGTGATTCGGTCTACGGTTGGCAAAACTTGCGCACAATCCAGAAAAGTAGTGGTATTATCGCCCGACTCTATGGATTAGTGTTTTTTTTGATATGGCGGTTCTGCCATCAAATAACAAGAGAAGAAGCGCACTGTGATGTTGTCAAAATTCAAACGTAGCAAACATCAACAACACCTTGCACAACTGCCCAAACTCCCCCAGTCAGTTGATGATGTCCAAACGCTTTATTGCCCCAAAGTTTTCCGCTCAACTCTGCTGGAACTAATAGGCCAGGCGACCAAACGTATCTATCTGGTGGCGCTTTACCTTGAGCAGGATGATGCAGGCCGTGATGTGATGAGCGCTCTCTATCAGGCCAAACAGCGGCATCCTGAGCTGGAAATTTGTGTATTAGTGGATTGGCATCGCGCCCAACGAGGCCGCATCGGGGCCGCCGCTGTTAATACTAATGCAGATTGGTATTGTGAGATGGCAAACAAGCACCCAGATATCTGTGTTCCGGTTTACGGTGTCCCGGTGAATACCCGCGAAGCCCTTGGTGTGTTGCATCTGAAAGGTTTTATCATTGATGATACCGTAATTTACAGTGGTGCCAGCATCAATGATGTCTATCTCTATCAAAACGATAAATATCGTTATGACCGTTATCAATTAATTACGAATCAATCATTAGCCGATATTATGGTTGATTATGTGAAGCAACGAGTTCTGAGTGCAGGTGCCGTTCAGCGTCTCGATCGCATTGATCGCCCCACTAATCCTGAGATCAAAAACGAAACTCGGCAGTTTCGATCATCACTGCGAGATATCGGTTATCAATTTCCAGCACAAGCTGGCAATGATGAATTAGCAGTCACTCCGCTGGTTGGGCTAGGTAAAAAAAGCCAACTCAACAAAACTATTCATCATTTAATGGCTTCCGCTGATGAACGCCTCACTATTTGTACGCCCTATTTCAACCTGCCCGCATTGTTAGTTCGTAATATCATTTATCTACTGCGCGAAGGTAAACAGGTTGAGATTATTGTTGGTGACAAAACAGCGAACGACTTTTATATTCCCGAAGATCAGCCGTTTAAAATCATTGGTGCTTTACCATACCTATATGAAATCAACTTGCGCCGCTTCCTTAGCCGCTTACAGCGCTTTATAGATAATGGTCAACTGATTGTTCGTTTATGGAAAGATGGCGACAATACTTATCATCTGAAAGGGATGTGGGTAGATAATAACTGGCAGTTGATCACGGGGAACAATCTGAATCCACGTGCATGGCGTCTGGATCTGGAAAATGCCATTTTGATCCACGATCCTAAGCATGAGATGCATGAGCAGCGTGCAAAAGAGCTGGAATGTATTCGAACTCATACTAAAGTTGTTTCACACTACCTTGAACTTGAGAATATTCAGCAGTATCCGGTCAAGGTGCGTAAACTGATCCGCCGCTTACGCAGAATTCGTATCGACCGACTCATTAGTCGTATTCTGTAAAATTCAAACAAAAAACCCGGTTCTATTACCGGGTTTTCTGTCTCCAGCCAGGGGAGGAACGGCATGTGGTGCCCACCTTATCTTCGCCCTTTAATTATTGCCCCGTTACTTTTCACCAGCTCTGCATGTACCCATATGGCCAACGATAGCTGGACGGGAAAAGATAAAGCCCAACATTTTTTTGCCTCTGCAGCACTAGCCGCTGCGGGTACAGCTTATGGTGAACATCAGAATTGGTCAGATGCCAAAAGCCGCAATTTCGGTTTACTATTTTCGATAAGTATCGGCGCAGCTAAAGAGCTATATGATAGCCGCCAAGCTGGCACGGGCTGGAGTTGGAAAGATTTTGCCTGGGATGTCGCTGGCGCAGTCACTGGCTATAGTCTTTATCAGGCAGTTAACTAAGATTACCTATAGAACTACTGGCGCTAGTCTAACCGATCAATATACTCATATTGTATCTTGTTTTAAGTGGATACATAAAAAAAGCCCTCTGCGCAGCAGAAGGCTTTTCTCTTTTTCTTTTCCACATAGCAAAAACCCCACGCTTTTGGCATGGGGTCTCGGCTTTATTTGATGCCTGGCAGTGTCCTACTCTCGCATGGGGAGACCCCACACTACCATCGGCGCTACGGCGTTTCACTTCTGAGTTCGGCATGGAATCAGGTGGGTCCACCGCGCTATGGCCGCCAGGCAAATTCTGTTTCAATTAACCCGCTATGCAATATCACACAGCCAGCCAATCCAATCTCGGAACTTCGCTGAAAATCTTAATTTCTCTCAAATCAC